>JBNJGP010000028.1:0-31915 GCA_051747805.1 Candidatus Muiribacteriota bacterium
GTTTGAACCAGGAACTCCTTCAGTCTCTTTTACCAACTCCCCAAGCACCTCCCCTTTTACAACATTTGTAATCAGGTCCAGAGATTTAAAATCAACTTTTCCATTTTCAAGAAGTTGGGGTTTTAACTCTTTTTTGGTCTGAAATTTATATTCAATTCTGGCATCTTCTCCGGGCTCAGCTGGTTTAGCTTCAGCAACTAATTCTTTTTTACCGTATTTTTTATCAAGTAGAATTTCATTTATTTTATTTTCTTTTATTCCAAAAACTACACCTTCTTCAGAAACTATATCCACCACTTCTTCAAAATCAAGAGGATTTCCGCCCATTGGCTCGGTTATTGTAATATAAGCCTCAAGCTTATCGCTTGAAATTTCAACAAAAACCTCAGAATCTTTATAAATATCAGGGTCATATTCTGCAATTTTAACCTTATCCTTATCACCCTCTAAAAAGTTTTTAACACTATCATAATCAACATTTGCTATACTGTTTTCTTCTATTAATTTCTGAACTTCTTCAAGACTTCCCTTATTACCACTTTCTGTAAGTAAAAATATTCCCTGCTTTGTTTTGTCAATTTTAAGGTCAGCTTTTTCAAGCTTTTCCTGAGCTCCAGAAACAACATCATCGACACTTTCTTTAGACTCTCCACTCTTTGCCTTAACCGGAACGAGCGGGATAACCTTTATTTTGAAGTTTTTTTTCCCCATTCCCAGAAATCCTTCCTGACCCTCCTGAAGAATTTCTATTTCAGCTTTTTCTTCTTTAATCCCGAGTTTTTTAAGAGAATTTTCTATCAGTTTTTCAAGTTCAGGTCCTTCGAAAATATAATAATCAGCCACAAAACCCTCCAGTAAAAAAATTAATCATGTATGAGTTCATTTTTCATATTTCTGAGCTTTTCTTTAAGTCTTTTAACAGCCTTTGTATGAAGCTGAGAAACACGGGAGTCAGAAACATTAAGCACTTTACCAATTTCTTTTAAAGTTAATTCATCAAAATAATAAAGACTTATAACAAGCTTTTCTCTTTCGTTCAGGGAGTTTATCGCCCCGACAAGAATTTCTCTGGTTTCATTCTGTTGTGCCATTTCAAGGGGATTATCACTATTTTTATTCTCAATAAAATCACCACGTGTTGATTTATTTTCATCATCAAAAAACATTTCATCAATAGACATTACAACAGCTCTTCTTGCATCAGTAAATAATTTCCGCAGTTCGTCAATATTAAGTCCCATTTCTTCAGCAATTTCTTCTTCAGTTGCCTCTCGACCCAGACGGCTGTTTAAACTTGATATAGCCCTATCAAGCTCTTTGTTTTTTTGTACAACAGACCTTGGAACCCAGTTCTGTTCTCTTAAGCAATCAATTATTGAACCGTGAATTCTAGTTCCAGCATAAGTTTTAAATTTAACTTTTTTTTCGGTATCAAATTTATTTATGGCGTCAATAAGTCCAAATGTCCCATAACTCACAAGATCATCAAACTCAACATTTGGAGGAAGTTTTTCAAAAATCCTTCTGGCAATATACTTTACATAAGGTGCATATATAGTAACCAGCTGATTTTTAGATTCTGCATCCCCAGTTCCTTTATATTTTCTCCAAAGTTCATTCACCAGTTCTTCCTGATGTTTATCCTGCACTAAAGCCCCCTGTATTAAAAAAATAAAAGATACATTAATAATATTACAATAAAAGTTACCGCACCGACAATTCCATAAATAAACGGCGGAATTTTATCTTCATCTTGCTCATCTATTCCAGATTCCTCATCACTTTCTCCAAAACTTTCGGCGTCATCATCTGATTGCTGGACTTGAATTTTGAGCTCTTCCTGAAGTGAAACTTCCCCAATATAAAGTTCCCCAATTGAAATTGTCAAAACAATACTATTTGATTCATCGTTTCTTTTTATACTTTTTACATTTCCACTAAATACTTTTTTACTCTCATCATTATCATCTTTAACAAGAAAATCATTTATTTTTTCAAAATCAATATTTGAATCCATAACACGAAAATTTATCTTGTCTCCAATCTTAACTTTATACACAGCAATTCCACCAACTGGATCAAAAACAGGATTTATTTTAATTTTAATAAGACTTGAAGATTTTTCTCCGTCTTGATTTTCACCATTTTCATTAACAATATCCATTATATTTTCCTCCGGATTTAAAAGCGAGAATTTAATTTCTAACTTAAGATTGGATTTTTTATATAAAGATTTAAAATTCTCCTCTAAAAGGTCTTTAATTAAAACATTTTTTAAAAAAGGGTCTCTTGAATCACTTATAAACTCAAAAATTTTTTTAATTTTTTCCCCTTTTAAATTTTCGGGGAACTTTTCGTTTATTTCGTTAATAAAATTATAATTTTTATCATATTCTTGTATTTCATTAAGCTTATTTTCAATTTTATTGATAAACTCTTCATTAGAATTCTCAAGTTGAAAATCGTATATATTGGAATTATGCACAGAAATAAATTTAAATTCTTTAATTATTTCTTCATCTGAATTCGCAAGCAAATGAAAAATACCTATATGGTCAGTATCGTCCTCAACAATTCCATTTATATAAAAATCAAAATAATTGCTTTCCATTATTTTAATAACCTTTTTTAATTTAACCCTTTTAAATTTCAGGGAAAATATAATCAATATTTTCTTTTTTCTTTTCTTCTTGAGCCGACTTAACCTGCTTAATTAAAAGACCGGGAAAAAAAATATCGGCCAGAATAAAAAGAGTAAAATATACAACAGTAAATGCAGGAAAAGCAAAAACTGTTTTAAAAAGGGCTACTCTTTCATTATTTGTGGCATAAGTTACAACAAAGAATATTATACTGGAAAAAAAAGCAATAATCAAACTGTAAATTATACTTTTTTTAATCAAATTATTCATATAATATAATTTCCTTCTTTTAAAGTGTTAACCTTAACTTTTCCGGTACCCACATCGAATTGAATATTTCTGCCAAAATCACCACCAGTATCTTCTGAAATTATTTTTATATCTTCTTTTCTAAGAATTTCTCTTGCCTTTTTTATATTTTCAAACCCAATATTATATCTGTGATTACCAAATAATTTTGCGCCTCCAATTATCTTAGCCTGAATTTCAGACAAACCCGTTTTTTTATAATAATCTGCAAGAACAATATATAAACCCGAATCAACAAATTTTAAAAAATTAGTTATTCTGCTGTTTTTTTTATAGGTTGGAAGCATTGCATGAAATAAAATACCGGTTCCCGATTTTTTACACAAAAGACATATTCCTAAACAGGACCCAATCCCCCCCGATGCTAAAGTATTATTTTTTTTTCCAATATAATAATCTGCCATCTTAACTTCGATTATCAAAAGCCGCCTCTTAAAAAAAGATATATACGCCGCCAATATCTTTATTTTGTTTAGATTCAAATAAGTTGTTAGATATTAAATTGCAGCAATCCGCACACTGCATTCTGAAACAAATCTCATTTGCAACAACAGAAGATAAATACTCGTTTTTAATATAATTTTCTTTTATTTCGAATTCTTCTTCAAAACATAAAATCTCAAGAATTTCTTCAAGAATATATTTAAAATTTTCACCCACTTCATATAAAAAAGCTTTATTTAAGTTGTAAAATTTCTTCACTTTGTCAATATAAAAAAAAAGCAGAATAGCCTGATTTTTCCCCGATATAATTAAATCATTCTTAAAAACAAGAATTTCTTCTCCTCTTTCTTCAATATTATCTAAATAAAGTTTCTTCTGAGCGGGAAGTCCAATATCAACATAGCTTTCCAGAGTTTCATTAAGACAAACCGCCACTCTTCCAGAAAAAATATTTATCATCTCAAGCAGCATACTATTAAATAACTCTGAATCATTCATTTCTTGCTCCCGTTAACTTTTTATTAACCCTATTCATCTCTTTTATTATATTCCCCGAGGCAAACGCCGGAATAATTTTTTCTATTTCAGGATATATACTATTTTCAATAATTTTAAGCTCTTCCTGACTGAATTTTGACAATACAAAATCCCGTCTTGAAAAATTTATATTTTCAGAAAAAATTCCCACTCTTATCCTGAAAAAATTTTTTCCAATAGCTGAAATAATTGAACCTATACCATTATGACCACCAGTTCCTCTACCTTTATTAAGTTTTAATTTTTTAAAATCAATATCAATATCATCATAAATAACAACAATATCTTCAGGCATTATTTTATAAAACGAGCAGAATTTAACAATAGAATACCCACTGTTGTTCATAAGAGTCTGTGGTTTAACAAAAAAAATTTGTTCTCCCTCAAGCTCAGTCTTGAAATATAATGAATCAAATTTTTTTTTATAATTTATATATTTAAAGTTTTTTTCTTTAAAATAGTCTATAAATTCATAACCAATATTATGTCTTGTTTTTTTGTATTCTGAAGGATAATTTCCCAGACCTGCAACTAATTTCATAAATACCCTTTTATCTTTTCAATAAACTCTTGGTCATCATCATATATATTTAAAATTTTTTCTAAATACATTTCTACTTTCTCTTCTTTATTGAGCTTATTTCCCATCTTTATTAGATTTTCATAAACCCATTTATCATCCCCAAAATCTTCAAGCATATTCTCTAGAATCGTATAGGCTTTTGAAGGTTGGAGTTCATAATAATACTGGTATTCAATTTTTTTTGACTGAAACTTATCAGGATAAATAAACAAAAGCCTGTCAAGATAAGAACGTGCTTTTTCATATTTATTTTCTCTTATAAGCGAATGAACAATACTTGATAAACTAAAAAAATCATCTGATTCTAATTCAATTACTTTAACAAAGAAATCATAGGCCCTGTTGTAAAACTCTTCATTAAAGCATGCTATACCAATTTTACGGTAGGCAGACACTTTTTTATCATTACTTGTTTCAATATCTTTCTCTTTTAATTTATCATAATTAGCCATTGCCTCTTCGTTTTCTTCATCCATTTCATAGGATTTTCTATAAAGCTGCATTGCTTTTTCGTAAAGGTTCAACTCCTGAAAACATCGCCCCAAAAAGAAGTTTATATAGCTGTTATTCGGAGAAAATTGAAGCGCCTCAAGATAATAGGCTATTGCCTCAGGATATTGATTTTGAGCATAATATACATTTCCAATATTTATTAATATATTGAAGTTCTCTGGTTGAATTCTGTGACCAGTTTTAAAATTTTCAAGTGCTTCTGAAAATTTACCTTCTCTGGCAAATTCAATTCCAAAATTGTAATAGGATTCAGCATCAGAAAACATTTTTGTGTTTCCGGCCAAATCTGTTTCACCAAAAAGCGAGCTTAGATAATTAGCCCACCTGGTTTCTGAGAAATTATTTATTAAGTGTTGTTTTTCTTCCTCCATTTCCTCAAAACGACTGTTTCTTTTCAACGATAAAATAAGATAGTATCGAAATTTAGGGTTCTCAGGGTCTATTTCACAAGCTTTTTTATAAGCGTTGAGAGCCTGTTTGTATTTCCTCATACGGTCAAGAAATATTCCCTCATTAAACCATATTTCTGGATTACTAGAATAATTTTTGTTTTTATTTAAAAGTTCAACAGTTTTTTCAAACTCATTATGCTGGGCAAAATAAAAAGCAAGCTCATTGTAAATATCGCTTATGAATTGACTATTCTCAGTATTTAATACTTTCTCCATTATTTCTTCAAGAGTCTGAAAATCCTCTCTAACCATATTATAATTAAGCTCAAGATAGATTTTGCTTTTTTCATCAAACTCAAACCCTTTCTCTTTAAACTGAGTGTAAGCTTCGTTATAATCCTCAATTCTTTCATATTCTAATAAACTTTTTAAAATAAAATATCTTGTATCATCATTTTTAAACAAATCAAGATTATCTTTTTCCTTAAAATACAACTCTATAATATTAAGAAATTCTTCATTATAAAAATAGGATTGTATCAGCTTATCTAAAACCCCCTGCTTTACATCAGAGTGCTTTGATAAATAAAGTGCCTCAAAAATACGTGCCGCGCTTTCAAAATTTTCTTCATTTAAAAAATCAACAGCCTGATCATAGTAAAAATTAAAATCCTCTTTTGTAATATTTACAGAATCAACACTTTCAATATCACTTAAAACTTCTTCGGCATTTTTTTCACTATCAACAATAGAATATAATCTCACAAGTTTCATTCTTGCACTTTCATACTGAGGCTCTATTTCAAGAATTTCTTCATAAGTATCTATTGCCTCATGATAATTCTCTTTCTGCTCATAAATATTCGCAAGTTTATCCATAGCATTAATATTTTCGGGGGTGATTTTTAAAACTCTTCTTATATACTCCTCTTTTGTCTGAAGACTATCTGCCTGACTTTCAAGAAACATAAGTGAATCCACAAGTTTTTTTCTAATATCTTTATCTTCATAATAGTTGAAAGCATTCTCAAGATAACGGACAGCCTCTTTGAACTCCCCTTCTTCAAAATGATGAATACCCTTACTTCTATTTACAGAATAAAGTCTGTTAAGGGCTTCGGTATTATAAGGATTTATTTGCACCAGCTCAAAATATATATCTATTGCCTCTTCATAACTTCCACCATCTTCATAATTCAGAGCAATCTGAAATTTATCCTCGGTCAAATTTTGCGAAGATTTCTCTGAAGGCTTTACAGAAGAAGACCTTCTTCCACACGCAGATAATAAAAAAACAAAAGCAAGGGATAATATTAATATTTTTCTCATTTTTCTCTCCAGTTTTAATTACTCAAAAAGCGGCGAAAGAGACTTTTCATGATGAATATTATAAATAGCTCTTCCAAAAATAGGGGCCACAGACACTTTTTTTAATTTTTTAATATTTTTTCCGGCCTTCGGAACACTGTTTGATACAATAACTTCTTTAAACTTACTATTATTTAATCTTTCTACAGCAGGACCCGAAAAAACACCATGAGTAGCAACTGCATATACTTCCCGGGCTCCTTTTTCTTTAAGAACGTCTGCTCCTTTAACAATAGTACCGGCTGTATCAATCATATCATCAACAAGTATTGCATTTTTTCCTTCTATAGCTCCAATTACATTCATAATATCTGCCTCATTGGGCTTTAATCTTCTTTTATCAATAATCGCAAGTGGACACTTAAGTTTTTTAGCAAAACTTCTAGCCCGTCCAACACCACCTGCATCTGGTGAGACAACAACTGTATCTTCTAATGAAAAATTATTTTTTATAAAATACTCAGCAAGCAGAGAACTACCTAAAAAATGGTCTACCGGAATATCAAAAAATCCCTGAAGCGCCCAAGTATGAAAGTCCAGCGCAAGTATTCTATCCACGCCAGCTGTAACAAGCAGATTCGAAACCAGCTTGGCCGTAATAGGCTCCCTTCCCTTTGTTTTTTTCTCCTGTCTGGCATAACCAAAATACGGCATTACTGCAGTAATTCGACCTGCAGAAGCTCTTTTAAGAGTATCAATTAAAATAAGAAGTTTCATTAAATTATCGCTAACCGGATGACATGTCGGCTGAACAACAAAAACATCTTTTCCCCTGACAGTATCAAAAATCTGAATATGAATTTCACCATCACTGAAATGGTCAATTGCAATATTACACTTTTTAATTCTCAAAAAATCACAAACCTCATCGGTTAACTCAGAATTACCGCCACCATCAATTATTACTAAATCATTAACATTTAATTTTTCCGGGTCATTCATCACTAGACTCCTTATTATAATTTAACTTATTAGCCTGACGACTCCTTCCAAAAGCAAGAGCTCTTTCAGGCACATTTTTATTTATGGTTGAACCACCAGCCACAAAAGAATTATCGCCAATATTCAGAGGAGCTATTAAAGTTGAATTAGAACCGATAAAACAATTTCTGCCGATAATTGTTTTATGCTTATTTTTCCCGTCATAATTACATGTTATCGTTCCCGCACCAATGTTAGAATTGCTGCCAATATGAGAATCGCCTATATAACTTAAATGAGAAGCCTTAACATTACTGTCAAGAGTTGAATTTTTAATTTCAACAAAATTGCTTACTTTTGAATCTTCGCTTAAAAGTGTACCACTTCTTAATCTTGAAAACGGACCAGCTTCTGCCCCCTTTTTAAGACTGGCTCCCTCTAAATGGGAAAACTCTACTGAGGCCGCCTCCACAACAGAATCCTTTAAAAAAACATGAGGACCAATTACAGAATCTTTTTTTATTTTACTTTTACCACATATAATAGTAAAGGGATTAATCCGGGTATCATTTTCAACCTCTACATCATAATCAATATAAACAGTTTCAGGGGAGTAAATATCAACCCCGGCAAGCATTAAGTTCTCATTTATTCTTTTTTGAATAATTTTCCTGGCCTCAGAAAGGGCAACAATATTATTTACCCCGCTCAAATGCTTTTTATTACCAGCAAAGGTTCCTGCTTTTTTTCCTTCTTTATAAGATATTTGAATTAAATCTGTAAGATAAAATTCATTTTGACTGTTTGAACTTTTTAAATTAAAGGCCGCTCTTTTTAAAAAATTAAAATCAAAAATATAAATTCCGGAGTTTATTTCTTTAATTTTAAGCTCTTCACAACTAGCGTCTTTCTGCTCTACAATTCTTTTTATATTTCCCTGTTTATCCTTTATAATACGGCCATATCCATGCGGAGAAGCAAGTTCAGTTGTAATCACAGAAACAGTGTTTTCGTTTTTAATGTGATAATCTTTAAAATCCGCAAGCTCCTCGGCACTAAGCAAAGGAGTATCGCCACATAAAACAAGAATATTATCAGTTTCTTCTTTAATCCCCTTTAAAAAACTCATAACAGCATGACCAGTTCCAAGCTGTTCTTTTTGAATATAATAGTTAAATTTATTTTTCATGGGATGTTTATTGAGTTTTTTTATCACATTTTCAGAATCATGTCCCAGTACAAAGTGAATTTTTTCAGGAGAAACTTGAAAGGTTGAATCAATCACATAATAAATCATAGGTCTTCCGGCAATATCAAAAAGAACCTTGGATTTACTGTTTTTCATTCTAGTTCCTTTTCCGGCCGCAAGTATAAGTACGTCCACCCTTAACCTCCATAAATAACAAAAGCGATTCTTGAAGAATCGCTTTTATAAATTATAAGTATATGGCTGAGGCGGTTGGACTCGAACCAACGCATGCAGGAGTCAAAGTCCTGTGCCTTACCGACTTGGCCACGCCCCAGTATATAAATAAATCATGCATCTGCTTCGACAAAATTTTCCTGTGTATCATTATTACATATTTCGTTAAATTTTTCAAGTACTGTATTCTGAATATTTTCTCTTACCTCAGTTACCAGTGGATGAGCAGTATCTTTAAACTCACCATTTGACATTTTTTTAGAAGGCATTGCCACAAAAGGGCCTTTTTTTCCTTCAATTATTTTAAGGTCATGAATAACAAAAATATCATCAAAAGTAATTGATACATATGCTTTTAACTTTCCGTCTCCGTTAACTTTTCTTATTCTTACATCAGTTATTTCCACATTATCCTCCTGTTTCTTCCTTACAGTTAAATGAACCCATTATTTTCAAAACCCGGATTCTATATACTATCTTTTACTAAAAGATTTTGCTTTTGTCAAATTTTTTTTAAAGATTAAGACTTTCGGTAATTTCAACCATTTTTTTTATCGGGTAATATGCTTTTTTCATTATGTTTTCATCAAGAACAATTTCATTATAACCTTTTTCCATACAGTCTGAAATATTTTGAAGGGTTATTTTTTTCATGTTCCTGCATATCATGTCATTGCTGACTGGTTGTACATTTTTATTAAACTTTTTCATCGATCTTATTACACCTGTTTCTGTGCCGGAAAATACTTTCTTATCAGGATTTTTCTCGCAATATTTAACCATTGATGAAGTAGACATAATGCCGTCTGCTTTTTGGAGAACTTCCGGACGGCACTCTGGATGAACTAAAATACAGCTTTCTTTTTCTTTTTTTCTTATCAAATCTAAAATTTCCGGTTCCAGATTTTCATGAACACAGCAATATCCAGGCCAAATAATAAGTTTTCGTCCTGTAACTTTCTGAACATAATTACCTAAATTCTTGTCCGGGACAAATAATATATTCTCATACTTATCTGGAATACTTTCAACTATAGGAGCAGCATTACGTGAAGTAACACAAACATCACTTTCAGCCTTTACCTCGGCGCTTGAGTTCACATAACATACTACATATAAATTTTTATATTTCTTCCTCATCTCCTCAACATCTTTACCAGTGACCATATCCGCAAGAGGACATCCCGAATCTCGATTTCCAAGATAAACTTTTTTATCTGGATTTAAAATTTTAGCCGTCTCTGCCATAAATTTCACACCTGCAAAAACAATAGAATCCGCCTCGGTATTCATAGCCTCACGTGCAAGCCCATAAGAATCCCCTATATAATCAACAATTTCCTGAACTTCTTCCCTGAGATAATAATGCCCAAGTAAAACTATGTTTTTTTCCTTTTTTAACTCATTAATTTTTTTTATTATTTGCATTTCAAAAATTCTCCTCACTCAGTTTAAAATTATCTATTAAACGTGTTTTACCACAGAAAAAAGCAAGAAACAACCGGGAATCAGGGTTAAGAAAATCTTCATGACTGAGGTTATTCTCATTTTTTATTTCTATATAATCAACTTTCATAATATTAGTATCCATATTCTGTTTTAAAAAATTTTTTATTTTTTTTTGAATTTCAGAAAAACTCATTCCATTTCTATACTCATTACAAACATATTTCCCGAGTTTGAAAAGAAGGGTTGCATGTTTTCTTTCTTCTTTATTAAGAAGTTTATTTCTTGAACTCATTGCCAGTCCATCTTTTTCACGAATAGTTCTTCCTGATTTAATGTTAATATTAAAATTCAAATCCTTAACAAGTTTTTTTATTATTAAAAGCTGCTGATAGTCTTTTTGACCAAAATATGCGGTATCCGGTTCAACAATATTAAATAATTTAGCCACGACGGTTAAAACTCCCTGAAAATGTCCGGGTCTTTTTTCACCGCATAATACATCTGAATACTCTTTTATATTAATAAAAACTTTCTGATTATGGTAAATTTCATCTTCCACTGGCCAGAAAACAAAATCACATCCAAGTTCTTTTAACTTATTACAGTCTTTATCAAAATTCCGGGGATATTTTTGAAAATCCTCATCAGGCCCAAATTGAGCAGGATTAACAAAAATACTGACAAAAGTAACTTCATTTTCTGAAATAGACTTTTTTACAAGGGCTAAATGTCCTTCATGTAAATAACCCATTGTAGGAACAAATCCTGCAGAACCATTAATAGATTTTCTAATTTTTTTTAATTCATTAATTTTTTTAATAATTTTCATTTTAAAATATTATCTTTATACGGAAATGAACCGTTTCTAGTCTCCTTTGCATATTTAGAAACAGCTCCTTTAATCATATATCCAACTTCAGCATATTTTTTAACAAATTTTAATTTTTGCTCAGACATTCCAAGCATATCCTGCAAAACTAGAACCTGTCCATCACAATTTTTACCTGCCCCTATGCCAATAGTTGGAATAATAATGCTTTCTGTAATTTTTTTTGCTAAAACCTGTGGAATGCACTCAAGAACAATAGAAAAGGCCCCTGCTTTTTGGAGAATCTGAGAATCCTTTAATATTTTTTCACCTTCCTCTTTCTGTTTACCTCTTAAACCAAATTTACCAAACGCATTAATTGACTGAGGGGTTAATCCAAGATGACCCATAACAGGTATTCCACATGCTGAAATAGCCTTAACGTGCTGTTCAAAAAACTCCCCGCCTTCCAGTTTAACAGCGTTTGCCTTTCCATACTTTATCAACTTTCCAGCATTTTTCACGGCCTCTTTGACAGAAATCTGATAGGACATAAAAGGCATATCGGCAACAATAAAAATATCAGGTGCCCCTTTTCTTACCGCTCTTGAATGATAGATAATATCATCAACTTCTGTTTGTATAGTAGTATCTTCACCCTTTATAACATTGGCCAGCGAGTCTCCAATTAACAGCATATCAATTTTTTCATCAGCCTCCTGAAGTAATCTGGCACTTGTATAATCATAACAGGTAAGCATAACAAGTTTTTCATTAATTTCTTTTAATTTTTTCATTTTTTTAATAGTTATCATTTTTTTCAATATCCCTGTGTTTAATATATAATCTGTATCCTTCTTTTTTTAATCTGTCTCCAAGATGTTCGGCAAGCGTAACCGAACGATGTTTGCCCCCAGTGCATCCAAATGCTATATGCAGCTGCTTTTTTCCTTCTTTTATATGAAGTGGCAGCACAAAATCAATCAAATCATTGATTTTTTCTACAAACCTGCGCGTGTTAGGCCACATTAAAACATAATTTTCAACTTTTTTATCAAGCCCTGTTTTTTTCTTCAGTGACTCAACATAATGCGGATTAGGAAGAAACCTTACATCAAAAACAATATCTGCATCTTTTACCATACCATACTTATATCCAAACGAGGAAATATTAACGGCAATATCTTTAAGCATTGCTTTCTCATCAATTCCAATTAAAATTTTTTCTCTTAACTCCTTCACACTGGTTTCTGTAGTGTCTATTATTACATCCGCACGTTCTTTTACCGGTTTTAAAATTTTTCTTTCTTCTTCTAAACCTTCTAATATATTACATTGGGCTCCAAGAGGGTGAGTTCTACGGGATTCTTTAAACCTGCTGATTATTACATCATCATTGGCATCCAGAAAAATAATTTTATAATTAATCTCATATATTTGAATTTTCTCAAGCATTGATTCAAAATTATCAAAAAAATTCCTGCCCCGTATATCAATAACAAGAGCCAGCTTATCAAAATCTTTTGCCGAAATTGAAAGGTCTAAAAATTTATCAAAAAGCGGAAAAGGAAGGTTATCAACACAAAAATAACCCGCATCTTCAATTATTTTAATTGCCTGACTTTTACCGGCGCCTGAAATTCCGGACACTATAAGCATTTTCATAAATTCCTCTTTTATTAAATTGAATCAGTCTGTATAGGTATCAACCAGCATTCCTCTGACATCTTCCATTTTATTAATAACATAAAGCACATCCTGTTCCTGTAGAACTTTACGTGTCATTACATCCAGCTCGGCATTAATGGACTTAATAAGATAAATCTTTTTTTTACCAAGCATATTTTTCCCTGTTGCTTTTTTCATACTGTTATTTTTTTCCAGTATTGTATCGATAAGCCTTTTTACACTTTTTTTATATTTTTCAAAAGAAATAAAGGACCTTTCTTCTTTAAGCTCATTACTATTTTTATCAACTTCTTTCAGCAGTTTTTCAATATTATTTTTATCTTCTTCTAATCCCTTAGAAAAAATACCTGAAAAAATTCCCTTTTCTGTTTTCTTTTTTTTCTTTTTATCCACAGGCTTTGTATCAGTATTAAAATTTACAAGCATTTTTCACCTCTTCCCAGATAATATTATGTATATCCTCCTGGTTTCCTGAACCATCAACCTTAATAAATTTATCTGAAAATTTACCTGCAATTTCCAGATAACCATTTCTTATTTTTTCATGAAAATCTATATGCTCTTTTTCGATTCTGTCTTTCTCTCTTCCCGAACCAGCTATTCTTTTTAACCCTTCGTCAACTTTAAGGTCAATTAAAAAAATTAAATCTGGCTCTACATTATCTATTGCCAGATTCATAATATTATAGATAAGCTCTAATTCTATTCCCCTTCCATAACCCTGATAGGCTATAGTTGAATGATAATATCTATCCGAAATAACTATATCGCCTCTATGGAGGGCAGGCTGTATAACTTTCCTTACATGTTCAGCTCTATCGGCCGCATATAAAAAAAGTTCTGCCCTTTCACACATTTTCTCAGAATCAAGGAGTATTTTACGAACCCCCTTACCAAAGGGTGTTCCTCCAGGCTCAAAAGTTCTTATATATTTTTTTTTCAAGTTCTTCAGCTTCGAGGTAAGCAAATCTATCTGAGTGGATTTCCCACTTCCTTCTGGTCCTTCAAAAGTGATAAACATTACATTTTCTCCGGTATTTTTATTCCCATAAGCGAAAAACCTCTCTCAAGGTTCTGTAATACGCATTTTATAAAAAAGAGATTTGCCTGAGTCTGCTCTTTATTATTCGTAATAACCCTTACCTTATTGTAAAATACATTGAAACTTCTTGCAACTTCAATTAAATATCCTGTAAATATATATGGTTGCATTTTTTCTATTGCTACATCAACTCTACTGGTAAAATCATTAATTAATTTCAGAAGCTTAATAAAATCAGAATTTTTAAAAAAAGGATTATTTTTATCAAACTCGATAGGATAATCCTCTGCCTTTTTTAAAATACTTTTTATTCTAACAGCAGTATATTGAATATATGGAGCAGTTTCGCCGTTAAAATCAAGTATTTTATTAAAATTAAACTCCGGATCTTTATTTCTATCAGCATAATTATCATTAAATATAATTGCCCCGGTTCCAACTTCCTGTGCTATTTTTTGGGTTTTTTCCTTTTTATATTCTCTTTTTTTTATTATTGAATAAGCTTTTCTATATGCTTCATCTAGTACATCTTCCATGAATATAATATTTCCTTTTCTTGTTGACATTTTTTCATCAGAAAATCTGTATAGTCCAAACCCTACATGCCGCATTTTGCCTTTTGCCTCCGGTTTTATCTTTTGCACAATATTAAAAATTTGTTTAAAATGCAGCGACTGTTCATTTCCTGTAACATAGACTATTTCATCGGCCTGCATTTTTTCAAATCTATACAAAGCGGCGGTAATATCACGAAGAGCATATAAAGAGGTTCCATCACTTTTTTTTATAAGGCATGGTGGCATATTATTAAACTCCACAATAAAAGCCCCCTCACTTTTTTTCAACAGTCCCTTTTCCTGCATTCTAATGACAGTTTCACTCATATAGGGCTCATAAAAGCTTTCTCCCAAATATTTATCAAACTTTACTCCAAGTCTATTATAAATAATTTTAAGACCAGAGATTGAATATTTAACAAGTTTTTCCCATTTTTTTATAAATTCTTTGTTATTTTTTTCAAGCATGCCGAATATATTCCTTGCCTCTTTTTCAAGTTCAGGATTAATTTTTGCCTCTTCATGAAATTTCACATATAGTTTAAATAATGTATCAACAGAGTTTTCTTTCACTTCTTCCCAGCTTGACCATTTTTCAACAGCATAAATAAGCTTGCCACACGGGGTACCCCAGTCCCCGAGGTGGTTAACCCTGACAACTTCAGCTCCTCGATATTCTAGAAAGTTAGAGAGAATGTTTCCGATTATTGTCGACCTTAAATGTGCAATGCTCAGTGGTTTTGCAATGTTTGGAGATGAGTAATCAATTACAACTTTTTTATTTACCATGGGGGAAATTTTACTTTGTTTATTAATATTACGCCATAAACTATCAATCAGCTTATCATCCGAGATAAAAATGTTTAAATACCCTTTTACAAACTCCACTTTAGAAACTTCATCAATTTTTAAAATTTCAGGTTTGATAATTTCAGCAATTTTATCGGGGGAACATTTCTGTATCGCAGCCAGCGGAAACAGTATAACAGACAAATCTCCAAAACTTTTATCTTTCTGTTTTTTTATTATGGCCTTATCAGTATCAAATTTACTTTTTATTAATTTTTCTATAGCCGAAATAGTTTTTTGCATTTAAATACTCCTGTTTTATTATTCTGAAATTAATCAGCAAATATTAATTTTTTGCCCTTATAACAAGTATAAGTCCGATTACAATAAAAATTGTATTTGGAAGCCATGCTCCTGCAAAAGGACTTATCTGACCATTTGTTCCCAAAACCCTTCCAATACTCATAAATACATAATATAAAAAAATTATTATAATTGAGAGACCCATTCCCAGAGATTTGCCAGCTTTTACTGGAGTAAGCGCAAGCGGAGCACCAATTAGAATAAACACAATTGAAGCAAAAGGCAATGCGGTTTTTGTATAAAGCTCAAAACGAAGTTTTCTCGTATCAATTCGGGCTTTTTCATAACTTTCTATTTGCTCGCGCAATTCAAAAAAATTCATATCGCGACTTTCTTTTCCAGACGTTTTAATTTCACGCTCAATAAATACAGGGGAAATCATTTCAGCAAAATCAATTCTACGGAAATTCTGCCCTCTTCTTCCAAAATTATATATGTTTCCATTATTAAAAATCCAGTTTTTTTCATCAAACCCAGTAGTTTCGGCAACAATCAGCACCGGAAAATTCTTATTTGTTTCAAAAAGATAGTTGTTTATAAACTTCCCGTTTTCTGAAGCCGAGGAAAAAAAAACGTTTTTATCCCCGATTAAATTAAAATCCCCAGTTTTAATTTCGGGCAGCGCCTTTTTTCCAACCAGCATATTGTATATTTCTCTTGAACGTCTGTGGGCTCTTGGAACAATTGTTTCGCTTATAAAAAAAGAAAAAAGTGTTAAAAAGAACCCAATAATAATAAATGGTATTAGAATACGATAAAAAGATACCCCACCTGCCTTAAGAGAAATAAGCTCACTGTTACCGGAAAAGTTCCCAATAACCATTAATGTAGCAAAAAGAACAGACATTGGTATTACAAGAATAAGCAAAGCAGGAATATTATAACTGAAAAGTTTTAAAATATTCATAATCTGAACATTCCTGGTAATAAATAAATCAACAAGTGTCATTAAAATATCAACAAGAAAAATGGTAATATAAACAAATAATCCAAAAAAAAATGGATTAAAGAACTCTTTTAAAATATACTTATCTATAACTTTAATCATAATCTGGAAATTTCTAATTCTGCATCTTTAGCCCTTGCAGTTTCAGGATATCTGTGAATAATTTCCATAAAATTATCCCTGGCCTCATTTTTTTCGCCTTTCTTCAAATGGGCAAGGCCCGAATTAAACAAGGCACTGTCCTCAAGATAATTTCTATTTTCCATTTCAATTATTTTACTATAATAATTAATAGCTTCCTGATAATCTTTAAGATCAAAAAGATAAATATTTCCAATCATATATAGAGTCGCTGATTTTTCCTGAATATCCTCATTGTTTTCTAAAACTTTCAAAAGTTTTTTCACTTTATTTTCTGCTCTTTTTTCCATAAAGAAACTCAAAATTTCTTTAAGCTTGAAAGTAATTACAATAAAGAAAAATACCAGGATAAAAAATTTTGTTTTAGTTTTCATAATCAACCTCTCAACGGCATTACAATATAAATATAATTTGAATTATTTTCTTCTCTTAAAACTGCCGGTCTTGTCGGCCCATTAAAATCAACAATAATATTATCTGTCTCAATTACATCTACAACATTTATAAGATAATCTATATTAAAACTTATTTCAGCATTATCACCTTCAGCTTCAACATTAATACTGGTTTCAAAATTCCCCTGTTCTTCAGCAGAAGCTGTAACAGAAAAATTATTATCAGAAATCTTTAAAATAACAGATTTAATACTTGCAGCATTAGCAACCGGTTTAGCCATTTTTAATATTTCTGAAAATTTAGAAGTGTTAATTTTAAATCTTGTGTCAACCCCCTCAGGAATAATGCTTAAATAATCAGGGAATTCATCTTCGAGAAGTTTAGAATAAAAAACAGTATTTTCAAAAGAAAAAACAATCTGATTTTCCTGTTCTGTTAAAATTAAATTAACTTCATCAAATTTATCACATAAATTACTAACTTCCTTTATAGTATCTGAAGGCACTGTAAAACTGAACTCAGCCTCACTCTGCATAGGATATTTTATATAGGCCAGTCTTCTTACGTCGGTTCCGGCTACATGCAGATTGTTTTGCATAAGCTTTATATTTAATCCAGCCAGATGAAGTCTGGTAGTTTTATCAGAAGAAGAGGCAAAAACGGTTTTCTTTATAAGCTTTTTTAATACAGAAGTCTTTAGTTTAATTGAATTTTTTTCTGAAAATTCAGGTGGTTTTGGAAAAGTATCAGATTTTAGCGAGGCAAATTTAAACTTTGTCTGATTTGTAACTATCTCAACAAACTCTCCCCTGGATTCACAGTTTATAACACAGTCCCCGGGAAGATTTGAAACTGTATCAAATAAAAATTTAAAAGGAAGAATAAGCTCTCCTTCAAGCTCGGTTTGTGCCTCTATTTCAAGTTTAATAGTATTTTCAAGGTCAGTTCCTATTAGTTGAAGTTTATTATTGGCACATTTAAGACAAAAATTCTGAACAACCGGCATAGCGCTTGTAGCTGGAATAACACCTTTGAGGCAGCTCAAGGCCTCATAAAATTTTGATTTAACAATACTGAATTTCACCTTTATTTCCTCCTTAACCTTTTAAATACATTTTCAATGGGTAAAAAGCTTAACCGTCAGTAAGCCTGTTTAAAAAAAGCACTTCGCCTTTTAAAGTCATCACATAAACTTTATCCGGACCTGTAACTTCAACGGCAACTCCTCCAACAATATTAAATAAATTTGATTCTATATTCAAGCTTTCTTTTTTAAAAACACCTTTAATTATTCCCTCAGCACCTAAAAAGTAAATATTATTATCATACAGGGCAAAATCAATAAAACCAGACAGGTCAATTTTTTCCTTTTTCAAAAAATTAAACCCTCCATCTAAATCATTTATATAAAAATCAATATGGGTGCTCATTTTTTTTTCATAAACATCAATTAAATCAACATAACCATTGTTATTTAAATCCATAAATAATATTTTACCCTTTACTTTTTCGTCTATAACTTTATTTCTTCGGTCAAGACCTGGAAATAGCCAGCTGAAAAAATAGGTTTTTTTTTCCAAGAATCCGTAAACAGGGTCATATTCTTCAGATATAACTCCGGCTATTCTATTTCGAAGTTTATCTGAATTAATCTCGTAAATTTCTTCTAATCTAAATTTATTTTCATTTTTGTACCCAAAATTAATACTGTTTTCATCTATAAAATAAATATAAAGTCCCTGATTAGAAATTACTGTAATATCCTTGTTCCCGTTAAAATTCATATCAACTAAGCCTGTAAAAAAAATTTCTCCAATATTTTGCGAAGAAAAAGTCTCAACAAAAGAATTATTATCGATTTTAAAAACTTTGAAATGATTTGACATACTAATTAAAAAACGGTCATTCCCTAAATAAAGCAGATCCTCGCCATAATGGATAAAAGGGTATGCCTCCTTAATATAAAAATAATCCTTATTTAAAATTGTATGGGTGTGTTTTTTTGAATTCTCAAGATATAAATTTATAATATCTTCATCATAGCTTTTATTACTAATAGTTTGAATAAGCTTTTCAAAAGACTCCTCTACATTATTTTTATTTTCCTCTACTTGCTCAAAATAGGAGATTGAATATGAACTAAGTGTAAAAAACAAAATAAGAAAGATTAAAATCTTTTTTAACATAGTTAAAGTTTAAAACCATAGGGCAGAAGGTCTTTGATAAAATGTTTTAATATTTTTCCTTTAGTATTTGACATAATTATTTCAATATTTTCACCAAATTCATAAATAACCTGACGACATGAACCACAAGGCGACACAACATCATCTGTTTCTGCGCAAACGGCTATTTTTTTTATATTTTCACATCCATAATTAACTGCCTTAAAAACAGCATTTCTTTCCGCACATACAGTTAATCCATAGGAAGAATTCTCAACATTTGACCCGGAAAAAAAACCCTCTTTTTCATCAAAAACCACAGCCCCGACACTAAAGCCCGAATAGGGACTGTAAGAACCTTTCCGGGCTTTAAGAGCTTTTTCTACCATTATTTTATCATGGTCAGTAACTATAAGTTTCTTCATTATTTAATAATTCTTCCTTTATTCCACATAGTTAAAACAGGGCTTACAACAAATATAGAAGAATATGTTCCTGCAATTACACCAATAAGAAGCGCTAGAGCAAAGTTTTCAAGAATCTCCCCGCCAAAAAGAAAAAGAATTATTACTGGAAATAAAGTTGTAAGAGACGTATGAATAGTACGGGTCAGAGACATGTTTATACTTTTATTGACCATCTCATCAAAAGGAATATTCTTCATTCTTGAAGTATTTTCTCTAATTCTATCCGACACAACAATAGTATCATTCAGAGAATAACCAAGCAAAGTTAAAAATGCGGCTATGATAGTAGAGTTTATTTCTCTGAATAAAAGAGAAAGTATTCCAATCGTTATTAAAGAATCATGTACAAGCGCAATTATTGAGGCAGTAGCAAATTTATAATTAAATCTTATTGAAATATAAATTAAAATAGCAATAATCGCCCATATAATTGCCGAAAAAGCATTTTCCATCAATTCCCGTCCAATAGTCGGCCCAATATCAGTTTCTCTTTTAATTCCATCTTCGGCAATTAAACTTAAACTATCTACTAAATTACTTATTAGAGCCCTTTTTTTATCATCATTTAAAAAGCTTGTTGTAATAATTACTTCTCTATCATTTCCTGCAACAGGTTGAACTATTCCGGTAAGTTCCATTGACTCAAGCACATCATGAATCACATATTCATCCACAGGCTCTTCAAATTCATAATGAAGCAAAGTTCCGCCTGTAAAATCTATCCCCAGATTAAGCCCCTGAGTAGCAAATGAAACAATACTTACTAAAATAATTATTAAAGACAGAATAAAGGCATAATTTTTTTTCTTTATAAATTCAATATTTGTCATCTTAACACACTCCTTAAATACTTAATTTTTTTATTTTAAAATTTATTGTCAGCATTTTAAAAATTGTTTTAACAACATAAACAGCCGTAAATAAATTTATAACTGTTCCCATAATTAATGTAATTGCAAAACCTTTTACTGGTCCAGTTCCAAAATTATACAAAATTAATGCTGTTAAAATAGTTGTAACATTCGAGTCAAAAATTGTGCTGAAAGCCTTGTCAAAGCCACCATCAACTGCGGCGCCAAGAGTTTTTCCTGTTTTAAGTTCTTCTTTTATTCTTTCAAAAATAATAACATTTGCATCAACCGATATACCAATAATCAATATAATACCGGCTATTCCCGGAAGGGTAAGTGTTGCTCTGAAAAGAGCCATTCCTGCCATAAGAAGAACAATATTAAGTATAAGTCCTAAACTGGCTATAATACCCGTAAATTTATAAACATACAATATATATACAAAAACAAGTACAGCTCCAAATGCAGCAGCACGAACTCCTCTTTCTATTGATTCCTGTCCAAGAGAAGGACCCACTGAAATTTCGCTCACCTTTTTAAGCGGTGCAGGTAAAGCCCCGGCCTGTAAAACAATAGAAAGCTCTCTTGCCTCATCTTCGGAAAAGTTTCCCTCAATCTGAGCTTTTCCACCAGGAATTGCTCCCTGAATAGCAGGAGCCGACATCACAATATCATCAAGCACAATTGCAAGCTGTCTGTTGACATTATCCCTTGTGATTCTGGCAAATTTCTGTGTGCCTTCACTGTTAAACCTCATCATAACAATAGGCCGGCCAAGTTCGTCCCTGCCGACTCTTGCCTCTGTTAAATCAGTTCCCGAAAGAAGGGTTTCTCTTTCAAGAACATAAACAGGTGTTTTTCCTGTTTCCTGATTTCTTTTTCCATAGTACATACTTTCAGTATTCTCATCTATATTTCCTAGCTTTGTTCTCTCAGAAACACTCTCAACATATCCACTCTCTTCCCTTACAAGTTTAAACTCAAGCATGGCAGTTGAGCCAATTGTTTGAGCCATATCTGAAGAACTTTCGCCAGGAAGTTGAATTCTTATTCTATTACCAGTTACCGCATTTATTGAAGGCTCGGTAACTCCAAATAAATCAATACGGTTTCTTATAACTTCAACCGCAGTTTGCACAGCCTCCTGATTCATATCTGTTATATCCTCATCAGGAATTACAAAGCTTATGCCGTCCATAAGATTACCAGACTCAACCGATAACATTTCGTCTTCTCCAAGCTGAGCAGATAAATATCTGATTTGTTCTTCATTAACAGAATCATATACTCTTACATCTATTTTTAAATCTTCCGGATATTCCTGAACAGAATAATCCATAATTTCGTTTTCATTAAGAACCCGCCTCATCTGCATTGCCTTATTCTCAATTACAATCTCTTTAAGTTGCGGAACATCAATTTCATAAACAAGATCCATACCTCCCATCAAATCAAGTCCAAGATTGATTTTTTCCCCGACTGGATAAAGAGTATAAGCAGCCCAGGCGATTATAGCAAGAATAATCACCATGTTAATTTTTATTTTACGGTTCATTATTTCCCCCTTACTGATTTATATAATTTTCTAACTGAGACATTTTACAATTTTTATTTCCATTATTCAAGTTCATAATACATTTTTATTACATCGTCAATAAATTCAAATTCAGGCCAGTAATCTATAATAATACGATATTGACGTATTGCAGCAAAAAACATTCTCTGTCTGGCATAAGTTTCAGCCAGATAATATCTGGAGTATGGAAAATCTCCTTTCTTCTCCACAGATTTCTCTAAAAATTTTATAGCATCAGAAAAACGTCTTCTTTTAAAAGCAAGCTCGCCCTCTATATAATTAGCCCTCCAGTGGTTTTTGGGCATACCATTTCTTGAGGCTGCCGATAAATATTGTCGGGCAAGATCTCCTCTGCTGTTTTTTAGATTTAAATATGCTGCAAGAAGGTAACATTCATACCTTTCCGGATAATTATTCAATAAATACTCTACCTCCTTTCTTGCAGTATTAAAATTTTTCATATCAACCGCAATATAATTTTTTCTAATTAGCAGAGGAAGTTCATTAAACCCAAGCCTCCCCGCATTTTCCAGCGTTTTTTCTACAAACTCAAGTGCCTCGGCAAACCTGAGTCTTTCAACTAAAAAATCTATGTACATATAGACATACTCAACTTCATATCGAAATTTATCAAAAACTACCTTAAATAAATTCTCGAGTTTTTCATATTTTCTTTTCTTATTTAATATTTGAAGCTTTCTTTTCCATAAAACTGGAATATCCTGATATTTTTCGCTAGCTTTTTCTGTATAAAAAAGGGCCTCGTCGTAATTTTTCATCATCATCAAATTATCAATAAGAGGAATAAAAATATTCAGGGATTGACCCGACTTTTGAAGTGCCTTTACTAAAAGAGAATGTGCTATCTGCCTTTGATTAAAATAAATTTTTAAGCCGGCAAATTCAACAATAACCTCTTCAGTTTCTCTTAATCTGAAAGCCTGCATATAAAAATTATATGCCTGCAGAAAATCTTTTTCTTCTCGGTAAATTTTACCTTTATACAAACAGACTTCATAATTATCTGAATCCATCTTATAAAGTAGCTTAAATAATTCCAGAGCACTTGCAAAATCCCCTTGTGAAAAAAACTCTTTGGCATTCCTTAAATTATTATAAAATCTGTTTTTTTCATCATCTAAATACCTTACATATTCATAAACACCATCATTTGAATTAAAAATATATATAAACTTTTTTTCAGCCCGAATAGTAGTTTTTAAATTATAAAATCTCTTCGTTTCATAAACATTTATTTCTTCATCAAAAAAAGGGAGAAAAGTTTCACCATCAAAAATATATAAATTATCGTAAGTTAGTATGTAAATATAATCTAAATCATAATCAAGTGCCCGAATGTCTCCATCGAAAGTGTGTTTATCGGCAATATTCCCTTCTTTATCTATTTTATAAAAAATATTATCATGGAGTAAAAAAATATTATCTTTAATTTTAAAAATATCTTCTACCCCGGGAGGCTCCTCATTCAATTCATATAAGGACTCACCATCAAAACGCAAAACTCCATTCATATGGACAATATATAAAAAATCGCCAACTGTTTTTATTAAATAAATATATTTGTTTGATAAATTCCTGATACTGTTTATTTCATCGGAAGAATCTAAAAAAAAGAGTCCTTTTTCATTAAAAAAATATAAATTATTATCAAAGTATTCTAATTTAAATCCATTTTCTGAGCTGATTTTTGTCTGATGATTAGAATCTTCAATATAGATTCCTGACAAAGTTGAAAAATAAAGTTGGTTTTCAACTTTACACATATCAAGTATTTTTTCTTCCCATAACTGATTTAGATTCTGACCATCATATTTAAAAATACCTTTATCTGAACCAAAGTAAATACTATTTTCAGAAAATGTTTCGATTAGTCTAAAAGAAATATCTTCTTTAATATCCAGTCTGTCTAAAAATAAACCTTTCACATTTATACTAAAAATTAGTATCAAAAGTAAAACCAGACACACGACTTTCATAGGCTTTACCATCATTATCTGCCGGAACATCTTTTCTCCTGATATAAAAATTTATCATTGTCTGTGAGTTTAAAGTTCTGTTAAAACTCAACTCGTCTTCCATATAACTCAGTTTTTTCTGTTTTTTTTCTTTTGTATAATTGTATTCATACTTAATATTTGTTCGATTATCCATATTATAAATTATTTCATCACCAAAAGTAAAAAAATTTATATTATCTCGCGTTTTATACTTCTTTTCCCCTTTTTTCAATCCAAAATTAAAGGAAAATTTAGAACCACTTCTGTTATATGATAACCCAGTAGTTTTTTCAATATAGTTTGATTCAGATTTATTAGAGCTTTCTTTCTCGTTTCTTTCAAAAGATAAAACACCATTTGAATTTTGATCAAGATTTCTTATTATATCAAACTTGTTTTTTTCATCTATATTAGTAATATCCTCTTCAAAAGAAACGTTTTTTAAAAAGTTTCTTGTAAACCTGTAATTCATGCTAGAGGAATCAGAATAGTTAAACATGAAATTATCTATAAAATTTCTGCTTTGACGTATATTTCTAGTTTTATCCTTTCTTTCACGCATATTACTAAAAAAAGAAATATTCAAAAAATCGTTTATATAATCAAATTTATAGTTGTACATTTCGTTTACAGTATTAATTTCCTGTGTATCAGAGTCAATTTCTTTTATCTGTAGAAGATTTGAGGAGTTGTAGCGCCCCTGAAAATCAATATTATCATTGATTTTATAAGAAATATTAACATCCCCAACAATATTTTTAACTTTTTCTTCTTCTCGCTGATTTAAATAAATATATGTGTTCATTTTATTTGAAAATATCTGCAAATTCAGATCATGACCTTTGATTTTTTCTCCTTTATCAAGTATATCAGAATAAACATATTCGTATTCAGCGTTATTTTCCCTGAAATTCACGCCAAGTTCTTTTTTTTCCATATCTTTAATTAAGTTTGAATCTGTAATATTTTCAAGCTCATTAAGGTGAAAATTAAAAAAATAATTTTTATTATTATCATTAAAATTCAGTCGCATACTTTTATCATCGCCATCATATTCAACCCCTTCCTGTGAAATCCTGTCATTTTTTTTAAAAAAGCCACTTAACTTTAGAGAGGTTCCTGTGCTATAAGTAAATTCTTCGTTGTTTCTATTAAATGTAATTCCCTCTTCTCCTTTTATTTCAAGAAAAGGGTCATTATAAATCAGAGAGTCTGTTTCACTTATAGAATAAGAAAGCGAAGTATTTAAATGACTATAAGTTAACTCAGAAAAACTCTCGTCTGAAACAACTTCTGATTCCTGTTTTCCAATGATTTCATAGCCGGGTTTTCGTTTTCTGTTTTTAGTCTGCAATGTCAAATCTGTTCCTTTATATTCAAGTGTTAAAGCTTTTAATTCCGAATGAACTGGTTTATCCAGTTTTTCTTTATCTGACAATAGATTATTATCTTTTTTTCCAAAAGCATTCTCAAACTCCAGCAAAAAATTATCTTTTTCATAATTTATTCCATATGACCAAACCCGATATCCTGAGGGTTTTAAAGAATCTTCAGGATCATCCACAAGCTTTTTTTTATCATCATAATCCTGAAAATAATTAAGGTGTAATAAAATATTCTTATCCCAGATATAATCTTCATAAGAAAAACCAGCTAAATATCTGTTAAAAGCTTTTTCATCCTCCTCATACTCGTAATTAACATAGATTCGCGAAGAAGATTCAACTGGAAGAATACTATTATCTAAAATAATTGAACCAAAGTCATAATCAATATCAAAATCTGTGCCTCTTTCAAGAAGAACACCATCTATATAAACCCTTTCTGATCCTTTTACAACCGGATAAAATTTAAGCATGTATTCCTGTAAAACTCCCTTCCCGGTAAAAACCTCTGAATAAATCTCACCCTCACTTTTAGCATAAAGAAAATACAACTTATCATCCACGTCCTTTATCTCTATACCTCTGGTTTTTTTATTATAAAAAATATATTCTGACTTATTATAACTAGTTTCAATATCACCTAATGCTCCCTCTAATTTCTTTCCTTCTAAAAATAAAGTGATTTCATGGTTATCATCCTGAACTTTTGTATCATCAAAAGTTGCATTTATTCCAATACCATCAGTAATTTCTCCTGTTATTCTCAAACGCAGTCTCTGCTCTATAGAAGTTCCCTGAACCAGATTAGGATTTTCATGATAAAACCGAGTAAAATCACCGGAATTACGGACATTTTTAATTTCAAAATATTTATTTCCAAATATCATCATTTCATTACAAAACAATGTAATCGAAAAAAATATAAAAAAAATATAAAAAAACAGCTTTCTATTCATCAACTATCTGCCCTGGGATGATAACGGTCATAGGTTTTTTTGAGTTTTTTCCTTGAAACATTCGTATATATTTGAGTAGTTGAAATATTACTATGTCCAAGTAGCTCCTGTACAATACGCAAATCTGCCTCATTATCCAGAAGGTGTGTGGCAAACGTATGCCTTAAAGTGTGCGGAGATATGTTTTTTTTTATACCAGAAATTTTTGCATATTTTTTTAAATTTTTAAAAAAACCTATTCTAGATATCTGTCCTCCATTTTTATTAATAAAAACACTCCAGTGATTTTGTTTCTTCATTAATAGAGGTCTTACCCCCTCTAAATACTCTTTTAAATATTTGAGGGCTGTTTCGCCAAAAGGAACAATTCTTTCCTTTTTTCCCTTCCCCATCGAAATCAGAAACATATTTTGGAGATTTAAATCATTTAATTTTATATTCACCAGCTCTGATACTCTCAGCCCTGTAGCATAAAGCAGTTCAAGCATTGTTTTATCCCTGAACCCAAGAAGTGTTGTAACATCAGGTGTATTGATAAGCTTATCTATTTCTTCAAGTGTTAGGTATTGAGGTAAATACTTTTCAATTCCAGGTACATCAAAGTACTCAGTAATATTTCTTTCTATATAATTTTCAGCAAGAAGAAACTTGAAAAAGTTTCTTATAGAAACAACGTTTCTTGCAATTGAAGAATTTTTTAAACCATGTTTTTTCAAAAAATTTATATAGGCATAAATATCTTCAGAATTAATATTATTAATTCTTTTTTTACAAAAAAGACTGAATTTAGACAAATCTGCAGAATAAGATTCTATAGTATTTTTAGAAAGATTTTTTTCAAATCTTATAAAGCTAATAAATTCATCTATCAGAGTATCCACCAAACTCCTCCATTAAAAATCCATAAAGAATTCCAGTTTCAGAAACAGTTATTGACCTTGCAAGTACCTGTTCCATAACATTTATTAATATAGCTCCTCCCGCTATTATAATATTTGCACGGTCAGAATCGAAATTTAATATATTTTTTCTTTCTTGCAGGTTTACACTTCTTAAATCCCACAAAATTTTTTTTATTCTTCTTAAGGTAATTTTACTCCCGTCAACAATATCTGATTTATACGTTTTAAGATTCATATTCAGAGCAGAAATTGTTGTGATACTACCACCCAGACCTATAACTTTACAATCCATTATATTTTCAAGAAAAGAAATTTTTTTTATAATTTCATCTTCCATATTATTATATTCTGCTGCGTCTGGCGGGTCACTTTTGAAAAACTTTTTTGTCAACAATAAAGCTCCTATATCCACACTTTTCATAAAATCAATTTTTTCATCTTTAATATAAATAAATTCTGTTGAGCCTCCACCAATATCAATAATAAGCGTATTGTTAAGGTTTACTGAGATTTTTTTATTATAATAAACCCCTTTAAAGGTATATTCCGCCTCTTTCTGACCTTCAATTATTTCGGGAATAATATCTAAATTTTTTTTTAATCTATTTATAAAATCTTTTCTGTTTTTTGCCTTTCTTATTGCTTCAGTACAAAACCCTCTTATATTTTTAACATCATATTCTTCCTTTGCTATTCTTATAAGCTCCTGAATAGAAACAAAAGTTCTATTAATAGATTGAAATGAAAGAGTATCATCATTAATAAGATTTTCTCCCAGTCTTGTTGTAATTACTTCCTGATTTATAATTTTCCCTTCAGATATGTCTATTATCATCATTCTTACAGAATTAGTTCCAATATCAATTCCTGCGACGTTTTTTCCCATAAAAACTCCAGCTATGATTTTTAAATAAAGAATTTTTTTAAAATGACTTGAGCGATTTACACACATTGCTGCTCAAACTCAAGTATAATATTTTATCGACAAAACAAGAGGGGGATTTGAAATATAAGGTTTATGCTTGAATGAATTAAATGAAAAAATTTTAATCTCTGATTATATCGGCTCCAACATCTCTCAGCTTCTGCTCAAAACACTCATGCCCTCTATCAATATGATAAATTCTACTTACAACTGATTTACCCTGTGCCCCGAGGGCCGCAAGAACCAGTCCGGCACCCGCTCGAATATCTGAGGCCATTATATTTGAGCCATAAAGTTTATTAACCCCATTTATAAAGGCAATATTTTTTTCAATATGAATATTTGCACCCATTCTAACAAGTTCAGATATATGCATGAACCGGTTTTCAAATATATTTTCCTCAACAATACTTGTGCCTTCAACCAGAGATAGAAACGAACAAAACTGCGACTGCATGTCTGTTGGAAATCCCGGATGAGGTCTTGTAGATAATTTAATCGGTTTATAATAGTTTTTACCGGTAACAGTTAAAGATTTATCTTTGATTTCAATTTGCGCATCAGCCTCAAGAAATTTATCAATAATATTTCTCATATGATTTATATTAACATTTTCAAGACAAAGCCTGGAACCTTCTCCGGTTATGAGAGCCGCCGTGATAAAAGTCCCTGCTTCCAGTCTATCTGGAATATTTTCAAATTCAATTTCATTTTTTAAATCATTAACCCCATTAACAATAATTTCACCATTTTTATTAAAAACAATATTGGCGCCCGCTTTATTTAAAAACTTTATAAGGGTTTCAATTTCGGGTTCTTTTGCAGCATTAATTAATCTAACCCGATTGTCACCGATAACAGTTGCCATTATAATATTCTGAGTGGCACCAACACTTGGAAAATCCATTAAAATTTCAATTTCAGAATTACTTTTTCTATTTTCTGAATACAAAAAATTTATATAACCACGATAATTCTTATATCTAACACCTAATTTTTCAAAAGATTTTAAATGAATATCAACAGGTCGAGTTCCAATTGCACAACCACCCGGAAGGGAAACAGAAGCTCTTTTAAAAATAGACAGAAGAGGTCCGGCTATAATAAAAGAGGCCCTCATTTTTTTTACAAGTTCATAAGAAACCTTATGCCTGTCAACTTTATCAGTTAAAATAAATGCTTTTTGGGAATTTTTATCATATTCTACCACAGCACCAATGTTTCTGAGCAGATCAAACATTGTTTTTACATCAACAAGATCTGGAATATTTTTTAGTACAGTCTGACCTTTTATTAGAAGAGTTGCAGCAATCAAAGGCAATGCTGAGTTTTTTGCACCGCTTATTTTTATGTTGCCATTTAATTTATTACCACCATTTATTATATATCGCTGCATATTACTGAACAATTTCCTCAGCACTATCAGCTATTTTTAAAACCTTATCAAGTCTTGTAATCTCCATAACTCTTTTAATTGAATCATTTAAATTACACAGTCCAATATATCCGCCTTTTTCAGCGGCAGGTTTATAATTTATAACAAGAATACCAAGACCCTGACTTGAAATAAACTCAACTTTTTCCAAGTCTAACACAATCTTAATTATATCATTATCAACCCATTCTTTAATTTGAGCTTCAAATTCTTCAATTGTTTCTGAATTAATATTATCCATTAATTTAGCGTGAATAAAATTTTCTTCTTTTTTCAAAATATTAAATAACTCCATAAAAAGTCCTCCATTTTGACATATCACATAATTATACTATATTATAAATAAAAAAAAAACAAGAGAAAATATAATTAGGTAATACCGGGTTTGCCCCTTATATTTTACAGGAGGAAAATTATGCTTGAAGAAATAATTTTAGCAGTCAGGGATTATAAAGAAGAAATATTAAAGTTAAGGAGCTATGTTTGACCTTCCTGAACTTAAAAATACTATAAAATCTTTAGAAAAAGAAAGTACTTCTCCTGATTTCTGGAATAATCAGGAAGAAGCAAAAAAAACACTCAACAGCTTAAATAACAAAAAAGAAACTCTTGCAAAAATTGAAGAACTTGAGGGTCTTTACGAAGAAATTATTGCTTTAATCGAAATTTTAGAAGAAGAAAAAGATAAAGAACTACAAGAAGAACTAATGCAAAACTGGAAAGAATTAAAGCAGAAATATAAAAAATTCGAAATTGAGCTTTTACTATCCGGAGAATATGACAATAACAACTGTTATATATCGCTTCACCCTGGCGCAGGAGGAACAGAATCCCAGGACTGGTGTGCAATGCTTTCTCGAATGTACCAGAACTGGGCAGAAAAAAATAACTATAAAGTAGATATAATAGATTTTCAGCCGGGAGAAGTTGCCGGGATTAAAAGTATAACAATGCATATAAAAGGTTTTAAATGCTATGGTTATTTAAAATGCGAAAAGGGAGTTCATAGATTAGTACGTATTTCGCCTTTTGATTCAAGCGGAAGAAGACATACCTCTTTTGCCTCTGTTGATGTAACCCCTGAATTTGAAGATTTATCGCATATTGAAATAGATGAAAAAGAGCTGCGCATTGATACCTATCGCTCAACTGGAGCGGGCGGCCAACATGTAAACACAACTGATTCTGCAGTAAGGATTACCCATATTCCAACTAAAATAGTAGTTCAGTGTCAGAAAGAACGCTCACAGATAAAAAACCGGGAAACAGCCATGAAAATGCTTCAGGCCAAATTAATGCAGGATAAAATTGAAAAACAGAAGCAGAAATTATCAGATATTCAGGGAGAACAGAAAGAAATAGGGTGGGGAAGTCAGATACGTTCCTATATTCTTCAACCTTATCAGATGATAAAAGACCATAGAACAAACCTTGAAAAAGGAAATGTTCAGGATATTCTTGACGGTAATATTGACGAGTTTATACAGGAAGTTCTAATAAAAGAAAACAGCTAAAAAAGTTTGACATAGAAATATTTTATGCTAAAATACTAATACTCTGAATGCCGGAGTGGTGGAACAGGTAGACGCACCGGACTTAAAATCCGGAGGGCCTCGCGCCCGTGCCGGTTCAATTCCGGCCTCCGGCACCAGAGTAAAACGCGGGGTGGAGCAGGCTGGTAGCTCGTCGGGCTCATAACCCGGAGGTCGCAGGTTCAAATCCTGTCCCCGCAACCATATATTTAAACTTTATTATTATAAAGGTGGCGGTGTAGCTCAGCTGGCTAGAGCGTACGGTTCATACCCGTGAGGTCCCGGGTTCGATTCCCAGCGCCGCTACCATTTCTTTTACAAATTCTCTGGTATAAACCTGATGATGTGGTATTTTTAAGTCTGGATTTTCTATATTATAATCTTCAAAAAA
>JBNJGP010000029.1:0-31886 GCA_051747805.1 Candidatus Muiribacteriota bacterium
AAAGTTGATTTTAAATCTCTGGACCTGATTACAAATGTTGTAAAAGGGGAGGTGCTTGGGGAGTTGGTAAAAGAGACTGAAGGAGTTCCTGGTTCAAACGTATTAGGCGAAGAAATACCTGCTCAACCTGGTTCTCCTGTATCTATTGAAACTTTTGCCGGCAAGAATGTTGAGATTGATTCAAATGGAAATAAAATAATTTCTCAAATTGATGGACAGGTTTTAATGGAAGGGGAGAAAATTACTGTTACTCCTGTTTTTACAGTTGACGGGGATGTTGATTTAAATGTTGGTAATATTGACTTTATCGGCTCTGTATTTGTTAAGGGAAGTGTTAGCGATGGGTTTAATATCCGGGCTAAAGGCAATGTTGAGGTCGAAAAAAGTATTGGAGCGTCTCGCGTGGAAGCAACCGGTGATGTTATCGTAAAAGGTGGTATCCTTGGTAAAGATGTTGGCAAAATTAAAGCTGGTGGTGATATAATGGCTAAATTTGTTGAAAATGGTATATTAGAGGCCGATAATGAAATATTTGCAGGTAAAGCTATTATGCACAGCCAGGCAAAAGCTTTAAAAGTTCATGTTGCCGATGGCAAGGGCCTTATTGTGGGTGGTGCTATCCGCGCCCAAGAAGAAGTTGAGTGTAATGTTTTAGGAAGTCATCTTGCCACAAAAACTGCGGTTATAATTGGAATTAAAGAAGAAATTATGCATAGAATTGAAGAAATTGATTCTGAAGTTTCAAAAATCTATGATGATATAGATAAGGTTCAGGAAGCCCTTGATACTCTTGAAAATTTAAAAAAACGTCTTGGAAAACTTCCTGCAGATAAAGAAGAAAAATTGACAAAATATGGAAAGCTTATTGAACAGCTTGAAACAAAAGTGGAAAAACTTTTAGCTGAAAGAGATAAACATGAGGAAGAAATTGAAGGCAGTCAGGGTGGAAAGCTTAAAGTAAAAGATAAAATTTATCCGGGTGTTACAATTACTATTAGAAAAGGTGTTATGCAGGTTAAAGATGAAATAAAATTTGCTTCTATTGTTTATGAAGATGGATATCTCAAAATAAACCCTTACTCCTGAGCCTTAGGAGGTAACTTTAATGGCAGTTATTAATCCAGTTGATATTAATACTCATCTAGCCCAGAGTTTTAATGTTGGAAAAGTTAAACAAGCTCAGGAAGCTCATGCTGTTGGTGAATCAAAACATGCAGCCCTTTTAAAAGAAAAAGAGGAACGTGATCAGACAAGTGTTAAAAAAATCGATAAAACTGAAAATTCAAAAATAGATGCTGATTCAGGAAGTGAAAAAAATAATGAAGATGCACAGAAAAGAAAAAAAAATAAAAATGGACAAAAACATAAAAAAAACACCCTGAATGAATTTTTTGGGGTGGATGAATCTTCTAAAGGAAACAGGATAGATATTAAATTATGAATTTTTCTTATATAAAATGTTTTAGAGAAGTTGAAAATATTAGAGCTTTTTTTCTAACTGTTAACGAAAAGGGAGTTCCTGTTGATTTTAGATATACTGAAAAAATTAAAATTGATAAAATAAAGAAGTTCATGTTTGGAAGTCTTCTTGATAAACATTTTAAAACTTCTGTATTTATTGATAAATTTCTTAGCTCTATTGATTTTGAAATTGATTATTTTTTCGTTAATGATGAGGGGTTTCTTGATAATAAAACTTTTGAAAATATTATATATATTGAAGAAACAGATGAAGACCCGCTTGAGCATGCAGGAAGTGTTCAGGAAACCTCTGATAACAGCTATCTTATACAACCTTCTTTTTCAGGAAATCCTCTAAAAGTAAAAGTTAAGAGCCGTGAAATTATTGATAAATTTTCCGCCATCATAAGCGATGAAGATTTTCAGAAAGAATCAAATGATTATTATTTATATGAACCTTTTATCCGGTTAGAAAAGCTCCACGAGGTTATATGAATCTGTTTAAAATATTTACAAAAAAAATTAAATTATTCAGAGAAAATACTGACTTTGATTTTAAAATAATAAAAAAAAATATTAACCCTGAAATAAATTTTTTTTTTCAGGAACCAGAATTTAAATTTAAGCTTAAAGAAAAAAAATTATTCGATGAGGAAAATATTGTTTTTAATGAAGAAAAGGCCTCATTTAATTCTTATGATATTATTACAAAAAAACCATCTGATGAAATTAAAGTTACATTTATAAAAAAGTTATTTATTTTTTTTATTTTAATATTTTCAATTAATTTAAACGCATTTGAAAAAATTGGGGAAGGCTTGTTTTATGAAAAAATTAATTTTATAAACGAGAATGGGCCTCAAGTTATTCATATTGTTAAGTTAAGAAAGGACAGCCCAAAAAAATTAAGAGTTGCACTTGCTGAGTTCAGTATGTTTTCAACAAAAACCGTTTCTGATATTGCCGGTGAGTTTGATGCCAGGGTTGCAGTTAATGCGGCCTTTTTTAATTGGACAGGTGAGATTCTTGGAACTTTAATAATGAATCATAAAATAATATCGCTTCCGATTTATTCAAGAAGTGTTTTCTGTATTGGAGAAGATGGGAATTATTTTATTACAGTTCCGGATATAAATCCCCATATTAAATTTAAGGATTATACTGTTGAGGTTGACGGAATTAATCAACACTCATATGAGAATAAGATAATTGTTTATACTCCCGAATATGGTCGTTTTACAAAAACCGAAAAGCATGGACTGGAATTTGTTGTTATTAAAAATAGAGTAGTAGAAAAATACAGTAGAAATGCTGTTATTCCACCTGACGGTTTTGTTGTTGCCGTTCATGATGATGAAAATCAGAAAAAGTTTGAAAATATAAATTTATTTCATACAATAGAGTTCGGGGTTTCTTATGATTCAGAATTGGAAGATATTAAGTATGCTGTGGGTGGTGGTCCTTCCCTGATAAAAGATAATAAAGTTCATGTAGCCCATATCGAAGAAAGATTCAAACCAAATTTTGTGAATCAGCGTGCACCGAGAACTGCTGTTGGAATGAATGCACAGGGGCATCTATTTCTTGTTACTTTAGACGGACGTCAACCTGGACATAGTATAGGAATGACTTTAAAAGAATTTGCGCAATGGCTTTATGAGTATGGTTTGACAGAGGCTCTTAATCTTGATGGTGGCGGATCTACAGCCATGGTGATAGATAATTATCTTAAAAACAGTCCTTCGGGAGGACAGCCAAGAAAAGTTAATGGAGCGATTATAATTGAAAAGGTTGATTAGTGTTATAGTTTTATATCTTTTTTTGCTGAACTTAAATTTACTTGCATTAAATAATGGTGATTCTGGGATAGTTAAAACAGTATTTGAAAATAATAGAGTTGATTTTTTCAAGGCCGAAGTAAAGGCGGTAGTTAAGGACTCAGCCCTTGATATTGATAATATTAATTTAAAAAAAGATTCTATTCTTATAAAATTTGAGGAGGATAAAAATTTTCCCGGTCCAGTTGGTGGTATCAGCGGCTCGCCTTTTTATATAGATGATACTTTGATAGGGGCTGTTGCCTATGCAATGGGAGGAGAAAAAAATCATTATGCGGTTGTTATTCCTTTTGAAAAAATAAAAAATCTGAAAAATTTTTCTCAGAAAAAATATCCTAAAATTGGAAGTATTAATGATTTTGATAATTTTTTATTTGTAAGTTCAAAATCCAGAAAAATTAAACAGAAGATTGAAAAAAATTTTGGACAACGTCCAGTTTCAATTCCTTTATTTTATGGAGAAGAAAATAATAAAAATAAAGAGTTAAATCCCGGTGAATCAATTATTGTTTCTCTTGTTCATGGTGATTTATCAATAGGTGCTCTTGGGACTGTTACACATGTTGAGAACAATAAATTCTTTGCTTTTGGCCATTCAGTTTTTAATCTTGGGGAAGTTAATTATTTTGTTTTTCGTGCAAAAATTGCAGGAGTTGTGGATTCCCCTTCTTTTCCCTATAAAATTGGAATACCACAGAATTTAATTGGAGTTGCCTCGCAGGATAGAATGTATGGAATTTATGGTGAGCTTGAAAAATATCCTCTTATTATTCCTGTAAATATAAATTTTGATAATGTATTAAATATTTCAAATGAGTTTAAATATAGAATTATAAAAAATGATAAAGTTCTATTTAAAACACTGGATTCTGTAATATTTTCTTCATTTGAAGAAATAATACCGGATAACACGGATGTAAATCTTAATTTAAATGTTGAAATAACTTATGAAGATAAAAATTATAATCTGAATTCTTTAAAACTGAAAAATTTAAATATAAATTCAGAGTATGATTTGAAAACTGAGGTCACTTCTTTTATTTATTCAATTTGCAGTGAGTTTTATGAAAATCCCTTTCAAAAGATTGATATAACGAAAATAAAGATTGATGTTAATCAGAATGATTTGCTTAAAGAATTTTATTTTCAGAATTATGATATAAAAAAAATTTCAAACAGCGAATTAATTTTTACACTTAATGGTTTCGCTGAACATGAGGGCAAAAAAAAGTTGAATTTCAGAATAAATATTCCAGAGGAAGTAAATAAATTCAGCGTAAAATTTTATGCACCCGATATGCCTGAATATAATTTAAAATCTTCTTTTGAAAATTATTTGAATAAGTTAGAAAATCTTTCTTATGATATTATTTTTGAGATTTATCCCGAAGACAGCAACAATATCTACAGAAATAAAATAAAAGCAGATTATAATATACAGGGAGTTATTTCTGGTGAGCATAATTTCTAATAAATTATATAGTATGTTTTGTTATCTTGGGGATTTATATTATTTTTTAAAAAATATTTTTTCTGTTTTAAAGAAAGAAAATTTTTATTTTGAATCTTTTTTTGCAGAACTATATTCTATAGGAGTAAAATCTTTTGGTGTAGTTACTCTTGCCGGTATTTTTACTGGAATGGTTTTTGTTATACAAGTAGGATATAATTTTATGCAGATGGGAGCACAATCCTATATAGGTGGTGTTGTAGCTCTGTCGATTTTAAGAGAGCTTTCTCCGGTGCTTGTGTCCATTATTGTTGCCGGTAGAGTTGGGTCAGCAATGGCAGCAGAACTTGGAACTATGAAAATCTCTGAACAGATAGATGCCTTAAAAATGCTTTCTGTTAATCCAACAGCCTTTTTAATTATTCCAAAAATTACAGCTTCTTTAATAATGATACCTGTGCTTGTTATTTATACAGATTTTCTTGGTATTGCAGGAGGAGCTGTCGTGGCTGTATATCAGGTTGGAATTAGTTTGACCTCATATACAAACTCGATTGTTACATGGGTAGAAAAATATGATATAATTTCGGGAGTATGGAAAGCTCTCTTTTTTGGTTTTATTATTTCTTTTATAAGCTGTTTTAATGGAATAAATACAAGGGGAGGTGCAAAGGGTGTTGGGCAGGCAGCAACTTTTTCTGTAGTTGTGGCAATTACTGCAATACTTATAAGTGATTATTTTCTATCTGTTTTTTTAAGATATTTTTATGTACTTCTTTATCATTAAAAGCATTTTAAGAAAATTTGCTGAAAATTTTAAATATAGAGATTATATTATGGAAAAAATAATTGAATTTAAAAATGTATATAAGTCATTTGATAATAAAAACGTTCTTGAAAATTTAAATCTTAGTATTTTTAAGGGAGAGTGTCTCTGCATTATGGGAAGGTCAGGATGCGGGAAATCTGTTTTAATGAAAATAATGACCGGATTGATTCGACCGGATTCGGGACAGGTTCTTTATTACAATAATTCTATTGATTTTGGTAATTCTGCATTAATGAATAAATACAGGCAGAAAGTAGGGCTTGTTTTTCAGAATGGGGCTCTTTTTGATTCTTTAAATGTGTATGATAATATCAGTTTTGGTCTTAAGTATAATTTAAAGCTTAAAAAAGATAAAATTAAAGAAATTGTTTATGATATAGTAAAAGAGCTTGAACTGGAAAAAAGTATTTTTGCATTTTCAGATGAATTATCTGGCGGAATGAAAAAAAGAGTTGCGCTGGCTCGAGCTCTTGTTATGAACCCGGAGATTCTTATTTATGATGAGCCTACAACCGGACTGGATGCTGTTATGGTTAGAAATATTGATAAATTGATTAAAGAAACTCAGAACTTAAGAAAAACAACCTCAATTGTTATAACACATGATGCAGGTTCAGCCTATAGAATTTCTGACAGAATAGCTATTCATTCAAAAGGGAAAATTACCGAAACAGGTAAAAAGGATGAAATTTTTAATAGTCAAAAAAAGGATACAAAATTAATTATTACAGGTAATGCAGATGAATAAAAGTTTTATAAGTGGTATTTTTGTTTTTCTAGCACTGATTATTCTTAGTGTGATGATTTTTTATGTTGATGATATTGGCGTTTTTTTAGAAAAAAAACATATTTTTGTTTTATTTGATCATGCTAATACTTTAACAGACGGTTCGCTTGTTTATTATAACGGCGTCAATGTAGGAAGTGTCGGCAAAATTTCTTTTTATAATAGAAAAGTTAAAGTAAGGTTGTCATTAAAACAGGATGTAGATATAAATGAAAACGCAATAATTTCAATTAATACCGGGGGATTAATTGGCGAAAAATATATTGATATAGAGGCTCCATCTGATTTAAGTGGAAGAATATTAGAAGATGGCGAAACAATAATGGGTGTCGAGGGACAGTCTATTGAGAAACTAATTTATTCAATAAATAACCTTTCTGAGGAAATTAGTAAAACATTTTCAAATATGAATAAAATGCTTGAAAAAAATGAAAAATATCTTACTAATTTTGTAGAAAATATTGATGAAACTTCCCGGAAAATGCCTAATTTTTTAGATTCTGTACAAAATGATTTATCCTCGGCAAGTAAGGAATTTTCCAGTCTTATGTCAAACCTTGATGGAAATTTTTCTGAACTTCCGACCGATTTAAAATCGCTGATTATTTCTATAAGAGATACTTCGAATAGATTGAATAATATTTTAAAATCTGTTGAAGATAAAAAGGAGTATCTTGGCGAAAGTATTGAAAATGCAGGATATATTTCAAGAGATGTAAGAGAAATTTCTCAAAATGTTAATAAATTTATAAAAGAAGATTTGCCTAATGTACAATCATTTTTTAAACCCTTTTCAAGAGAAGAGTTTTTTACAGAGTATGAAACTTCTTATTCAAAAAACTCAAGAAATATTTATTCAGATTTTTATGTAAATTTTTTACAAAATGAAAATAAATTCGCCCTTATGGGTATTGAAAGAATAGGATACGAAAATGATTTCAGTTTTGTTCTGGGGAGGTATTTTAATAAACATAACTATTATTTTGGAGGTGTTATTAATTCAAGACCGGGGATTGGTTTTGGATATGAGCAAAAACCTCTAATTTATGAACTGTTTAATACCGATATTAATAATGAGATGTTGAACTTGAAAATTAACTATGATATTAATTCCGATTATAAATTTGGGATAGAATATATTGATTTTTTGAACGAAAAAGATTTTGAGTTTTCAATAAAAAGAAAATTATAGGTTAATATTTTGGAGAGGGTACTTTTAAAAACTATATTATTTTTGGCTGTTTTACTGGTTTTTTTTTCATTTTTATATAGTGGTGAAATTGAAAACTTTTTTATTTCTGAATTTAAACAACAAATTTCAAATCTTGAAAAATATGATGTAAATATTAATTATAGTTCTTTATCGTATAATTTTTTTCAAATTATTTTAAAAGATGTTGAAGTTGAATATAATAATAGTTTTTTGCTGAAAGGACAAAAAGTTACTTTAAAACCCGACCTAAGGAAGTTATTTACAAATTTCAAATTTATTCCTCATATTTCAATATATAATGGCAAATCCCGAGTGGATTTAAAAAAAGAAAGCGAACTCTCTTTTTTTAATGAAATTGAAATTGGTAAAATAGATTACTTTAATATTGATTTAACGGTTAATAATATTTATCTGCATAATGAGTATAAAAATATTAAATTCCCTGATTCTTCTGGCTTAATAAATACTGGTATTTTTGTAAATGATTTTTTCAGCCTCTCAAATAGTGAAATTAATATTGAAACCTCTAAAACAGGGCAGTTATATTCTGGAAATATTAAAATAAAAGACGGGGATGTTGTTGAATATGAAACTTTTTTAAAAGAATTTGAAAATTTCAAATTCATAAAGGGAGTTTTTGATGCTCAAATTAAATATACTGTTAATCAGGAAGGTTTTAAACCAGACGGAACAATATTTTTTAAAAACGTAAATATGAAACATTCTGAATATGATATGGTGGACATAACTAATTATAATGGAAAAATAAAGCTTGATGATAATATACGTTTTTTTATAGATAACAGTGTTTTTGTAAATGGAAAAAAAATAAATTTCTCGGGTGTAAAAAAAAGATATCAATATATTGAAATAACTTTTATACCTGAATTTTTAGAAAATGGTTTCTTGAAAATCAATGGAAAAGAAGGCAGTTATAACTATGAAGGTGAAGGCGGCTGGGGGGATTTTTCATTCCGTATAATTAATAACCGTATTTCTTTTAATTATTCAGAGCTTATAAATGGAGGAATATATATAAACAGTAACTTAAATAATGGAAATTTTTTCCTGGATTATAAAAATGATATAAATATCTGGGGAGATTTAGCGTTTTGTTCTGAAGAAATGCAGATAAAAAGTAATAATTCATTTTTAAGGTATAAAGATTCTCAGTATTTATTTAATATAAATTATAAAAATGAAGTTTTAAATATTGAATCTCCTGAATTATTTTTAATGAATTTTGATAAAAATACAAGTTTAATTAATGGGGAGTTCTTTTTAAATCAGAAAAAACAAGTTTTTGAAGGAAGATACTCTGCAGAAAAAAATTTAATATCTCTTCAAAACTCTTCTGGTTTTTTAAAAATACCTTTAGATGAAATAAAAAAAACAAAATTTGATTACAACTTAATTCTGGATGAAATAATTTTTGATAAATTCAAGGCTTCTAATATTGATTTAAGTTTAAAATATAATGAGGAGTTTGAGTTAAATGGAGAAGCCGGGAAAATTTCATACAATGATTTTATTTTCAAAAACATAAAAATTACCTCCAATAATATTTTTAATAAAATCAGCTTTAAAAACAAACACAATAACCTGAATCTTTTTGTAAAAGAGGATAAATGGGAAGGAACCTTGAAAAACTACTCGTATACATTTTCTGTTGGAGATAAAACTTCTTATTTATTTATAAATAAAGGAAATATTAAATATGAAGGAGAAAAAATCAAAATAATTCCTGAAAAAGCTCATTTAGAATTTAAAGAAAATATTTTTAATTATATATCAGGAAATATTTATATTTGTTCTCAAAAAGGAATATATTCGGATAATATGATACTCAAAAGAGGTAAGGATAAAGTGAATATTTCTTTTAGTATTAAAAACAAGGATTTTGATTATAATATAAAAATAACTGGAAATGAACCTTATAATATAAATGATTTTTTGCAGATTGTTAATAAAAATATAAATATAAAAGGAACGAACAATAATTATAATGGAATTATTGAGTTAGAAGAGGCAAGTGTTGATTTAGGCGAAAAACATCCTTTCGGCGGCCGGTTAATATTGAATAATAATATTTTAAATATTTCTGAAATTAAAGTTTTAAATAATCAGGATGAATTAATGGTATCAGGTTATTATGATTATATAATGGATGAGTTCGATTTAGAGGTAGAAGTTGAAAACGATACTGAACTGGATATTGCAAATAATAATTTTTCCTTTCTGGGGCAGATAAATGGAATTTTAAATGTTTCAAAAAGGAACAATAATTATATTCTGGGAGGGGCTTTAAATATTAATGGGGCAAAATTAAATGTTAAGGGATTTAAGGACTTGTATGATAAAATAAACTTGAAAGAGTTGGCATTAAAATATAATAAGCTTGAAATAGATTATAAAAAAAACTTTTTAATATGTGAAGGTGAAATAAAAATTAAAGATAAAAAAAGTATAGATAAATTTAACAACAGGGTAGTTTCGGGAGAGGTTGATTTTCTGGGCAATACATTTGATATATACGAAGGTAGAATTCAAATTGACAATAGTGATTTTTCTCCAGATAATAAAAAAATTAAATTTAATCACAATAATAAATTGAATACAGAGTACAGGGTGAATTTAAAAGATTATAGTTTTAGTAATAATAAAAATACTTATTTGAATAATTCGTTGTGGCTTAACGTGGTATTAAAGAAAAAAATTGAGGATAATACGATTTTTGTAAGAGTTTCCGGGAATAATGAAAATCGTAATATTATGCTTTACTCGGAGCCCGAATTAAATGAAAATGAAATAATGGAGTTATTAAAAAGAAACAGTGTTTTTTCGTTTTTTGAGGCAAGTGACAACAAAGAGAGGTTTTTAAGATTTCTTGGAATGGAAAAAAACTTGTTAAAAAGATTTACCCAGGAGTTTAATTTTGATAGTGTTGATTTAAAAGGTGAGAGTTCATCTATAAATTTGAATATTATAAAAAAGCTTAGTCCAGATTTTACAATGAATTATGAAGTTGGATTGAGCGAGGAAAAAGAAAGTTTGGGGTTAAGGTACAGGGTTGGAGAAAATATTTTTATTGAGCATGAAAGTGCTGAAAAAGAGAATAATTTAAAATTAAAATGGAATTTAAACTTTTGAAAAAAAATTTTATAAGTTTGTTATTAATATCGCTAAGTATAATCAGTTATTCAAATTCTGAAATTATCACCGGTATTGAATTCATAGGCAATACTATTCATGGTTACGAGGAACTTAAACTTTATATTGAAAGTGATGTTGGTAATCAATTTGATGGCGAAATACTGCAACAGGATATTAATAATATATATAAAACGGGATTTTTTGCTGATGTGGGTGCAGATACAGAATATTTTTCCGGCGGAGTTAAAATTATTTTTGAGTTAATAGAAAATGAAACAGTAGAGGCTGTTCAATTTGAAGGAAATAATGAGTTTGACTCTTTTGTATTTAAAAATTTTATTAAACTTCAATCTGGAACCATTTTTAATTTTAATCACCTTAAAAAGGATATAGAAAGTATTGAAGAATTTTATGCTTCAAATGGTTTTGTTCGAAGCCGGGTAAGAGATGTAGAAGTTAAAAAAGGCGGTCAAATTATTCAAATAGAAATAACTGAACCAGTTATCGATAAGATTTCTTTTAAAGGTAACACTCAAAATGACAGCAGCTATTTGAAAAGGGTCTTAAATGTAGAAGAAAAAAAACATTTTAATTATTTTACAATTAGAAAAGGGCTTGAAAATTTACAGAATACGGGTTTGTTTGAGGGGGTTGATTTTACCGTTGATGAGGGTGAAAATTTTAAATATCTTAATATTGAAATAAACGTTGAGGAAAAGAAGACTGGCCAGCTTGCAATTGGTTTAAATTATGGCTCATATAATGGTTTTGTTTTTTTTATGGAGGTTGAAAAGAAAAATTTCAGAGGCAGTGGTGAAAATCTTTCTTTTGAATTAAAGGCAGGTCAGGTTAAAAATTATAGTTTTAATTATAGAAAGCCTTATGTTTTTCGCACTGATTACGATTTAGATATTGAGCTTTTTAACAAAAATATTTTACGTGAACAGTTTGATGCTAGCGGAAACAAGCAAATTGAATACGATGAAAAAAATACTGGTTTTGGCATTAAGTTTTCTAAAAAGGATATTAACTCAAAATACTCTCTGGAATATATTAATGAAAATCTGGACTATGAAATAGCCAACTCAATTTTTAATGAAAGAAAAGAGTGGTTAAAATATTCTAAATCAATTCAAAACAGAGATTCACTAGTAATTGGTGGAGTTTCTCTTACCGGTTATAGTTTTCTTTCTGGTAATCAGGAGTATGCTAAATTTAATCTTTCCTATCAAAAAAAAAATAAAAATCAAAAAGATAATAATATTCTGGCCTGGAGGTTAAAAACTGAGTTTGTCAACAAAGATAGTGATACGCTTTTTGAACATGAAAAATTAAAACTCGGCGGTGGAGACTCCCTTAGAGGGTATAAGTATTCTCATTTTACATCAAATAGATATTTTCTAGGTAATTTAGAGTATAGATTAGAAATTAATTCTCAAATAAGGTATATTTTATTTTCTGATATAGCTTTTATTGAAAGCGATTTTAAAAAAACAATTGGATTTGGGTTGGCATTTAATACTCCGGCTGGTATAATAAGATTGGATTATGGCAGGCCTATAGGTGATAATTTGAATGAAACTGGAAGAATTTATCTTGGAACCGGTTATATGTTCTAAGTTAATAACCTGTTAAGCCTGAAAATTTCAGGTTGAATACCAGAAATTTTGAGGAGAATTTGCCAAACTCAAGGTTTAAATTAAAAAAAAAAATTTAAGGAGTGTTGTTTTATGAAAAAACTATTTGTTTTATTTGCTGTATTAGGTATGTTTTTTTGTGTTGAGGCTTTTTCGGAGGTTGGAATAGTTGATTTTAATCAGATTATTGACAGGTATGAAAAAGCACGTAATGTTACTGAAGTTTTAAAACGTGAATATGATGAGAGACAAAAAGAGCTTAATGAACTCCATGAAGAACTTGATAAAAGACGGGAAGAACTTGACAGTCAGAGAGAAACCGGGAAATTATCAGATGAAGAATTCCGTAAAAAACAGAGTGATTTTCAAGTTGATGTTATGGGTTTTCAAAGAAGGGCTCAGAATTTTGAAAAAGAGTTGCAGAAGATGGAAGAAGAACATTTTGTGGATATAAAAAAGGAAGTCCAAAAAGTTATTAAAAAAATAGCAGAAGATAAAAAATTAAGTCTTGTGCTTGAAAAAGGGGTTGTTCATATGGGTGGAACAGATATTACTGGAGAGGTTATAGAGGAGCTGAATTCAAATTAAATGAAAAAAATAAAAGTTAATAGACTGTTAGATTTTATAGAAGGAGAACTTTTTTTTAATAATAAAAAAGCCACTCCAGAAGATGATTATGTATATGGATTAAATACTCTTGAAAAAGCCTCTGAAAAAGAAGTTTCTTTTTTTGCCTCAAAAAAATATAAAAATGCACTTGTGGAAACTAAAGCTCTTTATATTATAATTGATGAAAAACTTTATAAAGAAGTTTATGACCTATGTCCAGAGAAAAAATTCATTATTGTGGATAATCCTTATTTTGGGTATAGACAGACAATTGAACTTTTTTCAGAAAAAAAGATTAAAACTGGTATTTCAGAAAAGGCATTTATTTCTAATTCAGCCTCTTTAGGAAGGCAGCTTTTTATAGATAATAATGTAACAATTGGCGAAAATGTAAAAATTGGAGACAATTCCATGATATATTCGGGAGCTGTTTTAGAAGATAATGTCGTTGTTGGTAAGAACTGTATTGTTTATCAAAATGTTATTATAAAAGAAAAATGTGTTTTAGGAAATGATGTTATACTTCAGCCGGGGGTGGTATTGGGCAGCGATGGTTTTGGATTTGTTCCTCAGAAAGGCAGGGTTTATAAAATAACTCATATTGGAAATGTTATTGTTGAAAATAATGTTGAAATAGGCTCTAATACTACAGTGGACAGAGGTGTAGTTGGCCCTACAACAATAGGAGAAAATACTAAAATAGATAATTTAGTTCATATTGCCCATAATGTACGTATTGGTAAAAACTGTTTTGTAGTTGCACAAGTTGGAATTGCCGGTAGTACAGTTGTTGGAAATAATGTAAAAATTGGAGGCCAGGCAGGGCTGGTTGGTCATATAAAGGTTGGCAATAATGTCACAATTGGAGCAAAAGCTGTTGTGATAAATAATATTTCTGATAATTCACATGTTTCCGGGTTTCCTGCGGTAAATCGTATTGAAGATATGAAAAATAAAGCTTATATAAAAAAACTTCCAGAGATTTTTAAAAAAATCAAAAAGAGAAATGATTAAAAAATGAAAAAAATAATATTTATAACATTGTTGAGTTTAATTTGTTTCAATATATACTGCTTCCCTTTTTTTGGCAGTCAGGGATATGCGTTGATACCTAATCATAAACTTTCTCCTTCCTATGATAAAGTGGAACTTTCCGATATATCAGGTAAGTTCAAAAGGTATTCATACCCATTGATGCCTGAAAAGGCTAGTGTTGGTATTACAAACCCGCCGTCTGGAAATAAAAAATATGATTTTAAATACTTGCTTGGAATGTACGATAATATGCTTTTGGGAGCTGGTGGAACCTCTATAGGGTCTTCATCAGATGATAACTCCTTTTATACATTTGGTTCTTTTTATATGGAAACTGTTGAAGGGCTTTTTACAGCAGCTCTTTTTTATGAGAATGATGACTTCAACTGGGGCTGGTGTTATGAACAGGATTTTGGCGGAGGGATGATGTATTTTTATGAGAGAAAAAATGGTTACACAAATCATGGTTATGAAATTTCACTTGGAGAAAATATTTATTATAAAAAAGTAAATACAGATAGTGATTTAACTTTTAATGGAAGCAAAATATCTGGCTATGAGGCTGTAATTTATTCAATGAGTTTATAAAGGAGAAAAAATGAAACAGAAAACAATAAAAAAAGAGGTGAAGTTTAAAGGGGTTGGTGTTCATACAGGTAATCTGGCTAAGGCAGTAATAAAACCTGCCCCTGCTGGAAACGGTATAAATTTTATCAGAAAAGACTTAGAGCCAGAAGTTGTAATAACAGCTGATATTGAAAACGTATCTGATGTTGTAAGAGGGACTGCTCTTGAAAATAATGGGGTGCAAATTTATACAGTTGAGCATGTTCTTGCGGCATGTGCAGGCCTTGGTATATATAATCTTAATATAGAATTGAACTCAAATGAATTTCCTGTTGGAGATGGTAGTTCAAAACCTATTGTGGAGCTCTTTGAGGAAGCTGGTATTGAAGAACTTAAAAAAGAACAGTCGGTTTTTAAAATAAATGAAATTATTGAGGTTACAAAAGACGATACCTACTTAATTATCAAACCTTATAACGGTTTTAAAGTATCCTTTACTATTGAATATGATCATAGTGTAATTGGTTGTCAATTCAAAGAAGTTAATTTAAATGAGCAGGTTTTTAAAGATGAAATTATGTTTGCCAGAACTTTTGGGTTTTATAAAGATTATGAAAAGTTAAAAAGTCAGAAAAAAGCAGGTGGCAGTTCGCTTGAAAACACAGTAGGGTTAGATGAAAAAAGAGTTCTTAACCCTGAAGGTTTAAGAGCTTCTGATGAGTTTGTCAGGCATAAAATTCTTGATTTAATTGGTGATTTTTCACTTGCTGGAATTCCTGTTAACTGTCATGTGATTGCCTGTAAAGTGGGACACGCTTTAAATGTAGAGGCGGTTAAAAAAATAAGAAAATTATATAAGGCAGAAAAAATGGCCCGGAATAATCTTGATATTGAGGCAATAAAGAGTATAATTCCGCATAGATATCCTTTTCTGCTTGTTGATAGAATAATTGCAATTGAGGAAGGAAAACGGGCGTTAGGTGTTAAAAACGTTACTGTTAATGAGAATTTCTTTCAGGGACATTTCCCTGTGAGACCTGTTATGCCCGGGGTTTTAATAATTGAAGCTCTTGCTCAGGTTTCCGGTGTTTTTTTATTATCCAAAGATAAATACAGAGGTAAGCTTCCCTATTTTGCAGGAATTGACAATGTAAGGTTTAAAAAACCTGTGGTTCCGGGGGATGTTTTGAAACTTGAAGTTATTGTAGTTAAAATAAAAGGTTCTTTTGGTAAAGTAAAGGGCATTGCATCGGTTGATGGAAAAATGGTGGCTAAAGGGGATTTGATGTTTTCGCTTGTTGATGTTTAAATTAAATATAAGAAAATTTACCAGACTCAACAGAAAAAAATTTATAAATAAAGAAAGGATTGAAATATGGATAATATTTATATAGATGAAAGGGCTAATGTTTCCCATAAGGCTTTTATTGGCGAGGGAAGTTATATAGAGCCTAATGTTTTTGTTGGACCAGATGTTCAAATTGGTAGAAACTGTACACTAATGGCAAACTCGTATATTTCCGGTAAAACAACTGTAGGGGATAACTGTAAAATATTTCCTTCAGCCGTTATAGGTACAATTACTCAGGCTGTAAATTATGCAGGTGGTGAAAGCGGCGTGATTATCGGAGATAATAATATAATTAGAGAATTTGTTACTATTAATGCTACAGAAGGCACTCAAAAAGATTATACATATATTGGAAATGATAATCTTATAATGGCATACTGCCATGTGGCGCATCACTGCTGTATAAAAAATTCTGTTATTCTTTCAAATGCGGCTACGCTTGCAGGCCACGTAGAAGTCGAAAGTAATGCTATTTTAGGTGGACTTGCCGCTTTGCATCAATTTGTTAAAATTGGGAAATTTACTATTATTGGTGGTATGTCAAAAATAGTAAAAGATATTCCTCCTTATTTAAAAGTTGATGGAAATCCTGCTAAGGTTTCAGGTTTAAATGTTGTTGCTTTTGAAAGAAATAATTTTTCAAAACAAAAAAGTTCCAATCTGAAAGAGATTTATAAAATAGTTTATCGAAGCGGCTTAAATGTTTCTCAAGCTGTGTTGAAATTAAAAAAATCAGGAATGCCTGAATCTGATGAGTTTATTAAATTTATTGAAAATTCTGAAAGAGGGATTTTATTCAAAACTTAATATTTGTTTTTTTAACTCATTTTTAAATTTTTTCTTTCCGCCCTCCTGTCTTGTATGCGGCAGGATGGAAAGAACTTTTATATGTAGAAGTTGTGCCTGTAAAACTTTGCGAAAATCTCAAGAGTTAAAGAATCTGAAGGCGAAATATTCAAATGTTGATAAAATCTATTATTTAGGTTCTTACAGGGGTGTTTTAAAGGCTAATATCTGGAAACTTAAATTTAAATTAAGTAAAAATAAAATGAAGCAGTTTGCATTTGCCTGCAAAAACTCGTTTAAACTCGAAAACAGACATTATGATTATATTCTTTATGTTCCTTCGTTTAAGAAAAAAGCAATTCATTCGCATGACCTCGCTGTTTATCTCGGTAAAATTATATCGGTAAAGGTTCTGAGAGGTTTTCTTAAAAAAAATAGAGAAACAGAAGCTCAGAAAAAATTAAGCAGAAACTCCAGGAAAAAAAACTTAAAAGATGTATTTGAGATAAATAATAAGGTGAAAATTAAAAAAAACTCGAAAATCCTTCTTTTTGATGATATAATAACAACAGGAACAACTATTAATGAAATTTTAAAGAGGTTAAAAATTTACAAAATAGACCTTCTTTTTTTAGCCATTGCAGATAAGAAAAACGAAGAAAAACAAAGTAAAACGAAGTAAAAAAATATTATTTTTATTTAAACGGAATTTACGCCTTAAAGTGGTGACCGGTGCCAACCGATATATAATATGAAAATAAATAACTATAAAATAAGGCAAAAAAACCGTTTTAAATAATAATAATTACAAGTGTAAGGTCGGATTTTTTATTTATTCATGGGGGATGTCAAATGGATATTAATGGAATTAAGCCGCCAGGGTTGAAAAACACTGTCGACAATTTAAAAAACAGAAAAGCTGATGGAGCCAAGTTTAAAAAAGAATTAAAGTCCACTAAATCAGACAAATCAAACAAAATAATGTCGGGGGAAAAGATTAATCTATCCTCGAAGTCTGAAGAAGTAAAAGAAGCAAAAAAGATTGTGGATAATGCTCCCGATGTACGCTGGGATAAAGTCGAAGAATTTAAGGCTAAAATAGCGTCCGGAAGTTATGAAATTGATTCTGAGGCCATTGCGGATAAATTTATTTCAACAGGTTTTTATAAAAATCTTATTGAATAATTTCTGCAGCATTAAGTTATAAAAAAGAGAGGGCACCGGTCATGAAAGAATTATGCAATACTTTTTTAAAATACTTAAAAGAGCTTGAAAACAGGCTTAATAAACTTATAGAGTTAAATTACTCTAAAAAAGAGATACTTCTTTCGGGTAATCAGGTAAATAAATTAATAGATAATATTAACAGGGAAGAAAATCTTGGAAGAGAGTTTTCCAGTATTCAGAAAAAAATCAATTTTTTCTTTAAAAATGAATGTGCTCATCTCAATATAAAAGCTTTTAATATTACTCAATTTCTCAATTGTATTGTTGATTATAATGAAGAGTATGAAAAAATAAAAAAATACAGAGATATTATAAATAAAAAACTGTCTTCGTACAGGCATATTAAGCAGATTAACATGACTTTGCTTAAAACCGAAGTTGATTATTATGGCTTTCTTTTTAATAATCTGAAGAAAAAAACAAGTTTTAAAAAAGAAAGTAAACATAATATAAATCTCTGTAATACAACAGCTTAAAATCCTTTCCTGAAATAAAAATAATAAAACTGGCAGGGGGATTAAGAGGGGGCAACATGACAATTTCAACTTTTATGGGTTTAGAAACTGGAAAAAGGGCTATAATGACAAGTCGAAATACTCTGGATGTTACGGCCCATAATATAGCGAACGCTAATACTGACGGTTATACAAGACAGAGGGCTGAGCTGGTAGCCACTTCTGCATTTGCTGCTCCTGGTATGCCCGGAATAGCTTCGGCCGGACAGATAGGAACAGGTGTTGAAACACATCAGATTAAAAGAATTAAAATGGATTTCTTTGATAAAAGAGTGCAAAATGAAACACAACGTCATGCAAAACATTCTAATGTTTATCAGAATTTAAGTCAGGTAGAGCTTCTTTTAAATGAGCCTTCAGAAAATGGTCTTAGATCGACAATGGATAAATTCTGGCAATCAACAATGGATTTAAGTAATGATCCTGAATCGCCGGCTGCAAGACAGGTAGTTGTTGAAACTGGTATTGCCCTTTCTAACTCTTTTTCACAGATGTATGAAGAAATGACAACTTTAAGAAATAATTTAGATGAAGAAATTATAGCAAGAGTAGGGGAAACCAACAGGCTTGTTGAAGAAATTGGCGGTTTGAACGAAAAAATTGCCGGGGTAAAAAATATTGGTAAAAACCCTAATGACCTGCTTGACAGAAGGGATTTACTTCTTGATAATCTGGCAGAACTTGTAAATATTGATACTACCTATAAAGGTGTTGATGATGAGCTTGTTGTATCAGTTAATGGTAAGCCAATTATTCAGGGAAGCCACTACTCAAAACTTGAGGCTGTTGAAAATAGAGATAATGAAGACCTTGTTGATGTAAGATGGGAAAAGGATTTTGTTCCTCTTTCCTCAGACAGCGATATAGTAACTGTTTTTGCAAATTCTTCTGTCAGGAATCAATCTCATACAATAGATGTAAAAGATATGGCTCGTTCTCATATTCTTAAAGGGCCCAACAGACTTGCTTATTCAGAAAGATCTTTAAATAATATTGAAAATAACCCGGAGATTACAACAGGATATTTTGAGGTAAATGATAAAAAAATATGGATTGATGCTGATGAAGATAATCTTTTAGATGTGGTTTCCTATATTAATGAGAGTCAGGCAGGTGTTGTTGCAGAAATCGATGATAACCGTCTTGTTTTTAATGCGGCCGATTCTGGAGAAGATAATACTGTAGTTTTAAAAAGTGGAACCTCAAATTTTTTAAGAGAAATGGGTATGACAAACAGTTTCGAAAGCCAGAATTCTTATTTTGAAAAAAATGTTGGACTTGGCCTTAACGGTTCGTTCAGTCTTGATGGCGCTGAAATAACTGTAGCCACAACAGATACGCTTGAAGATATTGTAGAAAATATTAATAAAGAGGATACAGATGCAAGAGCCTATATAGAGGAAACAAATCAGGGTACATATAAAATGGTGCTTGAATCAGATAATGGAAACTATAATTTTACAATTGATGATACTGATGACTTACTTACAGGAACTACAGATAATGAATTTGGTTTTGATTTTGGCGATGAGTTTGCGGGCTTTGAATCGGGTCAGGGAATTATTAATGGATATTTAATGTCTGATAATGAAGTTCAGGATCAGTTTGAAAAAGGTCTTGCAAGAAATCAGGATTCTGAATTTGAGCTGGAAGTAAATTCTGGCTCTGTTACAATAAATATTGACCAGGATCGCGACTCTCTTGCGTTGATTGCAGAAGATATAAATGGCCAGATAGCTTCAGCTGGGCCTCCTGTGGAGGACGAGATTTCAGCCGAAATTGTGCAGGATGCTGAAAATAATTTCAGACTTCTCTTTAAGGCAGCAGATGGTGAGGAAATAGGGATTAATAATATATCCGGTAATATTTTAGAAAACCTTGGTTTAAGAGAAGGAACATATAATCAGAAAGGTCCTGTTAGTTACGATGCTCAGACAGCTTTGTATAATTTTAATGGTATAGATAGAAATTCTCAGTCAAATAGAGTTGAGGATATTGTGCCTGGAGTTAATGTTGTTTTAAGAGGCGAAGGTCAGGCAAATGTTGAGGTGCGTCAAACTTTAAACGGCGGTAAGTTAAAGGGTCTGCTTGAATCAAGAGATGAAGTGGTTTCAAAATATATGAGAGATATTGACGAACTTGCCTATTCACTTATGAAAGAGGTAAATGACGTCCATTATACAGGTTTTGGAACTGATGGAAAAAGTCAGAGAAGTTTTTTTGAAATATATAATGGGGCTGTAGATGGTTATCCAGAAATTGCCTCAGCTCGTTCAATGCGTGTAAATGATGAGATTCAGAATAATGTTAACGCGCTTGCGGCCGCAGGCAGAGACACAGAAAACACCAATCATAAGGGACTTCCTGTATCTGAGGGTATAGGTTCAGGAGAAAATGCCTTAAGAATTTCAGATTTAAAGTTCAAACAGACAATGCTTAATGAAACAGCTACTTTTAATGAATATTTTAATCATGTGATTGCAGATATTGGTACAAAAGCCCATGAGTCTTCAAGAGTGGTTGATAATCAGGAAGTGCTTTTAAGCCGTCTTGAGGATATGAGACAACAGGTATCCGGTGTTTCTCTTGATGAGGAAATGTCAAATATGGTCAGGTTTCAGCATGCATATAATGCTGGCGCCAGAGTTATTTCAACAATGGACAAAATGCTTGAAACAGTTATTTCACTGGGAAGGTAAATTCTGTAACGGGGTTTTAAAAGGAGGGAGTTTATGAGAATTACAAACGCGATGATGTCAAACAGGGTTTTATATAATATTCAGAATTCACTTTCTAAAATGGATAAATATTCTCAGATGCTTTCTACAGGTAAAAAATTTGTGCTTTCTCAGGATGACCCTATAAATACCACCCTTGGTATGCATTTTAGAACAAAGGTGACTGAAAGTGAGCAGTTTATCAGAAATATTGATGATGGTCTTTCGTGGTTGGATACAACAGACAGGGCGCTTGGGCATTCTGTTGATCTTTTCAGACGTGTAAGAGATGTTACTCTTCAAGGTGTTAACGACACTCTTGAGCAAAGTGACAGAGATGCTCTGGCCAAGGAAATAGATCAGCTTTTAAATGGAATTTTAGATACGGCTAATACAGAGTTTAAAGGAAACTTTGTTTTTTCTGGTTCAGATACAAGAACGCCCCCGTTTCAGGAATTTCACGGGCAGGATTCCGGGGAATCTGCCAACGTTACAACCCATGACCATAGAAATCCAGACCACGAGGACAGACACGGGGTTAATATGAACAGTATTACCCGGATAAAATACAACGGTAATTCCAATGAAATACAGAGACAGCTTCAGCAGACTTTGTCCATAACAATAAATGATACAGGAAATAATATTTTTATGGCCGATACTCATTCGGTTAAGGGTGGAAGTCTGGCTGTAAGTAATCAGAATGTTCCTTTAAATGATGCCCAGAATTTTGATGGTGAAATACAAGTACCTGAAACTCCACCGCCTCCATTTCCAAGTGTGACTGATAATGAAACTTCTTTTTCTGTAGGGGTGAAAGACGGTAAAATGGCCACAATTTCATATGATGCAGATAAAGATTCAATACTTGATATTGCAGATAAAGTGAATGAAAAAGCTTCTGGAATGTCGGCAAGAGTAGAAAAAACAGTTATAGATAATGCAGATTTTTATCAGCTTGTTTTTGAGGCTGATGAGTCGGGAAAAGAAATTGAGTTTTTTGATTCAGATAAATCCACTATTAAAAAGACATCAGAAGCAATAGCAATTACGCCTGGATTTGATCCAGCTACTGATGGGTTTAATGATATACTGGATTCAGGCGAAGATATTACCGGGGAAGTTATTATTAATGGAAAACAGTTTGTTTTAGATGATTATGATACTGTGCGTCAGTTTATGAACTCTGTTGTAAATGATGAGGATGCTGGTGTTTCAGAATTTGCTTATGATGAGGTTAATGAAGTTTTTAAAATTAAGGCAGAAGAAGGTGGTTTTTTAGATTTAAAAGAAAAGGGAGATGTTTCGGGGCCTGACCCATTAGGTTTTTTTTCTGGCCTTGGTATAAATACAAATGGAAACATACTGGAAAAGTTTAATATGTTCAATAAGGTTGAGGGTACTGAAACAACAGCTGCCAGGGATGAAACTCTGAATTCAATTGAAGATTTTGAGTCGGGTCAATTTATTGTAAATGGTGCAGTTATTGAGGTAGATAAAGAAGCAGATTCTTTAGAAAGTATTGCGACCAAAATAAACAGGGCCGATTCAGGTGTTAGGGCTTCTGTTGAAGAAGATATTAATCCTCCTGGAAATTTCAGACTTATATTACGTTCGCTTCATGCTGGTGAAATGCAGCTTGAAGATCGCGAGGGAGATATTTTACAAAATCTTGGGTTTGTTGATAAATTTGATGGGGAGTATAATAACTATCCTGATTCAATTAAAGACCCTGATGATATTGGAATTTTCAGGACTATTATGGACGTGCGCGATAATTTATACCGGGGTGATAACGAAGCTTTACAAAAAAACCTTGGTGAGATAGACAAAATAACTGATAATATATTACAATATAGGTCAAAGACGGGGGCAAGGGTTCATGCGGCAGAAATCTCTCAGAGTAAACTTGATGATGTTCGTATTAATACAACCCATATGCTGTCAAATGTAGAGGACGTTGATATTGCCGAGGTAATAATGAAAATGAAGATGCAGGAAAATGTTCAGACAGCAGCACTTCAGACAGGAGCCAGTATTATACAGCGTTCACTTGTGGATTTTCTGAGGTGATGACTGGAGGGTTATAAATGAAATTAAAAACAACGCGTTTTGGTGAGCTTGAAATCACCGAAGAGGAAATTTTTTATTTTAAAAATGGTATATTTGGGTTTGAAAAATTTAAAAAATATATTCTGCTTAAAGAGGAAGATAGTCTTTTTTCCTGGTTGCAGAGTACTGAAAACGAGGAATTGGCCTTTGTTTTAATCAGACCTGTAGATTTTTATTATAATTATTTTTTAGACATTGATGGTCAGGATGTAAACGATTTGCAGGTTGATGAAAACTCTAATACAGAAATTTACTGTATTGTCGTTATACCAGAGGATACTTCCAATATGACCGGTAACCTTCAGGGGCCAATTGTTTTAAATAAAGATAAAAAAATTGGAAAACAGGTAGTTTCTCTTAATCCAAAACATAAACTACGTCATTATATTGTTGAAGATTTAAAGTATAAAAATGAGATGGAAGAAAAAGAAAAAAAAGATAATGACGGGGAGGGCAGAGATTAATGCTTGTTCTTACCCGTAAAAAAAATGAAAGTATAATTATTGGTGATAATGTTGAGGTAGTAATTGTTGATATAAAGGGTGATCAGATAAAAATTGGAATAAATGCTCCAAAAAACGTTTCTGTTCACAGAAAAGAAGTATATGAAGAAATTCAGAGAGAAAATATTATTGCGGCAAAAACTACTGTTAAAGCTAAAAATATGAAGCAGCTGAACGACCTTCTGAAAAAGAAAAAATAAAATTTATTAAAAGCCGCATTTAAGAGCAGTTATTGTCTTCGACAAGAAAAAACATTAAAAGCTATTGATTTTTGCTGTCATGCCGGGCTCGACCCGGTATCTCACTTCTGCCCATCAAATCAAGGATTTTCTCTATTTTCATTGAGAATTGCTGTAAAAACGTTGACATTTACGTTAAAAATAGGTTAAAATAATAATAGGATAAAAAATATTTTGTTTTTTTTAAAGAATTTTAGCAACATAGACGATATAAATACAGACTGCTAAGGAAAGCGGTTATTAAAACCAACAAGGATGTTGAGTATGAAAAACATTTTTAATTATTTTTTACAATTAAATAGTAATATTAAAAAAAACCTGAAAATACATTTATTTATAGATGTATTTTCAGGTTTTTTTATTTTAAAAAATAAAATCTCTTTTATTCTTTAAGATGGGTGACTTAAAGAATAATAAAAAAAAGAGAAAGGAGGTGCAAATAAAAAACTGAATATTAAACATTAGTACCCAATATCCGGTATGGAAACCGGAAATACGAAATCATGGAGGATTACTAATGAGTATAGGAATAATCAACCAGAATGTAAGTGCGTTAAACGCACACCGAAATCTTAATTACACAAGTCGTGGCTTGAGTAAAAGTATTGAAAGACTTTCGTCAGGGCTTCGTGTTAACCGAGCAGCAGATGATGCTGCAGGACTGGCAGTTTCGGAGAAAATGAGAGGTCAGATTGGTGGTCTAGACCAGGCAGTTAGAAATGCAGAAGATGGCATTTCAATGATTCAGACAGCTGAGGGTGTTATGGATACTACACACAGTATTTTACAGAGAATGAGAAACCTGTCTGTTCAGGCATCAAACGATAATTATACTACTTATGACCGTCAGAGACTACAAAAAGAAGTAGATGAACTTGTTGATCAGGTTGATAGAATCGCTGGTTATACAGAGTTTAATACAAAAAATCTTCTTGACGGAAGCGCAACAGGCCGGGCAAACTCTCTTGACGAAAGAGTTCTTACTGCTGAGGTAAACGGAGTTGTTACATCTGCAGACTACTCGGTTACAGTAGTTCAGGCTGGCGGGGCCTCAAGAGTTCATGGTACAACAGGCTGGAAAGATACAAATAATGACGGTATTGTTGATTTAAGGGACCTTGGTATATCAGGGGATGTTGAACTTCAGATTCAAGTTGACGAAAATACTCGTGCGGTTGAGTTAAACGAAGAAGACAACATTAACGATGTTGTAAGAAAAATCAACGGTGCTAACCTTGGAGTGCTTGCAGGAACTAATGCAGTTGAAGATGATGTAAGTGGAGAAACCTTTGAATATCTTACAATGACTTCAAGAAGAACAGGTTCAAGGTTTAATATTTCATTTGGTGATGACCCTGATGGAGCAGCTATTGCTCTTGGTCTTTTTGGCGGGGGAGATGAATCAGATGATTCTCAGCAGGTTGCAGTACCTGATGCTGCCGGAGATGATGCAAACTTACTTAGGTTTACGACAGGAACAGATACTATTATTTCAGTTGTGAATATTACAGACCAGAGACTTTTTCCAACAATTCCACCAGGAATGGCTGATGAAAGTCAGGTTGAAACAGAAGATAGAATACTTGGAAGATTTATTTCAGATTCCGGTGTGTTTACAGAACAGGAATTATCAACTGTTTATGATGCTGATAATGAAACAGTTAACACAGATCGCACAGAACAGCTTCGTGATTCTTCGCTTCTTCAGGGAATAAATATTTTTATTGACCAGGATTTCAGCTATGGCTTTGAAGACCTTTCAGCCGATCATTTTCCTGAAGGCGCAGAAACAGAATCGATAATTAATCATACTACAGCTGCTATTCCGACAGGAAATCTTCAGGGTTTTACAAGAGGCGGAGTAGAGTATGATACTGAAAAACTTGATGGATTAACTGAAGAACAGCAGATTTCAATAATGTCTGTTAGATTATCAGTTAGAGATACCAGACAAGTTTATCAAGTTGGAGCTAATGAAGACCAGACTTTAAGAGTTGATTTTGGAAATATTTCTGCTGAGGCTTTAGGACTTACAAACATATTAAGAGGAACAGGAAATATGTTTGACGGTTCTGATAAACTTGATAATGGAACAGAGTCTGAGAATTTAAGCTTAAATGTAAGTATTGAAACTCAAAAATCAGCTTCTCAGGCAATATCAACAATTAATGACGCACTTAATGTTGTATCTGAAACAAGAGCCAGACTGGGTGCTTTCCAGAACTCTCTTGAAAAATCTGTTGACTATCTGAATATTGCGCATGAAAATCAGGTGGCCTCAGAATCAAGAATCAGAGATCTGGATATGGCCAAAGAAATGACAGATTTTACAAGAAGTCAAATTCTTGTTCAATCTGGAACTGCAATGCTTGCACAGGCAAATGCTAAACCACAGAGTGTGCTTTCGTTGCTTTAATAAATTAATAAAAGTTAATATTTAATTTAATAAAAGGGATCAGATATTTTTTAAAAGAAAAGCTGATCCCTTTCTTTTTAAATAGATAATTTAGTGGTAAAATATTAAAGAGGAAATTTAAAAATTTCCTTTTATAAAAAAAGGGGAGGGGGGATATGGAAAAAATAAAAACAGATAATAAAATAAATGAATTTTTAAATGAAAAAAAATATGAGGAAACAAAAAAAGGAAAGGTCCAGAGCGAAAATATAATACAGCAGGATTTCAGGGATATTTCAGATAAATTTAAATTAGAGGAAGAAGATTTTTCAAAGGATTTAATAGAGCAGGAAATTGAAAAAATAAATAAAGTAATAGATATTTTTGATAAGAAACTGAATTTCTCGGTTCATGAAGAAACGGGCAGAATTGTTATAAAGGTTACAGATGTGGATGATAATATAATAAGACAAATTCCACCAGAAAAAATGCTTAATATATCGGCTAAGTTCAATGAAATAATTGGACTTATAATTGATACTGAGATTTAAAAGGGAGGGAACTATGAGTATGCAGATAACCGGATTAGCTTCAGGTCTTGATGTGAATAATATGATAGAACAGCTTATGGAGATTGAGAAAAGACCTCTGAATAAAATGGTTGACAGCAGAAACGACCTTGAGCTTAAAAAAGAAATGATATCTGAGGCCAACATGAAGATTTTTGATTTTCAAAATGACGCTTTTGAGTTTACTATGCAGGGTTCTTTTAGAAATAAGACGGTAAATTCCAGTAATGAAAATGTTATAACTGCAAATGCTGGAGTTGATGCACCTGTTGGTTCTTATGAGTTTGAGGATATTACAAGAGCAACATCCACAAAGGTTAGCAGCAGCGAGAGCCTTACTAATTTTGAGGCGGTTAGCTCCAGTACAGATATTGGAGCAATTGATATTACAAAATCATTTTCAGAGGCGGGCTTTGTTATAGAGCCTTCAGGAACAGTTACAGTTAACGGGGTGAATTTTAATCTTGACCATTACTCAAGTGTACAAAACTTTATGACAGCTGTTGAAAACAATAGTGGAACAGATATAGATGAGTTTAAATTTAATACAACAACAAATATGTTTTCAATAATTGCCTCAACAGGATCAACGGTAAACATGTTTGAAAGTGGTGATGGTACAGGTTTTTTAACGGCCTCAAATATTCCTTTTGTAAGCGAGAATGTAAATATTTCTAATCTGCCTCTTGAAAATGAGATTACTGGAGGAGTTTTTTCAATAAACGGAGTTGATTTTATTGTTGACGAGGAGAAAGACACAATAAAAAGTGTGGTAAAAAGAATTAATGAATCAAATGCTGGTGTGAATGCCTTTTTTGATGAAAATACTGAAAAGCTTTCTTTTTCGGCAAAAGAAGAAGGAACTAATGAAATTGTATTTGAGGATAAAAGTACAAATTTTTTAGAAGGTATGAATGTTTTAAATGCAGCGCAGAATACAGGAACAAATGCAACATTTAAATTTAACGGTATAGAAACTCAGCGCAGCTCTAACTCTTTTGAGTTAAATGGAGTGAATTTTAACTTAAACTCTTCGGGCGCGGGTCCGGTAACTGTAAATGTTGAAAATGATACCGAGGGAGTTGCAGACAACGTTGAAGAGTTTGTTGAAAAATATAATGAAACTATGAAGTTTTTATATAATAAATTAAACGAAGAGGCTGTGGATGAGGCAGAGCTGGAATCTGCTCAGACAATGGAAGAATTTAGAGAGTTGAGCAAACAGGGACTGCTTAAACGTGATACAACTTTAAGACAGATTCAGGATCAAATGAAAAATTATTTTGCAATTTCATTTGGAGGTTTAACCATGGGTGATTTAGGCCTTGAGGCTGCAGGAGAACCTGGTGTTGTATCTGATGAAATGGAAATAGGAATTATTAATTTTAATAAAGATAAGTTTGAGCAAAAACTTAATGAAGACCCTGAAATGATTGAGTCAATGTTCAGGAATGATGGAAATGTACTTAATTTTAAAAATCGTGAGATAGGAACTGGAGATGGTGTAAGAACCAACTTCCGTTTTGGTCACAAAAATATTGGTCAGAATATTGAAGTAGAAGTTGACGGGGAAAAATTTAAACTTGTAACCGAACCCGAAAATCCCGGTGAATTTTCTGTAAACAGAACAACTGGACATATTGATTTTTTTGAAGCGCCTGAAGATGATGCCGTTATTAAAGCTACTTTCGATGTTCTTGAAGGGGATAGTTTTAGTGAAAATGAAAGAAGTTTAGGCGAGGGAAATGGTTATAGAACCAACTTTAGGATTGGAAACAGAAATGCTGGTCAGGATATATCACTGATTGTAGGAGACGGTTCTGTGGAATATAATCAGGTTGAGTCAAAGGATGAGCTTACGGGTAATACATATTTTGTTGATAGAGAAACAGGAACTTTAAGTTTTGCAGAAGCTCCTGAAATGGGTAAGGAAGTCAGGGCAAGCTATAACTATACAATAACCCAGCCAGGTATGTTTAATGAAATATATGAAAGTCTAAGTGCTTATACAGGTGTTGGAATTTTATATCAGAATGAAAGTTCAATTAACAGTCAGATAAAAACGGCTGATGAAAACATTGCTTCTTTTCAGAGAAGAATGGAAAATGTTGAGCAGCGCCTCTTAAGACAGTTTACTAATCTTGAGGTAACAATGAATGATATGCAGTCACAGAGTTCCTGGCTTGAAGGTCAGCTCAATAAACTTATGTAAACAGGAGTGTTTATGTTGAATTTTAAAAGAAATGCACAAAGTTATCGTAAAAATCAAATAGCAACTGCCTCAGAAGGGCAACTAATACTTATGCTTTATGATGGTGCTTTGAGATTTCTTTCCCAGGCTTCTTCAGCGGTAGAAGAAAAAGATACAGAAAAAAGTCATAATCTTATAACAAAATCAAGAAAGATTGTACTTGAGCTTATGTTTTCTCTGGATATGGACAAGGGAGGAGAGATTTCACAAAACCTTTATAATCTTTACTTTTTTATAAACAAACAGCTTATTCAGGCTAATTTAAAAAAAGACAAAGATATTATAAATGAGTGCTATCAATTACTTAAAGAACTTCGGGATACCTGGAAACAGGTAATTGAAAAAGATAGAAAAGAAAAAATTGAAAAAAATGATGGAAATTTGGGGACTGGTTCAAAAATTGATATAAAAAATTAAAGTTTTGGATAAAAAGTGTCGATAGATATCAGTTTTGGGAGGTAAAAAAAATGGTCGGGGATGAATCTGAACATCCTTAAAAAATCAGAAAAAAAGAATCTAACATGGATGTTAGAAAAAAAGATATAAAAATCAAGGAGGATTTTTATGAGTAATTTTGGAGTAATTAATAATAATGTATCAGCAATTAATGCTTACAGAACTTTAGGGAAGACAAACAGAGGTCTTAACAAGAATCTTGAGAGACTTTCATCAGGTCTTAGAATCAACAGAGCGGCAGATGACGCAGCCGGACTGGCAGTTTCTGAGAAAATGAGAGGTCAGATTGGTGGTTTAGACCAGGCTGTTAGAAATGCAGAAGATGGTATTTCAATGATTCAAACAGCTGAAGGTGTTATGGATACTACTCATAGTATTTTACAGAGAATGAGAACTCTTTCCGTTCAGGCATCAAACGATAACTATACTACTTATGACAGACAGAGACTTCAAAAAGAGGTTGATGAGCTGGTTGGTCAAATTGACAGAATATCCGAATACACCGAGTTTAACACAAAGAATCTTCTCGATGGTTCTGCCACAGGTAGAGCAAATTCACTGGATTCAAAAGTTTTAACTGCAGAAGTTAGTGATGTTGTGGCTTCCGCAGACTATTCAATTACTGTTGTTAATGCCGGCGGTGCTTCAAGAGTTCATGGTTCAACAGCTTGGCGTGATACAAATGGTGATGCAATGATTGATTTAAGAGACCTTGGTTTAAGCGGCGATGTTGAGCTTCAAATTGAAATTGATGGTAATGCCCGTGCGGTTGAGCTAAACGAAGAAGACAATATTAACGATGTTGTGAGAAAAATCAACGGTTCAAACCTTGGTGTGCTTGCAGGAACTCATGCAGTTGAAGTTAATGGTGAAACTCATGAATATCTTACAATGACTTCAAGAAGAACCGGTTCAAAACACAATATTTCTTTTGGTGATGACCCTGATGGAACCGCAATTGCTTTAGGCCTTTTCGGTGGCGTTGATGATTCAGTAGATTCAAATGACGCAGCTGTTCCAAATGCAGATGACGCTACTGATGCAGGTATTAAGAGATTTGTTACAGGAACAGATACAGTTATTTCAATAACAAACATAACTGACCAGAGACTTTTCCCAACAATTCCACCAGGAATGGCTGATGAATCAGTAGTAAACCAGGATATTCAGGGTAACAGAGTGCTTGGTAGATTTGTTTCAAACTCCGGTATTTTCGGAGAGCAGGAACTATCAACGGTTTTTCAGGCAGATAATGAATCTGTTGATAAAGATGCTACAGAGGCACTTAGAGATTCAGCTTTACTTAAAGGTTTAACTCTTAATATTGACCAGGATTTCAGCTATGGTTATGCAGATATTGGCGAGGATTATTTTAATCATAATGGTGATGCTATTTCTATGATTAACCATACTGGTGCCGCAATACCAACAGGAAATCTTCATGGTTTCACAAGAGGTGGAGAAGATTTTGATGCAGAAGCTCTTGATGCGTTAAACGATGAACAGCAGATTTCTATTATGTCAACCAGACTTTCTGTTCGTGATACAAGACAGGTTTATCAAATTGGTGCAAATGAAGGTCAGACTTTAACAGTTGATTATGCAAATATTTCAGCTGAGTCTTTGGGATTGACTTCTGAATTAAGAGGAACTGGTAATATATTTGATGCGGTTGATGAGCTTGATAACGGAACAAAAACTCAAAGATTAAGTCTTAATGTAAGTATTGAAACACAGAAGTCTGCATCAGCAGCAATTACAACAATTAATGATGCTTTGAACACTGTTTCAGAGGCTCGTTCAAAACTTGGTGCGTTCCAGAACTCACTTGAAAAATCTGTGGACTATCTGAATATTGCGCATGAAAATCAGGTTGCTTCTGAATCAAGAATCAGAGACGTTGACATGGCTAAAGAAATGTCAGATTTCACTAGAAATCAGATTCTTACTCAATCTGGTACTGCAATGCTTGCTCAGGCAAATCAGAAGCCACAAAACGTTTTATCCTTAATTGGATAATTTTAAAAGTAACAATATTATTCATAAAAAGGGGCTGGATTTTTCCGGCCTCTTTTCTTTATTAATTTGAAATAGCTTTAGATATATTTAAAGTTAAAATTGAATTACTCCGAAAATCACAAAAAACCGCTTTATAATGAGGGGTTTTTTCTTTTATTGGGTTTAAT
>JBNJGP010000030.1:0-31606 GCA_051747805.1 Candidatus Muiribacteriota bacterium
CAGTCGTTACCAGATAGTTTAATCTCGATTGGCGCACCTGCTGAACCCCACCATGGTGCAGGCTGAACAAACTGTATATGTGAAATTCCAACTACATTTAAGTTTTTTATTATTCATCAGGGGCCTTAAAAGCCCCTGAATTTAAAATCATTTTACCTTAAAAACGGATATCCATTATTGGTTGCACCATCAATATCCCATATTGTATCAAAATCCCAACCATTTTCAGCTAATTCACCACTACTGTCATATGTAGTTTTATTTTTCATTTCCTCTGTTGTTTTGCTTAACACACCGCTGACTATATTTGCGAAATTCTTTCCCCAAGCTTCATTCAGATTTGATTTTTGATTATCCCATATTGAATATTTTAAATCACCTTCCAATTTACCAACTAATGCTCCGGCACGATCGATAGAATCCCAATCAATTTCGGAATTTGAATAACATTTTTCTATTTTTCCACAATTTGTTCCAACTAAACCGCCTACATAAATATCATCAATAGGTTCCATTTTTATTATATTATCAAGTGAATACGAGTTTTTTATGCTTCCATAATATTGATAAACATACCCGGCAATCCCTCCAGTATTTTGATAAGCTTTTATATTTATATCTGTTAAAAATGTATTTAAAATCTGAGCATTATCAGCAAATGAAAATAAACCAACTGCTGATTTATATTTTCTATTTATAGTAAGATTACTAATTTTAAATTGATCTCCGTCAAAACAACCGGTAAAAGGCTCTTCATCAGTTCCAATTGGCAACCACCCTTTACCATCATTATCATGGTCATATCCAGATAAATCAATATCTGCAATTTGCTTAAAATTGCTTTTTAAAAAATACCTGATATTATTTAATTCATTGGCATTTGATATCAAATATGGATCAGTTTCTGTTCCAGAACCACCCGCAAAATCAGGTTTAATTATACCAGTAATGGTTGTATCTTCGGCAGTCATTGTATATGAAGTTTCAGACGAATATTCCTCACTGAAAGTTGCGCTATCAGCAGTTGTTTCCCATCTATCAAGTTTATAACCAATCTCTGGTTCAATTTTTAAAGTTACTATTTTCCCATGCGGAACCTGTTCCACAATATCATTTAAATCTGAATTTGAACCCTCAAAAGTAACTATTAAGTTATATTTTTCATTCATTTCAAAATTAGCTGTTAATGTTTTCTCGCTATCCGGCATAATATAACTATACTCGGCCTCGGTGCTTATTTCTGTTTCTGCATCTGTCCAGTTCACAAAATGATAACCTGGAGCAGCAGTAGCCTGTATTTCTATAGTATCCCCCGGCAGATAAAACCCTTCACCACTTATAGTTCCTGACTCATCATTATTTAAATCAAGATTCAACCCTACTCCATCTTCTTTGTTTGCTTTAAAAAAAGAAGTCAAGTTTATATCACCAGTTTCAGGCATTGTCAATATAATTTCTTTTGAATCTTTACTTCCTTCAGTTATAAAAGAATTATCTGTTATTTGCCATTCAATAAACTCATACCTATCTTTGGGTGTTGCGCTTATTTCTATAGTATCGCCGCTATAATATTTCCCGGAATAATCTGTAACACTACCACCTGTTTTATTCTGAACTATCAGATTATTTAAATTGGCATTTTTTAATTCATATATATCACTTTCAAAAGAATCAAATTCTTTATTTTCATTATATGGAGTCACTTTTAATCTGATTTTTGTATTTTCCTGAATATCTATTCCTGAATACCATGTTGCTTTAAGATTTGTTCCTGAAAGAATTTTTGCTGAATTTAACTTTGTTACCATTTTCCAGTTTGAAAAACTCAACTCTTCAGAGCCTTCCCCGTCATCGTCATTAGATTCACCCTCAAGCGTTTTATTGGGTGCACTTTGGTCATTTTATATTTCCTGATACTCTACCTTTAAATCAAACAAAGGTTCCACCAAACTTGTTTCAAAATCATAACAAATTTCAATATTTCCAGAAAAAATTGCTTCTTCTGAAATAATTGCTTTAGATTTTAATTTCAAGTTAGAAATTGTTGCTTTGTCAGCAGTTAAATCATTTGAACTACCACCACATCCTGCTATTATAAAAATAGCTAAAATCATTAAAACTGGCATAACTTGTCTAAGGTATTTGACTGTAGAATTCATAATTCCCCCCGATATTTTATTTTTTAAATATAAATTGCATGATTAAACGTTAGGGATTGATAATCAGAGAGTGGTTCAAACTTTACAATAAGATAGAGAAAATTATTATTCAATCCTTTATATAAATACAACTTCTAATAATTATTTATTTCCATGAAATTATAATTATAAATTTAATAAATGTCAAGTTTAAATTTAGTCGTAAGGGCTACATCGGCAGAAACCATTTAAACCAAGCTTTTTAAGTGTTTTCCAGTTGAAATTAATCCCAAAAAAAAGAAATTTTTAAAAATTCCGGTAAACAGAAGTTTTAAATGTTTTCACATATGGTAGCATTCTTTTCAGATTAAAATTAACTCTTTCCTGATTTTTAACATCAAAAGTCCAGATACCATATGGAAATTCAGGTAAATTTTCGACCTGAAATTTTATGGCTTTATAAAGAAGAGCAAATGAAATTCCTTTACCTCTATATTGTTTTCTTAAATAAATATTTCCATACCGTAATGTTTCATCCCCCGCTTTCGTAGCAATAAGCCAGCCAATAATTTTATCATTTTTTAAAACAGCAAAACTTATTTCAGCAATATAGTTTAAACTTTCCTTATTAAAAGGCGATAGATTATCCTGCTCCCAGTCATCTTTTTCTGAATCATTTTTTAACTTTGCTTTTAAATTATTAGAAACTTCACCCCATCTTAATACTTTTAATTTTTCTGGAATTTTTGCTCTTTTAAGCCTGGGTGATTTTAATATTCTTCGGTCAGTTAAACAGATTCCCTTGACAAACTCAGGTTTACTGAATTTAAAAAAGTCAAAAAATTTTTCTATAGGTGGATTTGATTCTGAAAGTTTATTATAAATTATATGTAATTTATTAAAATTATTTTCCCTATATGTTTCTAATGCTTTATTTATAAGTAATGTTCCAACTTTTTTTCTACGATATTTTTTTAAAACATATATATACATAATCCATAGTTCATTGTATTTATTTACATATAATCTTAAATATCCAACTGGTTTATTTAATAGATATACACCAATAACAAAAGAATCTTTATAAAAATTTAGTGAATCTTCAAATTCTCCTGAAGTTAAAAAAAGTTCAAAATCTTTAATTTTGCTTTTGCTTATTTCATATATAGAAAACATATTCTTTAAACAACCTGTCTGCTGGCTATTTCTTTAAATATTCCATTCATTTTTATTAGTTCTTCATAATTTCCCTGTTCAACCACTCTTCCTTTATCCATGACAATTATCTTATCTGCATTTTTAATTGTTGATAATCTATGGGCTATTACAATCCTAGTCGCCTTAAGCTTTTCAATACTTTCGCTGACAATATTCTGTGTATAATTATCAAGTGCACTTGTAGCCTCATCAAAAAAAATAACTGATGGTCTGTGAACCAGTGCTTTTGCAATAAGAATTCTCTGCTTCTGTCCACCAGATAACGTTCCGCCACCTTCAGATACAATTGTATGCATTCCCATAGGCATATTTTTGATATCATCAGCCAACCCGACCTCCTCAGCAGCCCGCCAGGCATGTGTTAAACTTAACTGCCTTGCTCCAACAATATTATTATAAATATCCCCAGATAAAAGCTGTCCATTCTGCAGTACAACTCCGAGCTGATTTCTGAGAGATTTAAGGTCCAGTTTGTTAATATCCTTGTCATCATAGTTAACTGTGCCACTTTCAGCTTTTTCAAATCCAAGCAGTAATCTTAACAGGGTAGATTTTCCTGAGCCAGATGGTCCAACAACCGCAATAAAATCGCCTGGTTTTGCATGAAATGAAACATCATCAAGAATTTTCTCCCCTTTTTCTTCATACCTGAAAGATATATGACTTGCCTCAATCTGACCATTTAAACTGGTGCAGATAATTCCCCCGTGTTTTTTTTCAGTTTCTTTTTCAAGAATTGGTTTTGCTTTTTCAAACAATGGAACAATATCAAAAATTGAAATTAATGATTCTGTTAAATTAAGCATTGCGGTAAGTAAAATAGTAAAAGCTGCATTAAAAGCTAAAAAATGCCCGGTTGACATTTTTAAAAGCATTGTAGTTTCATCTCTTTCGCCTTTTAAAATAAAAAAAGAAAAAATAATGGCAGATGCTACAACCGGGAAAAATGAGTTAAAAACTTTTATTATATTTCCAATTTTTCTCTGTTTAAAATTCAATTCTTTTTTTTCTTTAAATTTTTCTGACCATTTATAAAAAGCACGATCTTCTGCCCCGGCAATTCTTATTTTTGCTATACCTTTTAATATTTGAAAAACAATTGATGATATTTTAACCTCGAGGTCAATTATTTTTCTTCTTGTTTTTATATTAAGATAGGAAAAAAAGCCAGAAAACAAAACAGCACCTGCAACTAAAGCTGTTCCAAGAAGTCCAAGTTTGAAATTAAAATAAAACATCAGTAGAAGATTAAACACAGAAAAAATTGCTGCAATAAACGAATTTATCGATGATCCTGATAAAATCTGTCTTATTTTGTTAATTCCCATAGCACGCTCTGCTAAATCAGCTGAATTGAATTTTTTAAAAAATGTTGCGGGAAGATTTAATAATCTTATCCATATAGCAGATTGTACAGTTAAATCAGTTTTTTCTTCTAACCTTAAAAATGCAAATCCTCTAACCATATTAAAAACAAAGGCTGCTATCACACTTGAAATAAGAAGCATAGCGGCAGTTAAAAGCAACGATGAATCAGATTGAGGAATAATTTTATCAATTAACTGACCGGTTACAATCGGCGACACAATTGCGATTACACCAGCCAAAGCGGCCATAAGAATTATTGTATATTTATCTTTGTCCCAGCCCGCTTTGATTGCAAAAGATAGTAAATCCTTTATTGTAATTTTTTTATCCGAAAGCGCCGGATAAATCATATATCCATAATCTGAAAAACTGCCTCCGATTATTTCATTCAGAATATATGGAGATTTTCCCTGTTCATAAACCATATAAACTGAAGGGCTATGAGGTATCAGAGCAACCGGCTTTTTGCTGTTTTTAAAAAAAGCTATAACTGGTCCATTATCTTTATTAAAAAAATTGTTTTCAAGAACTATTTTACGGGTTGAAACACCTGAATATCTAACCATTTCCTGAAAAGAAACTTCTTTTTCTTTTGTAATAAATAAGGCGTTATCTATTAAATTAGTATTGGTGAATTTTGAAACCACTTCAAAAACATAAACCATAGAATTTTCGCTTGTGCCTTCATATTCTTTATCAGTTTTATTTAAAATTTTCCCCAGCTTATTCAGAGATTCTTTTCTTATCTGTTTATCAATTTTTTCACTTTGATTATATTTTTTCACTTCTTCAAGTATATTTTCATTAATTTTTTTAATTATTAGATTTTTAAAAAGGGATAAAACGTTTAATAAATTATTTATAAAGTTTTTATTGTTTATAACGTCACTTGTTTTTTGAACCTCAATTATGCCATCATCAGCAACTTTTAAATTTAATTTATTTGAAACTGGAAGAATTTCATATTGATTAATATTAGAAATTTCCTGGCAACAATATGATTTGAAAATACCACAGTTTTTTACCCAGTAAAGCTCTTTTAAACTTCGCAATTCAGTGTTTTTTTCAACTTTTAAATCCCCAGTTTTTTCAATTAGGGTGGTTTTTGAATTATTTTCATCAAAACATAAAAAAAATGATAATTTATTAAAATATTTTTCAATATATTTACAAAGCAAATCTTTGCTGCATTTTTCTATAAATTCTTTCACCGGCATACAGTACAGTCTGGTATTTAATAAGCCTGTTACAATAAACTGAGATTTATCGCCGGAGTCAAAAGAAAAAAATATTTCATCTTTTTCAAACCTGGATAAAAAATGCCTTCTATCATATAATTTATCATTGTCAGTTAAAGTATAAAAAATATCTGCGCCGCCGGAATCAACGTAATAAACAACATCGGAATTTTCCATAAAAACAGGATGACTACCGTCTATTTTCACTTCCTGACCTGATTTAATAAAACTTTCTTTAATCATTTTTAATTCCTTTATCTACAAACTAATTAGTTTTGAATAATCTCCCTGTTTCTCAGACAATTTATCATGGGTGCCACGCTCAACTATTTTACCATTTTTTAATACGATAATTTCATCCGCATCTCTAATTGTACTGAGTCTATGCGCTACAATAATACATGTGCATCCTCTTTTTCTGATGTTTTCGTCAATTTTCTTTTCAGTTACCGGATCTAAGGCACTCGTTGCCTCATCCAGTATTAAAATGGTTGGATTACAGACAAGAGCTCTTGCAATTTCAAGCCTCTGTCTCTGTCCTCCTGAAAAGTTTCCACCATTTTCACTCACCATTGCATCAAGGCCTTCTGGTCTTGAGGCTACCACATCATATATCTGGGCATCTTTTAAAGCATTGATGATTGACTCATCCGGTACTGTTGGATCCCATAATGTTAAATTATCACGAATTGAACCTGAAAACATGGAAATATCTTGATCAACAACAGAAATAGAATTATTGATAATATTTCTATCAATTCTATTTCTTTCTTTTCCATCAAAAAAAATTGCTCCTCCCCATTCCTGATTAAGCCCCGAAACAATTTTTGCTATTGTTGATTTTCCGCTACCGGAGCCGCCTACTAAAGCAACTCTTTTACCAGGATAAAGTTTAAGATTAAAATCCTTTATAAAAGGTTCTTCCAGAACATTATAACCAAAAGAGATATTTTCAATTTTTAGATTACCAGATAGTTTTACTTTGTCCGCCTCTAAATTTTCTTTGTTTTCGTCATATAATCTATCCTGTTTATAGTTAAAAACATCATCAAGCCTTTTCATATCGGCTGTTATACTCTGCATTTCACCGCCAAGTGAAACAAGATTTTCAAATGGTCTTAAAAAACTCTGCATAAGACTTTGAAAAGCTATAAGCATACCAATGCTCATAACCCCGTCAATTACTTTAAATCCACCAATTGATAAAATAACAGCAATATTTAATCCTGATAGAAATATTGGAATATTAACCAAAAACTGTTCATATAATCCCATTTTCTGCTCTTCATTTATACACTTTGCATGATATCCCGACCATTTAGAAAAAAAATCTTCTTCATTTCCACCAGCTTTCAATGACTCAATAGCGGTAAGTCCTGCCATGGAAACTCCCATTAAATTACCATAGTTAATCTGAAGTTTCTGACTCTGCTCTTTCCTGAACGATGATATATAGTGAAGAACTATTAAATTTAAACTGGCAATTGTTATACCGACTAAAGTTAAAAAAACATCATATTGAATCATTATTAAAACATAAAATATAACAGTAAAACAGTTAACCATATTTGTTGTTAACTTCTCGCCAATTAATTTTGCAACATTATCATTGGATTCAACCCTGCCGGATATTTCCCCTGCATATCTCTGATTAAAAAAACTTACAGGTAACCTTAATGTATGCCATAAAAATCTGGCAGAACTCACAATTGAAAGTTTTGTTTCAAATCTTAAAAGATAATATTGCTGTATCCAGGTTAAAAAAAGTCTGGCCAGTGCTGTTATTGCCATACCCAGAATCAATGGTTTAAACCAGTCATTCATCATTCCAATAAGAACCTGATCAACAAAAATCCTTGTAAATACCGGAATTACAAGTCCCGGTATAACTAAAAAAAGGCCAATAATACAAACATACAAAAAAGCGATTTCAAGACCTTTTAACCTTTTATAAAGCATATTTGTCACTGTCTTTTTTTCCCCGCCTTTTTTAAATTCAGCAGTTTCTTTAAAAGTCATTACTATGCCGGTAAAACTCATATCAAACTCTTCATAAGATATAACTTTTCTTCCGGATTTAGGATCATTAAGATAAACTTTATTTCCTTTAAAGCCTTCAAGAACAAGAAAATGATTAAAATTCCAGTGAATTATCATAGGCGGTTTTATTTGAAGTAAATCTTCAGGCTCTTTTCTGAAACCTTTCGCCTCGAGCCCGTATTTTCTAGCAGCTTTAAGCATATTACTGGCCTTAACACCATCTCTTGAAACCCCGCAGGAAATTCTAAGCTCTTCAAGTGTAATATAAAGACCTTTTGAGGCAAGAATCATTGCAAGAGAAGCTGCTCCGCATTCCACAGCTTCCATCTGTAAAATAGTCGGAACTTTAGCCCTTTTATATTTACTTTTAATTTTTTTTTCTTTTTTAAACATATTTTACAATCCTAAAAATCTTTTTAATCCAGGAATCACAAGTGATATTGGTCTTTCTTTTTTTATAGTAACAGTTATGTCACAAATTGTTCCGGAAAAAATTTCATGTGGTGGTCCTTCATCTGAAGTCCACTCATAACCGCTTGGAGTCTTAGAATCTACTTTTAAATCTGCATGTACTGCAATCAACGGCCCGAGCTCAAGCAGTGAATGAATAAGCGTTTCATTACCAACAGTTTTGTACATTTCTTCTGTAGATACAGGATATTCAGAAACACCAACTACATGAGCAAGAATATTTCCATACTCTTCTTTTCTTACAGTTGAAGGAGAAACCTGAGCCCCCATACCATGTTTTATCTTTTTTCCATCTTCCGCTTTAACAAATCCAACAGCTACAAGCTCTTTAATATCTTTACCAGTTCTCTCAATTTTAATTATACTCTCGCCGGGATTAATTAAATCATTTTTATCAATACTAACTTCAATTACACGGCCATTATATGGACTGATAACTCTGGAATTTTTATAAAACTCTTCCTGTAAATAGGCGATTTCTTCTTCCATATTTCTTATATTTTCATTTATTTTACTTATTTCCTGAATTTTTTGTTTTTCAGTTGAAATACCCTCAAGGTCAAGCTCTTTTATTCTATTTTCAAGTTGATTAATTTTATTTTCTGTATCATTTATCTGAAGGGCGGTTTCGGTTAGCATTTGTCTGGTAATTATTCCATCTTTTAAGAGTTCTTCCTGTGAATCACGCTGTTGTTTCAAAAAAGTAAGTTTAGTTTGAAGCGAATTTATCTGCGAATGCAAATTATCTAATGTTTGTGAATTAATCTTGCTTTCAACAACATCTCTTTCAATTTCTAATTCTTCGAGTTTTTGAAGTTCTTCCTCATATATACTTAAATCTTTTTTTAACCCATTTATCTTCTGTAAAATATCACGTTGTTCTAAACGTGCAATAACATCACCTTTTTTGACAATATCATTTTCAAACACCCTTACATCAGAAATTTTTCCGCTTGAAATATGATGAACTGTCTGAATTCCTCCTGATTTCATCAATAATCCTTTTCCCTCAACTCTATATGGCAATTCCCCAAAAACACCCCATATAATGGAAAGTATAATAAAAAAACCAGCAGCAATAAGTGCTATCCACCCTTTTGGTGATATAACAGTGACCATCTGATCCAGCTCATCGGGAGATTGTAATCTTTCAAGTGCTTTTTTACGATAAAGAAAATTATTCATTTTTTAACTCTCCCTCATTTAAAATATTAAAAACACCATTTTTCACATGTTTAATTACAACATCTTTTTGGGATAAATCACCATCTGATGAAAAAACATGTTTTCCAGTGACTCCTTCCCAGGATTCTAAATTTTTAATATACTTTGATAATTTTTCAGGATTAAGAAAACCAGAGGTTTCAACAGAATCCATTAACAGATTAACAGCGTCATACCCCTGTGCCGCCCATATATCTGGTTCAATCTGATATTTCTGATAATAATCTCTAATAAATTCTTCAACTTTTTTATCATCTTTTTTAGAGTTAAACACCGAAACACTTATTACATCTTCAACCCCATTTGATAAAGCATCTAAAAACTCTTTACTGTCAAGGCCGTCCCCACCAAATATCATCTGTTCAAAGCCTCTCTCGCGGGCGTAATTAACAAAATCAGAGGCAATAGGCATTACCCCAGCCAGAAAAAAAGCATCAAAATCAAGCAGCTCAAAATAATTTAAATCATGTTCAAATTCCTGTTTAGTTCCTGATTCAATAGAACGTCTGTCAATAATATTAAGATTAAATTTAGGTGAAAAATCTTCGAAAGCATTTGCCAAACCCCTTCCATAATCATTATTTTCATAGTAAATTATTATATTTTTATAATTATTTCTTCCGGCGATTTTAGCAGCATACTCTGCAATTTTAATATCAGACGGCATTGTTCTTAAAAACAGATGATTCCCCATCTGAGTTAATTTCGGCATTGTAGAGCCTGGTGAAATCATTAATATTCCAGCTTCCTTATAAATGTTTGAAACTGTTGCTGAAATATAAGAATTACGATGTCCAATTACAGAAAGAATACTTTTATCACTGCTGAATTCATTGGCAATTCTCAATCCACGAGAAATATCTGCTTCATCGTCTTTATAATCAACTATAACTTTTCTGCCAAGCACACCATCTGTTGAATTTATTTTTTCCACCGCCAGTTCAACCCCTTTTTTTAAAGGGTCTTCTCCACCCTGAAGTGGCCATCCAACACCAATTTTTAAAAAATCGTCATTTTCTTTTATCAGGTTTCCCCGATTTATAGCCTCATCATCAGATGAACATCCGGAAAAACATAATAATATCAAAAATAAAATAAATGCAATATTAAACTTTTTAATCATTTTTATCTCCTGTCTAAAACATGACTTTGGTTATAATTCATATAATCTTCTAAATTAATTATCATACTTCCATCTTCTGTTTTTTTTATCAGTCTGCCCTGTGTATGAAGGAAATTTAAAAATAGTCCAAGAAAAACTGCTTCCTGTTCAATTAAATTTAATTCACTCTGATTAAATGTTTCCTCAACATCCAGAACTTCTAGTATTGTACTCATATTCATATTAAACTTTTTAATCTCGGCATCTAAAGATACGCGGGCAAATTGATGTGCTTTTTTTGAGCGCTGTAATGTGTCCCAGCCATTAACCATTTTTTTATAAGATACAGAAACCTCTTTTTTAATTGATTTAATTTTATCTTTCAGCCATATTTCTGCCCTGTTTTTTTGAGCTAAAGCTTTTGCATGTGTTTGTTTTTTATAACCCCAATTAGATGTAATATCTTTTATGAAACTTAAACTATAAGAAATATCAGTTTGATTGTCTGACCAGGATTTTGTTAAACTCTCAGCGTCTTCGTCTTCAGATAAACCTTTTAAATCTGAATCAAGTTCAATATAAAAGTCTTTTTGCAGACCATCCTCAGCCAGAACCAAATGTTTATTGGCAGCCTTCAGTCTTAATTTTGCAGCTTTTAAATCTAATCTGTTCTGAATTGCACTTTCCATATAATCCTGCAACGATTTATTTTCAAAAAAAGGTTCTTTGATTAATTCAAATTGTAATGCTGCCAGTTTAATATTATTGACATTTTGCTCCAATCCTATTATATATTTAAGATTGTGAAGTTTTTCAAATAATAAAGTCTCGAAACTGCCTGTTTCAGATTTTTTCTGAAAAACAGCTGTCTGGATTTTATTAATTTCAGACCCTGGTATTTGATTTGCACTTATAAGTTTTTTTGTATCCTTTTTTAACGTAAGCATATTTTCTTCAGACGTTTGGGCAATATTATATTTTCTCTGAGAGGCAATTGCCTGAACATATTCATACATAGTATTTAAAAATATTTCTGAAACATTATATTCATAATTAAAAACTTCAGCCTGATATAAAATATCAGCAATCTCTCTCTGCATTCCTGGAATTTTTCCCCTCTGCGAGGATAGAGGAATTGATAATTTAAATGATAAAATAGAATTTGAAATTTTTTCTTCTGAAGGAAGAGTATCTCTATATTTCCGCTGAAAAATCAACTCAGATGATAATTGCATACCATTAAAAAGTTTTTTATCATAACTCATTCCATAACTAAAAGTATCCTCAGTTAACTGACCATCTTGAAAACCGGGCTGCTGTGCCTCAGTTAAAGGAGAATTATCAACTGATTTCTGGCCATATATCTGCCATACTGGATGAAATTGGGCCTCAGCCCCATAAACTTCTGAATAGGCTTCTTTTAAATCCTGTATTCCAGCATTAATCTGAGAATTATTTTTTAATGTATTTGACCACAATTTATCTATATTTAAAATATATGAATTTTCAGTTTCTTTTGAAATTAAATTATAATTCAAAAAAACCAATAATATCAAACAAAACAGTATTTTTCTAAAAATATATATTCTCATTTTAATTAACTTAATGTATCATTTATTGAAATTATATTCAAATCAAAAAGATTTAAAAATTTTTCAATTATTTTTTTTTCAATAAATTTCCATTGATTTTCAGGAGTATAATTGCTGAATCTTGACCTACATAATAATATATGTGAGGGTTTTATCTGATTATTTTTCAAATATTTAAAAAAATCATCAATTCTACTTTGAATCTCTTCTTTTGAAATTAAGTGACTTTTTTCAACTTCTTTGGCTCCCTCAATAAAATCCAGAAAAAATTTATTATTATCTTCGTACATGTCAAATTTAAACTCATTATTTAAAAAATGATATTTATCGTTTTTAATTTTTATATACTCGTCTTTTGAAATTTCAATTATTCTTTTTTTTAATCTTGCCCGGTGAGAGGAAAAAAAATCAAGGTCAATATCTAGAAATACCTTATTATGAACTTGAATTTCATCGTTTTTATCAACTTTAATATTGTTAAACACAACACGCCCATCATCAGGAATATCATTTTTAAAAATTAATTCAAGTGGTTTGTTTATAAAAATACGGCCTGCCCTTTTATGGGATTTAATATAATTTTTGCGGTAAATATTTCCTTTGTTATAAGTTCGTTTCATCCAGTAAAAATCTTTGAAAATTCCCAGAAAAATTGCCGGAACAATAAAATTTGAAATCCTCAACTGATTATAAGTAAACTCTGATATAGTTTTTAAATCGTTTTCCAACATATTATTTACAGATACATCAAGAACCGGGCTGTCCATATCTGAATGATGGTCAATATGAAATAAAGAGTTTCCCTGCCTATTTAATAAATTATTTTTAATTAGATAATTCCAGATATAAAATGCTTCATGATGTTCTTCAACTTTAAAAAGTAGCAAAAAAAAATTCCTGACCTTTATTTAATAATTAATTTGTTATAAGATATTAGCACAAAATATTTAATATTTCAATATATGTATAAGGAGTTTATATGAAATGGTCCCCCTATAATTATTTATTCAAATCAAATAAATATGGTTATCTTATTTACAATAGTTACAGCAATACATTTGCGCAATTAGATGAAAAAACATATAAAGAAGTTCAAAAAATACAGAAAAATCCTGAAAATTATGATTATTCAAACTCGACTTCCCTTTTGTTTCAACTTTGCGGTGCAAAAATGCTTATTTCAAAAGATGAAATTCCTACTCTTAACATGGATCTTTCAAATACTGTAAAAAGATTTTCAACAAGAAATCTTTCTTTAACAATAGCACCCACCAGGGATTGTAATTTTGAATGCCCCTACTGTTATGAAGAAGACCGGCCTCATTTATACATGAGCAAAGAGGTTGAAAATAATTTGGTTAAATTTATTAAAAAATACAGAAATTTTTCAAGTATTAGTATAACCTGGTATGGTGGTGAACCACTTTTATGCTGGAATAAAATATTAAAAATTTCAAAAGAAATACAGAAAATGAAGCCTGAATATTATTCAGAAATTATCACCAATGGATTTTTGCTCACTCCAAAAATTGCAAGACAGTTTAAAGACGCAGGAATAAAATCAGTACAGATAACAATAGACGGTATGCAAGAAACTCACAACAACCGCAGAAAACATAAAACTGAAAAAGATACCTTTAATGTAATATTAAAAAATCTTGATTATTTAATGAAAGTATGGAAAGGCAGACTGGTAATTAGAATAAACGTAGATAAAACAAATCATGAAGAGTATCATCAAGTTTATTCAATGATAAAAGAAAGATTTAAAGAATCTGAAAATGAATTAGTTATATATCCTGGTATTATTGTTGATTATTCAAATGATTGCCGGGGTGATAAAACCTGCGGTATGAACCGTCAGCAGATAGCCGATTTTATGCTGGAATGTTATAATAAATTCCAAATTATGGATTTAAACTTTTATCCGCTTCAAAACAACAGCACATGTACTGCGGTAATGCTTCATTCTTACCTTATAGGACCCGAAGGGGAATTATATAAATGCTGGCGGGATTTGGGGAAAAAAGAAATGATTGTTGGTTCTATCGATGGAAATATTCCCACAAATAATAATATTATTTCAAAATATCTTGTTGGGATAAATTCTTATACAAGTTCAAAATGCAGCGAATGTTTTTTTCTGCCAATTTGTAATGGTGGTTGTCCTAATTTAAGATACAGAAACAAATATGAGAACACAAAATTTGACACTTGTTTGTTTCATAAAAATAATTTAGATTCATTTCTTGAGGCTCATTATGAAATTAAACAAAACAATGAAAAAGAGGATTGAATTAAATCAATCCTCTTTTTCTTATTTTATTACTTAAAAACTATTTAACTTGAATATTTAGCTCCGCCAGCACAGTTACATTGACCTCTGCATCTACCGCCTGCAACATCATCAAGCTGCTCATCTGAAAGTTCTTCACCTACAAAATCAGGAAGAACAAAAGTTTGATCTACTCCAGCCTCATTTTCAATTATTTTAATTTTAAAATCTTCTGGAATATCTTTTCCAGTTAACTCTTTAACCGCTTCTTTTGGATTATTTAAGGCTTTATTTCTAAAACCTTTGTCTGTTGCAGCCTTACTTTGAACTTTGTTAATTGTTTCTTGAATTTCTTCTGGTGTCCATTCACTCATAAAATATCCTCCTGTATCAAATATTGATTTAATATTACCTTCTTTTAAAAAAAATTACAACTTATTTATTTTTAGGAGAAATTAATATTGTTATAGTTGAATTACTTAAAATATTCAGCATGGTTCTTATTGGATCAGTTATTGAATTTACTGCAAGAAGCAAAGTAAAAGCAACTTCCATAGGAAGACCAAGAAGTGGAAAAAAAATAGAAAGCATTGAAATTTCAATTGCTCCTGGAGCACCAGAAGCTGCCAGACCAGAAACAATTACACCAGCAACCACAATCAACCAGTTAAAATTAGAAATAAGTGAAATCTCAAAAAGCTGGGCAATAAAAACAGTTCCCAGAGCAAGATTTACAATTGTACCCGGTTTACAAACAGTAGTTCCCAGTGGCATAATTAAATTCGTTGCCTGTCTGTCTACCTGAAACTTGTTTTCAATACTCTCAATAGCAAGAGGCATGGCAGCGTAACTGTTTGAAGTACCAAAAGCAACGAGCAGTGCATTTTTTAACTTTTTTATAATCAAAGAAACTTTTTCTCTTAAAAAACCCGATAAAACCATCAGTAGAATAAAAATTCCAAGTAAACATATAATATGGTAAATTATAACAAATCTGCTCATTGCAATCATAATATGGGGACCCATACCAAAGGTCTGCTTTGCCATAAGCGAAAAAAGTGCAAGCGGCAAAAAATATAAAGACCAGTTAATAATTTTTAAAAATGAATTAAATAAAGCATCAAGAACAGCAAATATTTCATCAGAAGATTCAATATTAACTAATCCAAGTGCCAGTCCTAATAAAATTGAAAAAAACAGTACACCTAAAATATCACCTTGACTTAAAGCAGAAAAAATATTGGCAGGAATTATTCTTTTTACAAGTTCTCTAAGACTAGTAGATTCATTTGTAGTGGAATCGGAAGCTGTTTTTATTTCATTACCCAGAGTAATTTTTGCCTCTTCAGAAAGAGCTGAACCAGGATTTCCAATTAAACCGCCAATAAATCCTGAAAGAGATGAAATAATAAGAAAAAGAGCTATCATAAAAATTAATTTTTTAATATATGAAGAAGCCTCTTTATTACAAAAAATTTTCCCCAGACTTGTAATAATTGCCGTAATCATAATCGGAAGCGAACACATCTGGAGATAGGTTAAATATAAATCACCAATTCCAAATATAACTGGCGAACTTTTTTCAATTATTAAACCATAAAAAATACCAAGAATCATTCCAGCAATAGCAACATATGGATTTAATAAAAATGGCAGTATTTTTTCTTTAAAATTATCTTTTTTTGACGCAAATTTTAATATAAAAATTAGAAAAATTATCCCAAAAGCAAAAAATATTTTAAAATTATTCTCTAAAACCTTAAATAAATTCAAGCCACCACGATCTTCATCAGAAATTTCATTCATTGCAAAGAAATCATCAAAATAATAATCCAGAGGTTTTATACTTCTGTTATTTAAAAAATGTTCAAGCCAGTAATTTAAGAATTTATTCTCAGGAGAAACAGCAATAGCAATAGGGTCATTTTTTTCATCAATTAATACTTTTTTCAGATTTATACTTATAGAAGGATTTTGCCTTAAGGTTCTTTCAATAGCAACTTCATCATAAAAACCCGCCTCAATATTTTCATTTAAAATATTATCTATAACCTTGTCCCAGGAATCCATGGGAATAATATCAGCATCAGGAAATAATTCTCTTGCAAAAAACTCATAAGAAGAATCTGCAAGCACACCAATTTCTACATCTTTAACATTAAAATTAACTTTTTTAACATTACTTTCAAAAGAATCTGAAAATCTGTGGTTTATAAATAAACCCATTTTAAGTTTAATATAAGGCTGCGTATATAGGACTTTTTTGGCACGGTCAAGTGTTATACTTAAATTAGAAACCGCTAAATCAGTATTACCATTTGAAACATTTAAAATCACTTCATCAAATGAATCTGAAACAACTAATTTATAATCCACCCCGAGAGAAGAGGCAATCTCTTTTAAAAGTTCAATATCAATACCAGTATATTCATTATTTTCATCTTTATAAAAAAATGGTGGTGTTTCACTTTCACAAATTCCAGCTTTAATATAACCACGATTTACAATGGAATCTATACCAGGCAGATTTTCAAAATCAACTGCCCAAGCAAAAACAGTAAAAAAGATAAAAATTACAATTAAATTTATTTTATTCATACAATTAAAATATCATAAAAATTTATTAAGGTAAAAAAACATTGGGGTCGGAGCGTCGATTTTTCATAAATATATACTTATATATTTCGTTTAAATCCGAAATAAACTGTTAAATATACTTTTCTAAAAAAAGTTTATTATTATATTTTCTTTAAATTTATATCAAAAATGGGGTTTTTTTAATAAAAATTATTAATTTTTTATTTCTCTATTTTTTTCAATTTTAATTTTTAATGTTATATTCTATAAAAAATGCTTTTATAACAAATACTAAATTGAAAATCGACGCTCCGACCCCAAATTATTTTATTTGCTTATTTTTAAATCTACAACAGGTATAATATCATTATTGTAAACAGTAATATATTCCTGTCCGGAATAAGGAAACTCTATTTCGCCTCTATTATCTGTAACACCTGAATATACCTTGTTTAAATCATCGCTATAGGATGAAACAGTTAAACCGCTTCTGTTAAGACCATTTACAGCTACTAAAACTTTATCATCGACAACAACAGCTTCGGCTGAGATCGTCTGAGGTTTCTGGGTTCTTAAACTAACTGTTCCTTCCCCAAAATATATTTTTTGTTCAATCAGTTTATTACCTTCAGAATTATCCGAAGCACCATAATTTTCAGTAACTTTTAACAATCCATAAAGATTAACAACAGTTGCCGTTGCGTTTAAGTCTTCCCCAAGCTGATTATGAATAATCTCAGCCTGCCAGTCACATGGTGGAACCCAGGATTCATTTGTAGAACCAGCTGCAATACCAATCGCACCTGCTGGATTGCTTTCACTTCCAGCTCTCATCCACGCTTCTGCAAAACATTCATCCTTGTGTAAAGCTCCATTAACGCAGGCAACATCCCAGATTACAGGATATTTACCGTAGTTGTTCAGTGAATGAGCATCATCAGTATTAAATCCTGAAGTAACCCAGGTATAATTTGAACCATGTCCAATATAATTTATTATTGATACTCCAGAATTTAGGGCATCAAAAACAATAGATTTGTCTTCAGAATTATTTGAAGCATCAAATCTAAAATCTGAAACACTCCATAAAACGGGAGGCAACTGACCGGGACCACTTCCCGGATTAGATGGATTAAACGGATCATTCGGATTGGGGTTAAATGGATCATAAGGCTCAGGATGTGGATTGTAACTTCCACCTGAACTTGCTTCAGGAGCATAACATTCCCAAACTTTTGAAAAATTCATCTTGTTTTTTAAAGATTGAGTTAATTTATCACTTCTTTCATAATCAGTTGGTGTGCCTTCATTTGAAGCAATTCCCAGACCTTTTTTATACCAGTTATAATCATCTGTAACAGCCATTTCATATTCAATAGTTTTTTTAACCATTTTATTAACATCTGAAATATTCTTAACAGATAACCTGGAAATAAAACCATCCGGAATATTATCATTACCTGAGAGTTTCATATACATATTATCAGAATTTGCCCCTTCGTATTTTCCTTTTAAAGTTGGAATATGTTCAATATCACCAACAAGAGTAACAAAGGTTAAATCACCATTATTATATTTTTTCTGAAAATAATTTTTTAAACTATCTGCACTTCTAGCAACATTATTATATTTAACAACTTCCACATCAAAACCAGTTTTCTTTTTCCAGTCTGCAAGAGGCAAAACAGCCTCATAAAAATCATCGCAAACAACAATTAACAGATTTTTCTTTTCTTCAGGCACATTTATACCATTTCTAGTTTGGAATGGAGAGTTATAATTTAAAAAAACCTCATCATAAATTTTTTCAAAATCCGAACTAATATTACCGCTTACTCTAACATTAGCGCTGCGATAATTTTTTGGATTTACAGAAATGGTTAACTTATTATAAATTCTAAGTTTATTTTGTTCGGGATTAAATTGAAAAGGAGTAACTTCAACACGTAAACCTGAAATATCCCTTAAAATAAAATTTTCAAAATTTGAAATCATTTCCTTGTCAGATGGATACCATTTATTCTGTGAATAAATATCAGAAAATTCATAAGGAACATCTTCTGGATTAACATTTCTTGTAAGAGCCCCTTTAGAGGGCACAATGGAAATATTCTCTACTTCAATAAACTCACTGGCAACTATCTCTAAATCTGCTCCGCCCTTAGGAACAGCAAGAAAAGCCGATACAGTTCTCAATTCCGGCTCCCCTTTTTTTAAAGTTAAACCAGAATTTTCCATGTTTAGCTTTGTAAAAGTTTTATCCTCGATTTTAACCTTTTCAGCCAACAAACCCTCAACATCAATTTCAATATCAACTAAAATATCATCGGTTCGCATACTTTTAACCGACTTATGAGCTGTAGCAGCATTTACAAACGCTGATACAATAAACAAAGTTAACAGAATTACAATAAATTTTTTCATAAATTCCCCCTTTAAAAAGAATATTTTATAATTTTATTTGTTTCTCTTACAGTTAAATACAAATAATTTTCATCTATACCTAAACCATGAAATTTTGTATTAGAAGATGAATTTGGTATTTCTATAGTTTTATCAAATTCAATGCTTTGTGAATTAATATCGTAAACTAAAATATTCCAAAGTTGAGAATTATCTCCTGAAATATTTAATATATATAATTTATTACCATCAGGTGAAATTTTCAAATCCTGTGTGATTCGTTCAAAGTCGTTTCCTGACAGAATATCTGCATCTGTTATTTTATTTAGTGAAGTATCATAAACAATAATTTTCTTTTGTGTTGCAATATAAATCCTGTTATTTGCAAAAGCTATTTTACCATGCTTATCAAATTTTAAATCTTTTTTTGTAAATGTTTTTTCACTCCAGTTAATTTTTAAAATAAATGCCTTGTAGGTTTCTTCTTCAATAAAATCATAATCATAAAAACAATAAAGATTACCTTCATTATCTTCGACAACTTCGCACCCAGGAGTTGGTGGCAATTCAAAACCTAAATTTATATCAAAATCTTCAGGCAAAATTTCATCTTTAAGAGGATGACCCTCATCAGCATCTACCTTACCAAAAGCTATTTTCATTGAATTTTCTTTTTCTAAATTATTCTTATATTTTGTTATTTTTTGATACTTATACGTATAATTGCAATCAGGTTCTTTTGCTAAAATTTCTTCAGTTTTGATAATGTTTTGCTTATTATTTGCAATGGCAATTTTTATGAAATTATCAACTCCTAAAAAGCCAATTTTCTCCAAATTATCATTATATTTGAAAATACCAATATGCTCGTCATTTTGAGACTCTACAATAAAAAGATTATTATAATCATCAGAAATCAACTGGCTTGGTTTATTATCAATAAGCTTAGATTTTACAATTGTTAAAGTATTTTCAGCAACTTCCCCAACATTAATTTTTAATTTTACTTCAGCAGTGTCTTTTGTGTCCCAGTATTTATTTTTATGTTCAAAAACATATTTTAAATCGGCAATACCATCAGAATCAGGCGCAATATAATCCCCGGTTGATGAATTATAGCTACCAAAATCATTTTCTAAACTCCAGTTAGAAACATTGTTAGGAATTTCAATTTCAGAATTATTAAAAATAGCTCCAATATTCAGGTCTGTTAGTTTAGTACTTTTATCTTTTTCGATATTAATTTCATCATTAGATAGAACAAGTCCTGATAATTTAGGCCCATAAGTTAAATCCCAACCTAAATTTGTAGCTGGATCTGATAAATTGAATTCAGCCGACAATTCTTTTGTAAATAATTGTAATGAAGCCTCGAAATCTGATTGAATACCAGTTCTGATTCCCCATTCATATTTCAGGGGATAGCTACCACCATCTTTAAATTCATTAGCATCTATATCTATTTCATTATAAACACCTGCATATAGTGATAGTCTTGGTCCGCCTAAAACAGAATAAAAATTTGCGTTAAGTTTTGGCCCTGCATAAAATTTCAAATTTCCATTTCCAGTTATCTCAGCTTTATTATTACTTAAATTTTTATCATACTCTCTAATTTCATCCCAAGTATCATCAACTTGAGTGTAAATAACACCAAATCTTGCATTATCAACATAATTAACACTAACTTCTGCTGTAGCATTAAAATCACCGGTCATTCCAATATTAAAAGGAATTTCTACATCTATCCATACTGGAATTGGAGGTGCTGGTGGCAATACTGCCATAAATTTAACTTTTGTATTAACAAGTTTTCCTATTGTAAATTCTTTTGCATCATCAGAAATTTGCCCAGTTGCAGTTGCTCTCAGTCCAAAATTTGAATCCTGCTGTGTTCTTAAACCTGTATAAAAATAATTGAAACCATCATAAAATTTTAAATTTAATAAAAAACTCATTTTCAAATCAACATCACCAAAAGCAGTTAGTTTAGTGTTTGTATTACTGTATATTTCCTTTTCAAAATCAAAAAAAATTGAACTTTCCGAGCTTATTGGGGATTTTCTAATTGGTGAATATTTATTATCAGGCAACGAAAAATCCTCAGATGTAACAGGTACATCAATAATTATTTCACCATATTTAATAACTTCATCAATTTTTACATCTTCTATTCCTACAGCAATTTCATTTCCAAAACGATCAATTGATGATATTTTCTTAAAGGGATAAAAATCAACTATATCAGATTGTTTTTCTGAAACTATAAAAATTTCTCCGGTACTGAAACTAAAAATTTCATTAGTGTCTAAAACAAAATTCATCTCATCCTCAGTTATATTTGTTAAAGAATCAATCCATTCATCATTCATAATCACATTATCATATAATTCTGGTTCAGCAGAGGTTAGATCTTCATTTTCTGGCTTATTTATAGAAACCTCGCCAATATCTTTAATTGACTGCTGCTGAGTTTTTGTAAAATCATAGGTTTCTACTTCATGGTTATTCGAAGAGCCCCCGCCACCACAACCTGTAATTAAATTTGAGGTAATTATTAAAATAACAATCCCCATCCAAATTATAGTCCTTTTAGACATAATTCCCCCCGATATTTTATTTTTTAAATATAAATGCAGGATTAAACATTAGGGATTGATAATCAGAGAGTGGTTCAAACTTTAAATTATGTTAGAGAAAATTATTATTCAATCCCTTATTTAATCAAAACTCAAGATAATAATTATAGTTAAAATTATATTAATATAAATATTTACATATGTCAAGTTTGATCACCAATTCTCAATTTAGCCGAAAATCCTTTTGTGGTCAGGCCTACACACTTTGCTTTTTCGCAAAGTGATGTCGGCGCTGACCCCATCAAATCAAGGATTTTCTCTATTTTTATTTAGAATTGCTGAAGTTTGCTTACAGTTTTAATAAATTTGTTATTGAATTATCTGATTTTATCTGAATTTGAATTTTTTTACATCTGTTAGAAGAATTAACCATCACAATTATTTCTGAAGAATTATTATATCTACTGAAAATAAAATGCTCATGCTCAACTTTTATTTCTCTATATTTCCCATTTATCAAAACCTCATTATTTTTTCTGATATGGGCGAGTTTTTTAATAAATTCAAAAATTCTTTTTTCACTTTTTTCAAATTTTTTATTTAAACTCAATTCGGGCCGTAAAATCCAGTCATCGTTATTTTTAATTCCTTTCAGTTTAAATTCAGTTCCATAATAAATAGACGGAATTCCTGGTATTGTAAATAAAAGTACAAGAATTGCAAAAATATTTTCTTTAGAATTTAAAACCGAGTATATCCTTGAAACATCATGATTATCAATAAAGTTGTATAGTTTATAATTTTGATATATTCCTTCGTGGCCGAATAACCGTTTAAGCGAGTATGCGATTTCATAAAAATTTTTATCATTAAAACTTGAATACATACCTTTATAACATTCATAATTTGTTACAGAATGAAGTTTATTTTCACCAAGCCAATTTCTGTAATCACCATGAACAACCTCGCCCATAAGCCAGAAATCAGATTTAATTCCAGAAGTGAAATTTCTCAATTTTTCAATAAAGGATATATCCAGACTATCCGCCGCATCTAATCTTAATCCATCGATATTAAATTCATCTATCCAGTATTTTACAGAATGTAAAAGATAATCTATAACCTCTGAGTTATTCAGATTATATTTAACAAGCAAATCAACACCGTTCCAGCCATAATAACTGAAACCATCATCATATTGATTATTATTTGAAAAATCCACCTTGTAAAACCAGTTTTTATATTGTGAATTTTCTTTATTTATTTTTAAATCCTGAAAAAACGGGTTTTCTCTGCCACAATGGTTAAATACAGCATCAAAAACTATTTTAAATCCAGCATTTTTTAATTTTTCAATAACAGCTTTTACACTAAAATTATCACCTAGCCTGTTATCAATTTTTTGTAAATCCACAATATCATAACCATGCGATGAGCTTTCAAAAAGAGGTCCGAATAATATAGTATCTATCCCCAGATTTTTAAGATAATCAACATCATCCAAAATCTTATCAAACCTGAATTTTATATTTGATATTGAATTTTTTTCTGCTCCGCAGTATCCCAGTGGAAAAATATGGTAAATTTGTGCATTATCATACCAACTCATATTATAATCCTCCCTTATGTAAAACTACACCAATTCTCAATTTAGCTGAAAACCCTTTTGTGGTCAGGCCTACACACTTTGCTTTTTCGCAAAGTGATGTCGGCGCTGACCCCATCAAATCAAGGATTTTCTCAATTTTCATTGAGAATTGCTGGTAAAACTAACTACATTTATAATTAAATAAAAAATATATTAAGAAAAAATTCCATGCATAAACTGACGACAAGCTTCTTTAACATCATTATTATCAAGCTTTTCGTCAAAAAGAAGCATTAACGTAATATATGAATTTATTGTTGCTATAAATGTAATTGTAAACCTGGTTGCCCTTCCTTTCATATTACCATGCAGTTTCTGGGCTTTACTGAATATTTTTCTTATTATTTCATATTGAATATTATAATAATTTTCAGAAACTTTTGATACAAGGCTCTTATTAAAACCAATTCCAGATATTAAATAAAACCTGTAAAAAGCCTTTTCATCTTCTGCAAAATCAAAAAAACATTTGATGACATTTTCAAGAGTATTTCTTAAAACTTTCTCTTCATATGAAAATTCAAATTTTGACGCTTGTGCAACTTTATCAAAAAAAGGGGTTAACTTTTCTCTGAAAATATCTTCAAGAATACCTTCTTTGCTACCAAAATAATGGTATAAAGTAGGTTTTGTTACACCAGACACCAGCGCAATTTCTTGAACTCCTGTATTTTCATAACCCTTATCAGAAAATAGCTCTAATGCATTATTCAGTATAATTTCTTTTGTATTCATAAACTCATTATACCGACCGGTAAGTATATTGTCAAATTATTTATTCTACTCCAGGTCCATTTATTATACTTTTTCCATTTGACGAGGGTGAAATATTAATTTGAATGGGGATTCTATCCTTTAAAGCAGGAATATGAGAAATTACACAAATTAATTTTTCATCATGTTTTAATTCTGAAAGCGTCTTAAGGGCAGTTTCAAGGAATTCTTCGTCTAAAGTACCAAAACCTTCGTCAAGAAACAATGAATTAACATACACTTTCTGGCTAAGCATTTCTGAAAGACCCAGAGCAAGAGTTAAACTTACAACAAAGCTTTCTCCGCCGGATAAATTCCTTATAGATCGAATTTCCCCTCCCTGATACTCATCAATAATAGATAGATTCAAATTTCCTTTGTCGCCTCTTAAAAGAAAATACCTGTCGGTCATTTTTTCTAATTGCCTGTTAGCATGAGAAATAATAAGATCAAAAGTAATTCCCTGTGCAAAACTCCTGAATTTATCTCCCTCTTTTGAGCCAATTAATTTATTCAGCTTTTGCCATTTCTGAACTTCTTTCTCTTTTTTTGAAATTGCACTCTTTTTTTTATTAAATTTTTTTTGAAATTTTTCGTTTTCCGATATTTTAACATTTAACTTTATAACTTCTTTATCAATACTGTTTAATAACAGTTTATTCTGTTTTATTAGTTCATTTAGTTCACTAATATTTTTATCAGTTACTTTTTTGTTTTTTAGGCTTGTTAAATTCTCAGATTTTTCTTTTTTCCTTAATTCAATTTCTAATTTTTTATTTTCTAAAATTTTTTTATTATCAGATAATTTTTTTCTTTCGTCAGGGCTCAGGCGTTTTTGAATAAAATCTTTTTCGTTTTCAAACCCATTTTTTTTAATTTGATTATTAAACTTGTCATTTATTTTATTTAAAGTTGTTTTTTTATCTTTTATTCTATTTTCAACTTCCTCTATATTTGATTTTAAAATATTAAAATTTTCACTTTCTTTATTAAAATGTTTTTTTAACTTTTCATGGTTACTCAACGCTTTATCCATTAATTTATTTAGATTCCTTTCCTGAACATCGGGATCTTTATTACCAAATAAGTTTTTTCTTTTTATTTTTAATTTTTTGAATTTTTCCTTCAATTTATCATATTTCTCTTTTTTTTCTTTAATATAATCATTTTCTATCTCAATAATTTCATCAATATTTTTAATTTCTTTTTCTATGTTTTCTAAAGATTTTTTATATTTATCGTAATTTTCAGAATTACTTATCCACATCTGCTGTCTTCTTTGAAGCTCTTTCAGTAAGGAGTCGAAATCCCTATCCTGAATATTTTCAATATTCATTGGCTTTAATTCATTTGCCACATTTTCTTTAACTTCTTGAATTTTTTTAAAAATAACAGCAATACCATCCTGTAATTCCTTGATTTTCTGAGAAAGATTTTCATTATCTTTGTGGCTGTTATTTTTTTTAATTTCTATTTTATTTAGATTTTTTCTTTCAGATTTTAATTTATTTTCTTTATTATCTATCAATTTCTGATATTTTTCTACTTCATTTATTATAGATTCAAGCTCGTCTATTTTGCTCTCTGTGTCATCATAGTTAACATACACACTTTCAACAAATGGATGCTCTTTTGAACCACATAAAGGACAGCTTTCACCTTCTTTTAACTTTTTTCTTTCATCTTCGAGAGATTCAATCTTTTTGATTAATACTAATTCACGAAGAAAATTTTCCTTTTTTTCTCTAATTTCTCTGAGAGTTTTTCCATTAAGTATTTTTTGTATTTTGGTATTATTTTGTTTAATATTTGCACTGATATTATTAATTTCCTGTTCTTTTTCCTTGAAACTAATCTTATGCTTTTGTATATCATCTTCAAGTTTTTGAACATTGTCAAAAAGTTCGCTTTTTAATTTTTGTATCTCTTTTATATCCCTTTGAAGGCTGATTAAATTATTTGTTTTCTCTTTAATTCCTGTTAAATTTTTTATTAACCATTTGTCCTGAGCATTTTTTTCTAAATAATCTCCCACTAATTCAAATTCATTTTCTTCATTTTTTTTATTATTATATTTTCTTTGTTTTAAATCTTTATTCTGCTCAATTTTTTTTAAATTATTTTTATAATCTTTTTCTGCTTCTAAAATATTTTTGTTAAGTAATTTTAAATCGTTATCAAGCAGGCGTACATTCTGAATTAATGGTATAATTTTTTTATTATTCTTTTGTGTTTCTTCTTTTTGCTGTGTGGATTTTTTTAATTCATCATAAATTTTATCTAAATTCTTTTTTACCACTTTAAATCTGGCCTTATTATCTTCTAATTTAATTAAATTTTTATCCTGTTCTTTTTTATTTTCTTTTAGAATGGCAAAAGTTTCATCCAGATTAACGGCTATTTCCGCCCATGCAAGTTTTTCGCTATTTTCTTTAAAATCATCTATTGATTTAATTACTTTACTTTCTTCAGATAATAAATCATTGATTTGTGCATTTATCTGCTGAATCTCGTTTAACCATCTAAGTCCCTCATTATATTTCTGAATTTTATTATTTACGTTTAATTTCTTTTTATTCATAATAATTAATTCATTCTCAATCCCCTTTAACTCCTTAGAATCCAATAAATTTATATTTTTTAATTCTCCAGCAAGTACTTTTAAATCATCCTGATTTTCTTTATTAAATAAATATACTTTTTTTCCAATTTCAGAATATATTTTTGTGCCTGTAATTTGCTCAAGGAGTCTTGACTTCTCTTTTTCATCTGCATTTAAAAAACTGTCAAAACTTCCCTGCGAAAGCATTATTGACCGCGTAAACTTTTCAAAATCCATTCCAGTATTTTCATTAACCCATTTAGTTATCTCGGTAATTTTATTAGATATAATATTTCCTTTTTCATCACTTAACTGTTGAGAGGGATTCTGGAGCTTTCCATCAACTTTTTTATTTGACCGCCTCTGACTCCATTTAATCCTGAAAACACCTTGGCCTGTTTCAAAAACAACCTCTGAAAAGCACTCATAAGTATTTCTGGACATAATTTCATTTTCACCGCTAATTTTATTCAATCTTGGAGTTGATCCATAAAAGGCAAGGCAAACAGCATCAAAAATGGTAGATTTCCCGGCGCCAGTAGGACCAGTTAAGGCAAAAATTCCACTATTTACGTAGTCAGGATGAGTAAAATTAATACTCCATTGTCCATATAAAGAATTTAAATTTTTAAAACTGAGTTTTTGTATTTTCATAATTTAACACCTGCCAGCTAGGATTTATTAATATCCTCTTCCTGAATAAATTTAATTACCTGCTTATATGCATCAATAAGTTCTTTTTGATCATTTTCTGTTATTTGATTATAATCCATACATCGTTGGAAAATTTCTTCTGGATTAAGCTCATTTAAAGACTCGTTTCTTATATTTTGATTGTTTTTAATTAATTTTATACTGTTATTTTTAATCCTTAAAACTTCCAGTGAAGATTTTTCAATCATTTCTTCTATTATTTTTTTTAAATTAACAATAATTTCTTTATCGGTATATTCTACCTGAACCCAGGCGTTCTTTTTATTCTTTTTTAATTCGTTTATTTTATTTTTAATTTCATTAATAGACCCAGAAATATTAATTAATTCCTGAAAACATGGAACTTTTAATTCTTGAATATCCCGTTGACCGTCATTATTAAATTCAATTATAATAACTTTTTTAGAATTTGGTTTTTCAGAAAATCCCATTGATAATGGAGACCCGGAATATCTTATATGATTAATGCCTCCAACAACTTGAGGAATATGAAGATGCCCAAGTGCAACATAGTCAATAATATCAGGAAATATATCTTTTCCAGCATTTAAAAGAGAGCCTACATAAAGTTCTCTAACACCATCACCATCGACGGTTTGAGAACCTGCCGCAAAAAGATGGCCAGTTGCGATAATCGGAACATTATTCATTTTAGAATCAGAATATTCTAACAATTTTCTTTCTGCAATTTTAGAAACTTCAGCATAATGCGTTTTCATTCCAGCAATTAGCTTTCTATTTTCATCCTGAAATGTTTCACCGGGTTCTGAAGTTCTGATATCTTTATCTCTTAAATACGGAACAGCACAAATAATCGCCTCTAAAATCCCGTTATTTTCCAGGCATATAACCTCATTCTCAGGTGAATCATCAATACTGCCAACAACATAAATCTTTAAAGATTTTAATAATTCAGCAGGTGCATTTAAAAAAGATGGTGAATCATGGTTGCCACCAATAATCACAACATGCCTGCAACATGAATTTGAAACCCGGAATAAAAACCTGTAATATAACTCCTGAGCATAATTTCCAGGCGTGGTTGTATCAAAAACATCACCTGCAACTATTAAAATATCAATATTATTCAAAATTATATTTTCATAAAGCCAATCCAAAAAGGATTCAAACTCATTATAGCGTTTTCTGCCTAAAATTGATCTACCTAAGTGCCAGTCGGATGTATGTAAAATTTTCATAATTGAATATCTGTTAAATCTTTATTTAAGAAATTTTTCTTATCCATATAAAATCCTCAAATTTTTTAATATGAAATTAATCAATTATAACCCAATAATTCTTACATTAAGGTTTTATTTAAAAAAACAAATTTGTCTGCTAGTTCATTAATGATTTTTGAAACAGGCTTTCCATGACCATGCCCGGCATTTTTTTCAACTCTTATATAAATACTTTCAGGATTTAAAACTTCTTCCTGCAATCTTGCAGCAAATTTTCTGGCATGAGCTGGAACTACTCTATCATCTGTATCAGCAGTTAAAATCAATACATTTGGATATTTCTGCCCTTTTTTAATATTGTGATATGGAGAATAGGCATATATAGTTTTAAATTCTTTTTCAGAGTTTTCAGGATTTCCATATTCAGATATCCAGTAACGACCTATTGTAAATTTATGAAATCTTAACATATCAGTTAAAGGAACTGCACAAATTACAGCATTAAAAAGCTCCGGCCTCTGATTCATACATGCCCCAACTAACAAACCGCCATTACTTCCTCCGGAAATAGCCAGTTTATCCCTATCTGTATAATTATTTTGAATTAAAAATTCCGCTGCAGCAATAAAATCATCAAAAACATTCTGTTTCTTTTCATGCATACCAGCTTTATGCCAGTTTTCGCCATATTCACCACCACCGCGCAAATTAACTACAGCTTTAATTCCTCCCATTTCATACCATGCAAGATCAGCAGTTGAAAAACCCGGAGTAAGACAAACCTCAAATCCGCCATACCCATATAAATTACAGGGTGCTTTTGTTTTTTTATCTAATATTTCTTTTTTTCCCATTAAAAACATTGAAATTTCAGTATTATCTTTTGATTTATAAGAAAGCTGAAAAGTTTTGTAATCATTAAAATCAAAATCCAGAGAAGTTTCAAAAAAATTTTCTTTTTCAAATGAATCTATATTATATTTAATAATCTTTGAAGGATTAAAAAAAGAACTCACGCCAATATAAAAAAAATTAAATTCAGGTTTTGAATAAATATCATTAATGGTTGAAAATTCAGGCAAATCCACTTTTTTTATTTTTTCACCATTTAAAGAATAAATATATAAATGCGAATGGGCTTTTTCAAGAGTTTCAACTATAAATTTATCTTTACACACTTCAACTTTTTCTATCAGAAAATCTTGCTGACAAATTATATCAATTTCATTTTGCATTTTATCCTCGATATTAATTTTAATCAGCTTATAGTTTGGGGCATTTTTTGAAGTATAAAAATAAAACTCATTTCCAGCATTAAAAGTATAATGATATCTATTTAAAGTATCATCAAAAAATGAAAACATCTTTTTATTTTTTTTTGAATAAATATAAACACTGTTACCTGATTCAGTTCCACGCCCTGCATGTAAAATCAGAAATTTTTTATCATAAGAAAAAACAGGATAAAAAGATAAATCAGGGTCATTATCAACTTTAAAAAAAAGTATATCCTGATTTACAGCTGAATTTAATTTATGAAAATATACAGCACAGTTTTTAGTTTTTTCTTCATCACTTATATTTAACCCCCCTGGATAACGGGTATAATAAAATCCACTTGAATCATCTTCCCATGCAATACCAGTAAAACGGCAGTATTCTATAGTTTCTTCAAACTCATCCATAGTTTTAATATTTTTAATTTTAATTTTCTGCCAGTCGCTACCGGATTCAGAAATTGAATATGCCAGATATTGTCCGTCAGGAGAAATTTCTGTTGTATATACTGCTACAGTTCCATCATCTGACATAGAATTTGGATCCAGAATTTTAGTTTCTGAACCATCATTTTCAATTCTATATAATGAAAACTGATTTTCAACACCTGAATTTTTCCAGAAAAAAGTTCTTCCAGCCTCAATAAATGGAACAGATTTTTTTTCAAAATTCCATATGCACTCTAATCTATTTTTAATCTGCGACTTTTTATTCAAATCTATAAAGTTATTAAATTTTTTATTTTGCATTTCATTCCATTCTTTTGTTTCTTTAAGATTATCATCCTCAAGCCATCTATATGGATCAGAAACTTTTACCCCGAAAAATTCATCTACAATATTTGCTTTTTTCATCTATCCTCCATTTACTAATACTCTAAATCCTGAATAATATAATCAACCTCAGGTAAAATCGAATATACAAAAATTTTTGAAACTTGTTTTTCGTTCACGATTTTTTCTTCAGTAAAAAACTATTGAATTTTTTTGCCTTAAAAATTTTCCTTCTGTATGATTTAATATTAACTTTTGTTAACAACAATATCAAATCTAAATTAAAAAACTTGAGTTTAGCAAATTTTTTAAAAAGGCTTTTGTGGTCAGGCTTACATAAAAGTAAAAAGCTTTCAGCTTAGTAAAATCACCTAAAGGTTATAGTAAATGGTCTACCGACCATGTAATAATGTGAGAGCTACTTTTCGCAGC
>JBNJGP010000031.1:0-31128 GCA_051747805.1 Candidatus Muiribacteriota bacterium
TCAAGTTAGATAACTTAATTAAGGAGGTTGTTATGATTAGAAAAACCGTTGTTGCTGGTAAATTTTATGAAAATGACAAAAATGCTCTTATAAATCAGATTAAAAACTGTTATGCTAATACTGAAATTGGACCTGGCTTTTTTGACCCTCCTTTAAAAGAAAAAGCCCGGGGTGCAATCTGTCCACATGCTGGATATATGTTTTCAGGACCGGTCGCAGCACATGCTTTTAATTATTTCACTCCCGAAAAATGTGGCGATAATCCATTATTTATAATACTCTCTCCTAATCATACAGGAATGGGAGATCCTGTTTCACTCTCAAATGCTGATTACTGGGAAACTCCGCTTGGAAACATAAAAGTTTATAAAAATGACAAAAGCTCTTTTTTTAAAAACTACACCCCTTCTATTAACTCTCCTCATCAATTTGAGCATTCCATTGAGGTATTACTGCCATTTCTACAGTATAATTTTAAAAACCACCCATTTTCTATTCTTCCAGTGACTTTAAGCACAAATAAACTTGCACAATTAAAAAAATTATCAGAATATTTATGTGAGCTTAATCATGATAATATATATTTTTTAATATCCTCTGATTTTTCTCATTATGTTTCCCCTGAAAGTGCAAAAAAGAAAGATTCACAGGCAATTTCTTTTATTCTAGAAAACGACATTAACTCTTTGCATGATTACTGTATAAATGAAGATGTCAGTGTATGTGGATTATATCCAATTATTTCATGGTTATATATTGCGAAAAAATTTCAGTTAAAATCTAAACTGCTTAAATATGCAACCTCAGGAGACATTATGCCGATGAACGAGGTAGTTGGATATTCCAGTATTATTTTCTGGTGATAGGTATAATTTTTACAATAATATTCTATTTTAATAAAGTCGATATATTCAATAAATCCAATAAAAAAATCAGGGAGTTACTTTATGAAAAAATTTTTATTTTTAATATTGTGTATAAGCTTAATATATAACGTTTCCTCTAGAACAAACGATAATGAGGAAATTCCAAAAGAAATTTTTGACGAAGGTATCTCTGAATTCAAGTCTGAAAACTTTAAAAAAGCAGCCCCTTTATTTGAGGAGCTGATAGAAGATTATGAAGATACGCAGTATGCAAATCAATCTTTTTTTTATTTAGGTGAAGTTTATAATGAAATGACTAATCAGTACAGGGAATCTGCTCTCTCATCTTTTGAAAAATCTTCCCTGATTTATTCAGGAAATAATATTTCAAAAAGAGCACTCTTTAAAATAGCAGAAATTTATCGAAATAACGGTGATAAGGAGGAGCTCCAGAATGTGCAGAGTCGGCTTATTAATTCATTCCCAGATGATAAAGAAATTAAATCAGTTTATGTTGAAAAAATTAATAAAACAGAGGACTCTAAAGAAAAAATTAATCTGATAGATAATTATCTTGATAATTACAGAAGCTGTCCTGAAAGAAATAATATGCAAAAAAAACTTTTTAATGAATATATTAAAATAGAAAATTACGATGGTGCAAGAAGTGTATTTAGAAATTTAGACAGACAAGACATTGATGAGGATAATCTGGTTAAATATTATTATAATACTAATCAGAAAAAACAGGCTGAAAGAATTTTAAAAAGAAATAATATGCACCCCCAGCTTATAAAAAAAGCAAAAGAAAATTTCAATTATCCTGAGGCCGTTCGTTTATATGAGGAAATGCTCGAAAACAAGAAATTTCAAAAACCAGATAAAATACTTGAATTTATTAATTTATTACAAACTTTAAATGAAAGTAAAAAAGCCCTATCGGTGCTTTATGATTTTGAGTTTGTTTTTGAAGGAGAAAAACTTCGCCCTGTTTTCTTATACAAGGCTGGTATATTAAATATGGGTCTAGTTTCTTTTTTTCTTGATGAATCAGGTTATAAATATCATAAAGATACCAACTCTCTTGAAGAGGCTGTTAATCTTTTTTCAAAAATTTACTATGAATATCCTGAAAGTAATTTAACCCCGAATGCATTACTTAAAATTATCGAGATAGAAAAAGAACATTTATTCGACTGGGATAATCTTCAGGAAACAGCAAAAATACTAATAAATAATTATAGAGATACATCTCAGGCCGAACTGGCTAAGGAAACAATGAAGGAATACCGCTTCAAATACTGAGATATTTTTTAATTTTATGCATTATAATATTTTTTTCAAAAGGTTTTACAATATAATCTTTAACCATTCCTGAGGATATAGCCTTCATAACCGAAGACTGCTCTCTTTTGGCTGTAAGCATTACAATAACAGGCTTTATATTTTTTTGCTTTAATTCGTCTATTACCTGAAATCCATCTTTAACCGGCATCATTATATCAAGTATAATAAGGTCGGGTTGAATTTTATTATCAATAATCATCTCAAGAGCCTGCTTCCCGTTTTCTGCAACCACTATTTCAGTTTTATCTCCAAACTCATTTTCAATTAATTTTTTAGTAATAATTCTAATTTCCTGAGAATCGTCCACAATCAAAACTTTTTTAGGATCGGGTCCCAGCTCTTTGAGTTCAGGATTTATTTTTTCTACATAAAAATTATAAAGTGAAAGAACATATTTTTGATCAAACTTTTCTTTTTCTTTCCTCAGAAGAGTTTTAAAAGCAGTATTTAAATCATAGGCCCCTCTGAACACTCTTGAGGAAGTCTGAGCCTGAAAAACATCAGCTATTCCAACAATTCTGGAATACTGCGGAACCTGAATGCCATGTTTCTGTTTTGGATAACCGCTACCGTCAAGCCTTTCATGATGCTGATAGGAAATATAAGCTATATTACCTTTAAACCTGGAAATCTCTGTTAATGTATCAATTCCATAAATTGTATGTTTCTGAATATCAAATAAATCATCAAATGGAAGTTTTTGTGGTTTATTCCATATAAGGTCTCTTACTTTGACCATTCCAATATCATGCATAAGAGAACCAATTGTAACTTCCATCATTTCATCTTCTGACATTCCCCCAAGCATTGCAATAAGTGCAGACATATAACCTGTATTTATTGAATGGCTTAAAACATAGTTGTTAAGAGTGTTAAACTCGGAAAGATTAACAGCATTTTCAGGAGCAAGTTTTACCTGGCTTACTATTTTTGTTGCTATTTTAATAATTGAATCAGGGTCAATATCCTGATTTCCTCTTGCCGAACGTATGATATTTTCTGTTTCGGTAATACTTTGTTCATACTCTTTTTTAAAAACTTCGATATCATTTTTTCCATATTCTATTTTTTCAAATTTTACATCAACCTGCTGGTCTTTTTTAAATTTTTTTTCAAAAAAATCATCATCTATATTATTAAAACTATCCACTTCAGGTTTCTTTACTTCTATAGAGAGCAAATCCTCTTCGGCTTTTTTAACTTCATGTATTTTTTCTTTTTTAACTACTTTTTTAAAATCGGACGTTTTATTTTTATTACCTTCTTTTGTTATTCCCATTTTTTTAAGAAGCATTATAATTTTTGAAGAAAGTTGAGGATCATTTTCTGCAAGTATTTTATAACCTGTATTTTCAATTTTTTCTTTATTAATATTCTCTAATAAAATCTGTATTTCATTTATTAATACTGTATCTGCACCTTTAAGAGAATAAAAAAGGGGGGCTACAATATTTTCATCAGGGGTCATTTTCTGCATAACCTTTAATATATGCTTTTTATTATTGGTATCTGTTTGTCTGGATAAAACATCAATAAAAAAAGAAGATTCTTTATCGATTTTTTCGGCTGCCTGAAGAAGTTCAAAAATTTTTAAAACAATAGTGTCGTTTGAAACATTTTTAGAAATTTGGGCTAATCTTGTTGTCACATCAGAATCATCCATATAGCCGGCACATTTTTTCAATGTTTCATAAGCTTTCTGATATCCAAGACCTGGAATTGAATCAATTTCATTTAGAAGCTCAGCTTTTTCATTATTTTCATCTGCATCAGCATCATCATCTATAACTTCAACTTCCTCATCATCAGTTTCATCCTCTAATACAGAAACCATTCTGATATTTCTGCTTTTAAGCCTTTTAATATAATCATCTGTCATTTTTACACCCGCATCAAGAAGCACCTCTTTATTTTTATCAAATACAGGCCGACCAAGTATCATTCCGGGTTTTAATTTTCTAACTGAAACAGTTTTCATAAAAATAACCTCTTTTTTAAATTAAACTTCTAATCCTTTAAAATATCGAATAAGCTCAACTTTGTTTCCCTGTTTATTATATATAAATTTATCTGCTATAGATGAAACTAAAATTATACCCCTTCCATTTTCTTCAAGCAACCTTGATTCATAATCTTTTAAAAAAGAATAATCAAAACCGGTTCCCTCATCCTCTATTTCTATCTCAATTTTTTCTCTTGATAAAAAATATTTAACGTATATTTTTTTATCTGATTTAAATTGATTACCGTGTTTGGCAGCATTTATCATAAGTTCGCTCAGGGCAAGTCTTATGTCAAAAATATCATCCTCAAAAATTTTATAACTTTCCATTTTTTTTACTAACTTTTCAACAAATCTGTTTACATCTTCAATTGTGCTTTCAACAACAAGTTTTTCCTGAGTTGAGTTAAATTTTTTGTTAATCTTTTTTATAACCAGTATTGTTGTATCATCATGCTGAGGCTGTTTCTGAGTAAAATCTTCAATGCTTAAAAGTATTGATTTTATAATTCCGTTAGAGGATTTATCTGTATTTTTTTTAATTACTGCTTCAAGCCTTTCTGAGCCAAATTCTTCTCTATTTTTATTCATTGCCTCGTTAACACCGTCAGTAAAGAAAATAATAAAATCTTCTTCTTTCATTTTAAGACATCTTGTTGAATACTTTACATCTTCCATTATACCAACTGGTAGTCCGTCAGCCTCATAATGGACAATTTCTTTTTTATCAGCCTGATAATGAACAAATGGAACATGCCCAGCACTTGTAAAATACATTTTGTTATTTTTCATATTCGCAAATGCACAGACAAATGTAATAAATTTTCCTTCATATATATCTGTTGCAATAAGTCTATTTATTTCTGTAAGCAGCTCTCCAGTATTCTCGTTAGCATTACGAAGTTCTGAACGGAACAGGCTTCTTATCATAGCCATTAAGAGAGCCGCCGCTATTCCCTTTCCTGAAACATCGCCGAGTAAAAACCAGCACTCATCATCTGAAATTTTATAAAAATCATAATAATCTCCACCCACCTGACGAGCAGGCATACTGATTGCGGCAACATCAAGCTGATTCAAAACAGGAGGTCTTGATGGAAGTAAGCTAACCTGAATATTTCTGGCAAGTTCAATATCACGCTCAATTTTCTGTTTTTCAATAAACTGATTATAAAGTCGTATATTTTCAAGTGAATTAGTTGTCTGCTGAGCAAAAGACTGTAAAATTTTTTCATCTCTTTCTGAGTATGGTTTATTAGTTTCCCGCTCAGATAACATTATGAGAGCATAAAGTTTTTCTTTGAAAAAAACAGGTGCAGAAAAAAGGGAATTATATTTAAAATTATTTTTTACAAAAAGGTCAATATTATCTTTTTGATTTATTATTTCAGGATTCTGGTCAATTTTTTTAAAAAAATCACATACCGGAAGTTTTTTACCAATTTTATATTCCGGCTTGGAACACTCAATTTGCAGGGAATGATTTTCTCTGTCAAAAACAAGAATAGTTGCTTTATGGGCATTAAAAGCTTCCTTTATTGTTTTAAGAGCAATAGAAAACAGGGTTTTCTTATCAAAAACAGAGCCCATTTTTTTAGTAAAATCATATATTAACTGCAGCTCCTTATAAAGATTTCTGGTTTCGTTCATCTCAATTTCAAGATTATCTGTTTTTTCAACAAGCTGATTATAAAGTTTCATTTTAGCTGTGAAAGTTGCAAGCAAATAAGAGGAAATACTTACCATATTTAAAATACCAGGGGTTAATTCAATTTTTGAAAACATCAGTATAAAAAAACCCTCAAACTGTGCTTCAATAAAAAGAGGAACAACTATAAAAGTAAACCCATCAAGTTTATATACTGTCTGTTTCTGCTCATCTTTTACCCAGCCTAGAATTTTTTCATCATAAAGCTTTTTGATATAATCCCCAACCTTTAAATCGCTCCCCCTTTCAACAAGAGGCTCGTGGTTACTGTTTACAATTACACAGGAATCATAAGCAATATACTCTTTTATAACATCAACAATAATGTTTAAAGTAGCTTCAACATCAACCGAATGAGTAATTTTTTGGAAAATATCCTCTATATAGGAATATAAATCAATTTGCTTTTCCTGAAAAAATTCATTTTCATTATTATTTTCATTATTTTCTTCAAACTCAAGATTATCAATTAATTCATCAAGGCCATCTGTCATTTTAAACCCCTAGGAATCTTCAACAAGCTCTAAAAAATCTTTGGCTTTTTGAATTTCTTTGTCAAATTCAGCAGAAACTTCTTTAATATCACTTTTACCCAGACCAAGATTACTAAAAGGTTCAGTTCTGAGTTTTGGGATTGCTTTATCCCCGTCAAAACCGAACTGTTTAAGTTTACATACCAGGTCCGCAAGATAAATAACCGAGGTATCTTTTTTGGAATCAGCATAAGCATACTGAGGTTGATGATGAAAACCTATAACAGAACAAATTTTTGATGGGAGTTTCCATATTTCTGTTGTTTTTTTGCCAATCATCGCATGGTCCATCCCATATATTTCCTTTTCAACTATTTCAATAGGAAGCTCTTTATTTTCAGCCAGTTTTAAACATTTAATAAACTCCTCATGAATAAACTGATCACATACAATAAGTCCAATATCATGAAGCAAGCCTGAAATAAAAAGTTCCTCAGTATCAATATTCATTTTGCATTTTTTAGCTATAATACCTGTGCTTACCGCAACTCCAACAGAATGTTTCCATAACTCTTTTCTATCAAATTCATCGCCTTTTTTATTAAAAAGCTTGCATACAGAAACAGACAGAGCTAAATTTTTTACAGCATTAAAACCAAGTATAACTATGGCCTCAGTAATTTTTGTAACTGTTCTGGGAAAACCATAATAGGCACTGTTTACAAGTTTTAATGTTTTTGTTGTTAAAGCCTGATCCTGTTTTATTACGTCATTTAAATCTTTTGCAGTTGAATTCTGAGAATTTGCAACCTCCAGAACTTTTGAAACAATAACAGGAAGTGTAGGCACTTCTTCTATCTGTTTTATTATTTTTAATGTATCTGAAAAATGCATGTTATTAAAACTCCTCAAGCAACTCAATGAAATTGAAATTTTTAACACTTACCAGCCCTTTATCTGTCAACTTAAGCTCCGGAATAACCGGAAGGGCAAGAAACGCTAAAGTTATAAATGGATCTTTAAGTGTTATTCCCAAATTATAACATAAATTATGAAGTTTATTAAGTTTAAAAGAAACATCTTCAAGAACAAGTTCTGTCATTAAACCGGCTATTGGAAGCGGTAGCTCACCGATAATCTCACCTTTTGAAACAATTACAATACCTCCTCCTGTTTCTTTCAGCCTTTTCATACATAAACGCATATCATCATCATCAGTTCCTATTATATTTATATTGTGACTGTCATGACTAACAGTTGTTCCTACAGCACCATTTTTAAGCCCGGTACCCTTTACAAACCCCAAACCATAATTTCCTGTTTTATTATGTCTTTCAATAACTGCCATCTTAACAATATCATTTTCAATATCTGAAACAACCTGATTATTGTTTATTTTAGGAGCAACAACAAGATGCCTTGTAATAATCTGTCCAGGTATAACCTCAATTACATTTAACTTGTATTTTTTATTTTTTTCTTTGATATTCACTTCTAAATTATAATTATTTAAACTTTTAATATTAACTGAGTTATATATTTTTTTATTTTCCGGCGGCTCCGCCTTAAACAGCGGTTTACCATCAACAGCAACAAGTTTTCCATCTTTATATACTTCCCGGATATTCATTTTTTCAAAATCCTCAATAAGAAGCAGATCAGCCTTATAACCAGGAGCCACCGCTCCGAGTTCTTTAAGATTAAAATATTCACAAGCATTTTTAGTTGCCAATCTTACACCTCTTGTAATATTTCTCTGTTTTTTAATCAGAGTTTTTACCATATTATCAATATGACCTTCATTAATCAGATCATCCGGGTGTCTGTCGTCTGTGGAAAAAAAACAGAACCGGTCATTAAACTTATTTAAAAGCGGTAGCAGGTCTTCAAGATTTTTTGTTGCCGATCCCTCTCTCAGCATTATATACATACCCATTCTAAGTTTTTCTAATGCTTCATCAACTGTCGTACATTCATGTTCACTTGTTACACCTGCGGCCCTGTATGCACAAAGCTGCTGTTGCGAAATCATAGGAGCATGACCGTCAATTATTTTATCTGAAAATAACTCTATTTTTTTTAGTACTTCTTCATCCGCGTTTATCACTCCCGGATAATTCATAAATTCACCCAGACCAATAACCTGAGGATTATTAAGATATTTTTTTAATTCTTTATGGTCGAGTTCTGCTCCCGAAGTTTCAAGCGGGGTTGCTGGAACGCATGAGGGCATCATCAAAAACACATTCAGCGGAATATTTTTTGAGCTTTCTAGAATATAATCAATTCCCTCTAAACCCGAAACATTTGCGATTTCATGCGGGTCAATAACAACAGTTGTAGTTCCTCTTGGAACAACTGCCCTGGCAAATTCAGCAGGACTTACCATTGAACTTTCAATATGAACATGACCGTCAACAAAGCCCGGAGTTAAAAACATTCCTTCGCAGTTTTTTTCTTCTACGCCTTTATATCCAGGGACAATACCGGCAATATATCCATCACAAACAGCAACATCAGTAATATAGATTTCTCCTGAAATAGTATTCACAAGTGAAACGTTTTTAAAAACAATATCAGCCTTATTTTTTCCGGAAGCTACATGAATTAATTTCTTTCTGTTCATTTGTGTCTCCTCTTTAAAGTTTTTTCATCATATCAAAGAGGTTTTGATTAGCCTTACTAATTAAACCATCAGTATTTATAGTTAAAAACTCCCCTTTATCATAAACCATTGAACCGTCTATCATAACTTGATCAACATTTTCAGAGGAAGCTGAATAAACAAGGGAGGAAACAGGGTCAAAATATGGCGAAGAGTTAAATTTATTCAAATCAACAACTACAATATCAGCTTTTTTTCCCTCTTCAATTGTACCGATTTCATCTTTTAATCCAACTGTTTCTGCCCCTCCCACAGTAGCCATTTTAAAAACTTCTTGAGCCGGCATAATCGTAGGTCCATGTATGGGTTTTTGAATTAAAGCAGCCTGTCGCATCTCTTTAAACATTGAAAGATTATTATTACATGGAGCCCCGTCAGCGGCAATGCCAACAGTAATTTGTCTTTTTAAATACTCTGGAACCGGAGAAATACCTGAGGCCAGCTTTAAATTAGCATCAGGACAATGAAGAACTTTTATATTTTTTTCTTTCATTATTTCAATTTCATCATCATCCACCCATATACAATGTGCAAGAAGAAGATTTTTATCGGCTATATTGTATTCTTTAAAAAACTCAATATTTTTTAATCCCGTTTTTTTCTTTACAATTTCAACTTCTTTTTTGTTTTCAGAGGCATGTGTATGATATAATAGACCCCTGCTTTTACATATTTCATCAGTTTGTTTCATTAAATCAACCGTACACGAAACAACAAATCTGGGAGCAAAAGCATATTTAACTCTTTTATTTCCAGAATTATGGAATTCCTCATAAAGCTCCAGAGATTTCTTTATTGAATCTTTGGTATTTTCGCGAATATAATCCGGCAAATCAGGGCTGTCCATCATTGTTTTACCAAAAAAAGCACGCATTCCACTCTTGATTAAGTTAAGTGCAATTTTATCTGTATGGTTTATTGTACCCATATCAACAATTGTTGTTGTCCCGCCTCTCATAAGTTCACATATACCCATTTTAGCTGATATATCAATAGTTTCTTCTGTATGCATTGCCTCAAGAGGCCATATTCTTTTTTTCAGCCAGTCCATTAAATCCATATCATCTGCAGCGCCTTTAAACAGAACCTGACATAAATGAATATGAGGTTGAATAAAACCGGGAATAATGAATTTATTTTTAATGTTTATAGTTTCAACTAAATCACTTTTTTTTACTTTTATATTGGATTCAACTTTAATAATTTTATTTTTACTGATTAATACATCTGCTTTTTTCTTTATTAATTCCCCTTTTCTGGTAAAAGTTAAAACTGTACCACCTTTAAATAATTTCATATAATTCTCCCTCTAATTTAATAACAAATTACTTTATCAAATATACTGTCTATAAAAAAAACGGCCTTCTTTTTCTGCTATTTTATTATTTTTTTTGTCAAAAATAACTTTACCACGCATTATTGTATAATCAACACTGCAGTTAAAAGTTTTATTCTCAAAAATCGAGAAGTTTGATTTTGATTTTATATTTTCTTTTTTTACATATGTTTTTTCATCTGGATTAATTAGAGCAAAATCTGCGAATGCTCCCTTTTTAAACCCACCTTTTTCTGGATAAAGTCCATATCTGACAGCTGGATTCTCACAAAGAACTTTAATTAAATTTTTAAGGCTTATTTTATTTTTTAAATATCCTTCACTAAACATATAAGGAAGTAAAAATTGAGTTTCTGGAGTTCCTGCATAAATATTCCATATATTTGCCCCGTCAAAATCCTTTTCTGTACTATACTCAAAAGGAGTATGGCTACTTGTAACAATATCGACCCAACCATGCGAAATAGAGGACCATAGAGATATTCTATCCACAGGAGACCTGAAAGGAGGAGTAACCTTTGAAAGATTACCAAGTCTGTTTACATCTTCCTGGCAGAACTCAAGATAATAAGGATTTGTATCACAGGTTACATCAACACCTCTTTTTTTATAATTTTTAATAATTTCCACGGATTTAGCCAGCGAAATATTTGAAATATGTATTCGATTATTGGTTTCAAGTGCCAGCTTCAAAGCCGTTTCAAGAGCAATTTCTTCTGCAATAGCAGGTTTTGCCTCACACCATGCTCTGGGATAGTTTTTATTTTTTAGCTTAAAAATTTTTATATTATAATCACAAATATTAAAATCCTCAGGTTTAATAATAAGCAAATAACCTGTATTAGAAAGGGATTTCATAACATCCATGAGATGGCCATTATCAAGATGACGGAAAGTTGAAACATTTGTGTTCATAGAAACTTCAAGTCCGCATACACCCTTTTCACCAAGCAAAACAGCGTCGCCAAGCTGTTTTTTTTCAACTTCATCGGCTGTTATGCCACCAAAAAAAGCGTAGTCACAGTATGATTTATTTTCAATAATATCCTGTTTGGCTTTAAAAAGTTCTGGGTTTTTTACTATAGGAATATTAGAGGAGCTTGAATCAATAACAGTGGTAACCCCACCCGCTACAGCACTCAGACTTCCTGTTGAAAAATCTTCTCTGTGAGTATAACCCGGGTCAGAAAAGTTAACATATGAATCTATTACACCGGGAATTAGAATTTTTTCTTTACAGTTAATTATTTCGGCACCTGCTTTTTCAATATTATCTGAAATATCTGAAATTAAACCGTTTAAACAGAGAATATCTTTTTTTTTCAGATTATTTGCAAAGGGGACTAACGCATTTTTTAAGATTAAAGCCTGATCCATATATATCCCCCGTTATTTTGAGAAATTCATGATTTAAATTAATTTTCAAGGGATATTATAATTTAAGTATATAAAATTTGTCAAATTTAAAAATCTTCAACAGCTTCATCAAGAGACGGTAGAACATCTATTATTTTTCCAATACCTATTATTGATAGAAGTCTTTCAATATAAGGGTTGGAGTTCACAATTTTTATTTCGCCATTATTCTCACGAATTCTTTTTGTTTTAATAATGATAATACCTAGTATCTGACTTACAATGAAATTTACATTCTTAAAGTTAATAATAACTTTCTTGCTTTTTTTTGCCAACACTTCATCAAATATTTCTTCAAACTCTTTTACATTCTCTTTTGACATATCTGTTTCAATATTAATTATATCAATGCCGTCTCTGTTTTCAACTTTTATCATTTTCCCCTCCATAATAAAAAGATTCAATCCCAGATTGAAGATCTGGACAAATATCAAACACTTTATCAAGCTTTATATTTTTCATCATTTCCATTATATCAGAATTTAATGTTGAAATTTTTAAATCCCCATCTTTTTCTTTAATTTTAATAAGATTATTTATTAAAACACTCAGACCATTACTTCCAATATATATTATATTTTCAAAATCAACTATTATATTAAAATTACCCTGATTAATACGATTTTCTATAATCTTATTTAAAAACTGACTAGCGGTAAAATCAACTTTTCCCGAAAGCTCAATAATACATATATCATTATAGTATTTTATTGCATATTTCAATTAAAATTATTCCCCAAATACAAGAAATCTTTCTTTTATAGAATTATCTGTCAATCTTCTGATATCAGTGCCGTCAGAATTCATAACAAATATTTCCCCCAGGTTATCAGAACGGTCAGATACAAAAAATATTTTACTTCCGTCTGTTGAAAATACTGGATAGGTGTTATCATATAATTCAACTAATGATATCAAATTCATAGTATCAAATTCAAGTTTATATATATTTGACTGTCCCGATCGATTATCTCTAAAAAAAATAATATTATCATTGGCTTTTGAAAACCTCGCATAATAATCATTTTCACCGGAAGTCAGTTTTTCAACTGAATCAGAAACAACTCGGCCCGATTCATCAAGATCTGCAATAAATAACTCAAAATTTTGATTTGTATCCCTGTTTGAGGAAAAAACAATCTTTGTTGCATCTTCGTTTACAGCAGGAAATTTGACATTTTTTTCGTTAAAAGTAAGTTCGGTTCTAATATCCTGACCACTAAAGCTTACTGATTTCAAGGAGTTTGAATAAACAAAGTATATTCTGGAATTTGATGCAGCATACGGCATAAACTCATTTCTATCAATTTGCGGAGTATTTTCCGTTTGTACAATTCTTATAATATCATCACCATTTCTACTCATGGAATAAAGATCAAAATTTTCTACATCATCCTTGTTTGAAGTAAAAAATATTGTCTGATAATCAGGTGAAATTGCAGGATAAGTTGAAATATAATTATTATCAGTTAATTTAGTTGTGTTTCCAGTTCTTGAGTTCAACCTGTAAATAATATTTTCAGCCTCATAAAACACAAATCCTTCGGCAACCCCAATTATTCCACCGCCATCGTCATCTGAACCCTCGCCGGCAACCACAGTAAGCTCTGCTGGAGAACTTTCCAGATTATTTTCTTTTACATAAAAATTAAAAGAGTAAGTATTACCAGATATTGGCATAAAAGTCATTTCACTGGTATCTTCAGAAAAATTCATAGAAACTTCTGGACCACCTGTCTGCTCCCAGTTATAAGTAAAAGGAGATAAATATGTTTCTGTTTCTTCATCCCAGTTACTTCTCTGAGAGTTATAGCTTTCACCATAACCAGTTACTGTTAAATTTTCACCACCGGGAACCTGAATAACACCTTCCTGAATAAAATCATCACCCGCTATATACGCTAAAGGCCGGAAGTTTGTTGTCCTATACCTTGAGTCAACGTTAACTTTCATCCAGCCAAGACCAGTACCACCCATTGAATCAACCATAATTACAGTTACTTTATAAACCCCGGGAATACTGAAATAATTTGTTCTGTCAGAAAAAATATATTTGCTTTTATAACTATCTTTAAAGTTAAAATTATAGTCATTATCCAAATCAAAATATACTTTTTGTATTGAGCCCTTCATGGGGTTTGGTGCATCTGGATCATAACTATGCTCTGTAATTATTCTTATTGGATCACTTGAAAAATTGTTTGTAAAAACATCCGGTCCTGCATCAACGATGGGATATCTGTTTATAATATTATTTCTGTTTTCAGAATCAATTTCAATAACTTCAGATTTTCTAGGAGATAAAAATTTTATTCTTAAAAGTTTTTCATCATTTCTTTCAATTTTTAAGCCAATTTGGCCATAAACTTCAGTACCTTTTGAATTTCTAAACTCCAGTACATTAAGGCCCGATGCCCTTTTATCAGAAATATTAAGCTCAAAATACCCATATTCATCCACAACTGCCGTAAAATCTCCATTTTTAGTAACGATATGTGCTCCAGCAAGAGGACTTTCGCCCGTTACCGGTGCAATAGTATTTGAAGAATAGGTGTCTGAAGGAATATCAGCAGGATCTGCAGATAATTTATAAACATACCCCTCAATATAAGCATTAAATTCATCATCTGAAACAGTACCAAAAGTATCGCCACTACCTGAACAACCAAGCATTGCAAGAACTGAAAAAATAATTAAGAAAATAGAATATATAAGAAATTTTTTCAAAATTCCCTCCGGGTTATTTTGCTGTGAAATTTATCGGCAAAAAAGAGCCCGAGGCTTAATAATAAGAAGGAATATAAAGTCCCTTAATAAGAATTATCTTCACCTGATGTAATATTATCTGTAGCATCCCAGTCACTTGGGCTATTTGTATCAATATATTTGATGTCAGACATAGATTTTTCAAACCTTCTTGATAAACTCCAGTCAGGACCCGAAATCTGCCCTCCATCAACACAGGAGTCCTCGGTATAATTATTCCATTGACCTGCTGCAAAAACCATCATCATATCGTCTCTTTCGCCATGTGACCATCTTCCATTCATATTTGCCCACGCTACAGCGTCAATCATTTCATCATCAGCATCAAAAAACATCACTTGCTCATCGGTTGTATGAAAACTGAGTTCAGGAACGTATGTATTTAATATACCGTTAAAACCTGAATTTTTATCATCTGACCATACTCCCTGTGAAACAAGAATATAATCACCAGTCTTTATAATTGTTCCAGGCTCAAATACTTTAAATGCTTCATCATCATATAAATAATACCCGCCGATATCATAACCGTTGCCATTGTTGAAATCGTCCGCAACATAAAGCTCTACCCAGTCTCCATGGGAAGAATGATTTTTAAAAGATACTTCAGTTACAAGAATTGTTGGTCCTGTTGGTTCAGGTTCCTCAAATTCAAAATCGTTTATATCATAATCAAAACCCTCACCGTACTGTTTGGCTACTTCATAATAATACTGCATAGCAACTTCTTCAGAGTTAACAAAGAGGGTGTTTTCATCATTCACCCTATCTGCCGCAAGAGTCCAGTTTTTAGACCCCGTTATAACGGTTGCGTCCTTTGTTAAAGGGTCAATAACCATAAATTTATGATGAAGAAAACCACTATTATCATCTTTTTTAACATTAAGTGTTGGCAGCGACTGTTGTATCTGATTCATTTCATCAAATGCACTATATTGGCCACCCGCCTGAAAAGAATCAAAAACACCGTATATTGGAACACCCTCACGTGCTTTTCGAATCATGGCCTGCATAATAGCCTCATCAGTATATGTAAATATATTAAAGTAAATGCCCTCTCTTGCCTTTCCTATTGCTTGAATCATCTGATTTTTAACTGATTCCTGCGGAGAAAACATAACGTTAATATTAGCCTCGCCAACACGGACCGCGGGAGTTTTATACTCTTTTTTTCTAATGCTGAATAAACCATCTTCATACATCTGATTAAATTCATCTGTAAAATAATCTGCGAGCTCTCTGCTTTCAATCTTTAAGGCATTATTTGAGTTTCTTGATGTGCCATTATCTGTAATATTATATGAACCTGTCCAGACATATTTACCGTCAATTACAGCAAACTTATTATGACATTGTCCTCTAGTAATACCATCACCACTTCTATCAGTTTTAACATCAATACCAGCACGGAGTAAAACCCCGTATTTATCCTTATAATTATCCTGATTAAAATATTTATCCTCAGTAATAAATCGTACGTTATCAGAACCAAGTCTTTTTGCTGCCCGCTCAAAAGCCCTTATAATATCCATATTATTAACCTGATAAAAATGGGCATCAATAGTTCTTTCAGCAGAATCAACAAGCTCAATTAAAGCCGTGTCAATTCCCGCTCCCACAGGCGGATTATTAAAATAAACAGAAACAGTTGAAAAAGAAGTTAATGCAAATAGAAAAAGAAACAATATTATACTTATAATTTTTTTCATACTCTATCCTCAATTTATTATTTATTTCTATCTTGAGTTTAGCAAATTTTTTAAAAAGGCTTTTGTGGTCAGGCCTACATAAAAGTAAAAAGCTTTCAGCTTAGTAAAATCACCTAAAGGTGATAGTAAAGTTATCTAACGATAACAGTAAAGTAAATTAAAATTTACAGTGTTTTTGTTTTAATCTTTTAACTGTCAGCTTTAGCTGACTTTACTCGACCATTGGTCGTTTACTGTTGACTTTAGTCAACTTAACTGTTTTTTAAGTGTCTACAGGTTAAAATTTCTATTTTTTGCTAAACTCAACTTTCTATTTAATTTTAAGCGATAATTAATAAAAAATCAATCAAAAAAATAAGCAAGGCACCATGAATATAATATTTTTATTCAACTCCAAGCATTTGAATTAATTTTTTACCGATTTCAGTATTATCATGATAACCATTAAATAATTCTGAATTATGCCCATGAACCCATACCGGAGTAACTGTTGAAGTTTTCATATCGGCCCTTGAGGGATGAAGTGTTGAAATTCCAGCTCTTGAAGCAATAATATGACCAATTGTCTCCTTAACATATTCAGTTTGAAGATTGGATTCAATTGTGTTTTTTTCATCACTGTTTATATTTATTCCGGCCTGCACAGCCATAACCTGTTCAATATTCTCTCCAGTTGAGGTTATCTGAGAACTTAAACTCGAAACACTTGCTTTGAGCGGGTTGAAAATATGAGGATTAATACTGTTGGTAACAGTTATCCCCCCGGAATCAAAAGCTGAAAGAATAACCAAAAGCGTTTCAGGGTCTTCTTCAATATAGTTGATAAACATTCCTGCTAATTTATCAAGAGCTTCTATTTCTTCAACACCAGCTTTTATATCAAGAGTTGAAAACGCCCTTTGAATGTTATAATTTTCCACAAGTAAAACAAAACCATCTTCACCCTCTTTTAAAATTTCAAGAGCTTTTTTTGACATTTCATAAAGCGAAACTTCGTCTTCGTCTCTATCAATACTATATGGAAGGTAATCTCTTTCAAACAAACCAAGAATTTTTTCACTGTATCCAAAATCTCTTAATCCCCTAGCAGTGCTTATAAATCTATATTCCTGCTTCTGTGACTCTTCTATCATATTTTTCCCATCAGTTCTGATGCCACCATCTGCCTGTGGAAGAAAAGTTTTTTCCCCGCCACCCATAATCACATTAATATTTTTCCTAAAAAGTTCTTCAGTAATCAAACTCTGATACTTAATTGAATCTGCATGGGCATAATATGGCGAAAGAGCTTCTGAAGTTACCGGTCCGTTACTTACAATTCCAGTTTTTTTTGAGGCTAAGCTTATTTTTTCAAAAAAATTGGATTTAGAATCCCCGTTTGGCAGAACAGAAACTTTTGAATTGTTTGTTTTAAATCCTGTGGAAACAGCACTTGAATTTGCTGCTGAATCAGATATCCAGGAATCGGCCGAATGATTTGTCAAATATCCTGTAACATCCATATTATCAATGTTCAGCCTGCCATAAGGTCCTGTCTTAAAAATCCTGGTAAGCGTTTTATTAGACAAACTCATTCCATCTGCAATTAAAATAATTAAATTTTGAGCCGCAGAATATTCTTGACCATATGATGAAACTAAAATGCCTATTAATAAAATTAAAGTTAAAGTTTTTTTCATTTTATCCCCTCTCTGCTAAAATCTTTTCACCCTGAGCTGCAGCTAATTTTTTACCCACATAAATATCTTTATTTATTTGTTTAACTAAGTCTTCTGTGTTTTTAAATTTTTTCTCTTTTCTAATAAATTCAATAAATTCTACCTTGATTTTTTTATTATACATATTTTGGAGTTCAATATCAAAAATATGAGTTTCAATTTTTTTATCATCTTCAAAATTAATTGTGGGAGCTCCTCCAACATTAGTTATACTTACAAATTTTTTATTATTAATTAAAGTTTTTGAAAAATATACTCCGGGGTCTGGAATTATTTTACATGAGTTTTTAACCCGGAAGTTTAGAGTTGGTACTTTAAACTCTCTTCCAATTCTGTTTCCAGACTCAACAATACCGTGCATAAAAAATGGTCTTTTTAAATACTCAGAGGCTTTTTTCACCTCCCCTTTTTTAATAAATGTTCTTATTTTAGTAGAAGATATATTGTCTCCGTTTATTTTTAGAGGTTCTATTATATTAGCCCTCTCTTTAAAAAATTTTTTTAAAAGATTTGTATCGCCCTCTCTCTTATATCCAAAATGAAAATTCTTACCTACAGTAATCAGTGACGGTGACAAAAACTTGTCAATCATCCTTAGAAACTCGGTAGCCTCTATATTCATATATTTTTCAAAACATGGGGAAAAAATAACATCTATTCCTTTTTTCTGCATAATTTTAATTTTTTCATCAGGAGTAGTTATGCAATAGTTTCTTAAATTATTAATATAAATTGAAGGATGATTATAAAATGAGAAAACAGCAGCCTTTAAATTATTAATTTTTGAGTATTCCAATGTTTTTTCAAGAATATAATCATGCCCGGCATGTACTCCGTCAAAATTCCCAATCGAGAGCGCACAGTTTTTATATTTTGTGTTTTTTTTAAAATCATAAAAAATATTCATATTAATACTGCTTCTGGTTTTAATAAGTTATTTTCAGCTTTATACAGAGCAAGAAATTCCCCTTCTAAAGAACAAATTTTAACTATCTGTCCATTTTTAATTTTATTTATATTTTTAATAAAAATACCATTTTTAACTTTTGAGGGAAAATTATAAAAAACAGAGGGAAGTTCTATAAAATTACCGGGGTTTAATAAGTTTTTGATTATATCATCTTTTTGTTTTATATCTTCAAGCTTTACAGAATCTTCAATAAAAAACTCATCGGATTTAGTTCTGGTTAAACTCGAAAGCACTGCAGGTATTTGAAGCATATCACCTATATCATTTGCAAGTGAGCGTATATAAGTACCTTTTGAGCATTCTATTTCAACCATAAGTTCGTTACCATACAGTTCAAGTATTTTTAAATTTTTAATTTCAACTTCAACAGGCTTCATTTCGAATTCTTTTCCTTCTCTAAAAAGTTTATATGCACGTTGCCCCTTAATTTTTTTTGCAGAGGCAGTTGGAGGAACCTGTTTTATAAATCCACGGAAAACATTCAGTTTTTTATTTAATTCATTAATATCGGGCAATTTAAAATCTTTTTTTTCAGCTACAACTTTTCCTGTTATATCATAGGAATCAGTTTTAATGCCAAAAGTTATTCTGGCGAGATACCTTTTAGTTCCCCTGCTGAAATAATCTGCCAGTTTTGTTGTCTTTCCAATCATAACAGGAAGTACTCCCCTGGCCATAGGGTCTAATGTGCCGAGATAACCAATTTTTGATTTAAGCCTGGTTTTTTTTATATGTCTTATTACATCATATGAACTAATACCGGAAGGTTTATTAACTATTAGTATTCCAAACACTAGAACCTCAACATAACGATAGAAACATCGTCATTAACAGCTTTTTTCTCAAAATCACAATAATTTTCAAATATATTATTTAATATAATAGAAAGGTTATTCTGTTTATTTTCTTTTATTAAATCTTTCAATTTATTCTGCTGAGTTAGATAGTCAATATCATCACTATACTCAATAACCCCGTCAGAATAAATAAACATTAAATCCCCATCGTTATATTTTATTTTTTTACTTTCAAATTGATATTCCTCGAATGTTCCTATAAATACGCCGCCTGTTTTTAAATACTCAATATTTGAATCGCTAATATACATAGGAAAATTATGTCCACAGTTTATATATTCGATTTCTTTCTCTTTTACATTTACTTTTAAAAAAAATAAAGTAGAATAGGTTATTTCATTCCCTATTTCATCAAAAAGCATCTGGTTTAATTTATTAATAAAATCTTCGAGATTGAATTCAGCGGCACATTTATTCCATGTAAGCGCTTTTATTAAACTGTGTATCATAATTACTATTAGAGAGGCATATAACCCTTTACCAGAAACATCTCCAAGAAACAGTATATATTCATCTTCTGAAATTTGAATTTTTTCAAAATAATCCCCGCCTACATCAAAGGCTGGCTTATAAAAAGTCATTACATCTATATTTTCTATATTATCAATTTTTTTGGTGATTTTTTTTGCAAAAACAGTCGCCAGTTCCATCTCACGACTTAATTTTTCCATTTTTACAATATTTTTATGTAACTTTATTGTTTCAATAGTATATCCAATTTGAGTTGCAAAAATAAAAAGCAGATCGTTTTCTTCATCAGAAAACGGTTTATTGTCATTTCTTTCTGTTAAATTGATTATACCAAGCAATTTTTCTCTGATAATTATTGGTACACTTAAAAAGTTTCTTTTTTTATCAAGAACTGATTTTTTTTCTGAAATAATTTTTTTAGTTACCCATCCGGTTTTTTTTATTTTTTCATTTTCTACAAAACCAGGAGAGTTAAAACCTTTACCAATTTTAATAAAAGGTTGTCCTTCCTCATTCATTAAAACAATTGAACACCTTGAGCAGTTCATAATTGTAAGCAATTTTTCTATAACAACTCTTAACAGTGCTTCGAAATTAAATATACTTGAAACAGAAGAGCTGATTTCAAGAAGAAAATTTAATTTTTCATCTTTATTACTCATTTTCTAAAAACTCTCTTACAACTTTGAGTATTTTGTCAATATTTTTATTTATTTCTCCCGTCATATTAAACCCGGAAGCATTTTTATGGCCTCCTCCACCAAATTTTCTGGCCACTTTAGATATATCAAGCTTTTTAGACCGAATACTTATTTTTTGATGTTCCCTACCAGTCTGCATTACAAGAAATGCCAGCTCAAACGGTTTATACACCATAAGCTGATTAACAATACCATCTGTATCTTCCTGACATGCTTTTGTATCTTTAAAATCCTGTTCTGTAATATAAGAATAAACAAAATTCTTTTCCATTTCAGAGTTCTTTAAAACACGTTTCAGGAGAGTATATTTTCTAAGCGGATAAGAACAGTAGATTTTCGCCATTATATCCTGATAATCTACTCCCTGCCTGATTATTTCAGAAACAGCTTTAAAAACTTCTGAATCAGTATTTCTAAACCTGAATCCTCCGGTATCTGATACAATACCTGTAAGGAGACAGGCAGCTATATTTTTGTCTATAAATTCTTTGAATACTTCATTCATCATTTCAAAAACTATTAAGCATGTTGCGGCTTTTTGTGGATTTATAAGGTTAATGTCAGCAAAACCCTCGTTTGTATAATGATGATCAATACATATAATTTTTTTGCCATAAAATTCAGAACTATTAAGTCCCAGTCGGTTTATTTCAGATATATCCAGAACAATTATTAAATCATAATCGATTGAGTCAAAATCATCAAGACCAAAGACATTATTAAATTCGGGTAAAAACTGATAAACTTCAGGCACATTATCTCTAAAAAAAATTTTAGAATTCTTGCCCATTTTTTTAAGAAGAATGTCCATCGCAAGTGATGATCCAATTGAATCGCCATCAGGACGTACATGCGAAAAAATAGCTATATCATCATAATCATTAATTATTTCTTTAATTCTATTATAAGTTTTAATCATTTCTATCATCCTTAATCTTTTTAAAAATTTCTTCCATTCGCTGGGCTTTTTCTACACTATCATCAAACAGGAAAATAAGCTTTGGAGTATACTTTAAATTAATTTCTGATGAAAACTTCGCCTGAATAAAACCACCGGCTTTTTTTAAAGCTTCTTTAACCTCTTTTTTATCTTCCTGACCGCCTAAAACACTGTAAAAAACTTTCGCCTCCCTCAAATCCGGAGCAACCTTAATATTTATCACAGTCATTTTAGAAAGTCTGGGGTCTGTAACTTCTTTTTTTAAAATTTTAGCTGTAATTTCCTTTATTAAACTATTAATTTTTTTTAATCTTATACTCTCTTTTTTCATTATGCTTCTCTTTCCTCTTCTTGTTCTTCAATAAATTCAATAATATCATCCTCTTTGATGTCATTGTAGTTTTCAATACCAACACCGCATTCATACCCCGAAGAAACTTCTTTGACATCATCCTTGAATCTTTTAAGAGATGAAACTTTAGAAGAATAAATTTCGACTCCGTCTCTTATAAGTTTAACTTTAGCTTTCCTCTTCACCACACCATTTTCAACTTTGCACCCGGCAATAACACCGGCCTTTGGAACTTTAAATGTGGTCAACACTTTTGCAGAACCAATAACAACATCCTCATATCTTGTTTCCCACATTCCCCTTACAAACTTTTTAATATCATCTATTATCTCATAAATAATTTTATAAGTTCTTATTTCAACACCTTCTTTTTCTGCAAGTTTTTTAGCATTTGCAGATTCTCTCACATTAAATCCAATAATAATAGCATCCGAGGCAACTGCCAGGTTAATATCAGTTTCAGAAACCATTCCTACGCCACTGTGAATAACTTTAACATCAATTTCTTCATCCTGAAGTTTATCTATACTTTCCTTAATTGCGGTTCCAGTACCTCTTACGTCAGATTTTAAAATAATATTAAGCTTTTTCTTCTCTTCCTCGGCAGCCGAAGAAAAAATATCCTCTATTGTTTTTGCACGGTTAAGTTTCATTTTCTGGTTTTTAACTTTTTCAGCATGCTTGCTTGTAATTTCACGAGCCAGCTTTTCATTTGCAACAACTTTAAATTTATCTCCGGCATGAGGAACTTCAGAAAGCCCCATCAGTTCAACGGGTTTTGACGGCTCTGCCCTTTCAACATTTTTCCCATATTCATCAAACATTGCCTTAATTCGTCCATAGGCAACACCAGAAACTACAATGTCTCCTTTATGAAGCACTCCCTGCTGAACAACAACAGTGGCAAGAGGACCTTTTCCTTTATGCTTAAAAGATTCAACTATAACACCATGAGCAGAAATGTCGTATTCAGCCTTGAACTCTTCCATTTCTGCTACAAGAATAATCATTTCAAGAAGTTCTTCAATATTTATGCCATTTTTAGCCGAAAGCTCAACGGTAATTGTGTCCCCGCCCCATGATTCTGGTGTTAAACCAATTCCTGCAAGTTCCTGTTTGACTTTTTCCGGATTAGCTCCAGGTTTATCAATTTTATTAATAGCTATTATTATAGGAACCTCCGCAGCTTTTGCATGGTCAACTGCCTCCATGGTCTGGGGCTTTAATCCATCATCTGCTGAAATCACAATAATAGCAATATCTGTTACGTTTGCTCCCTGAGCTCTCATTTCGGTAAAAGCCTCATGACCGGGAGTATCAATAAACGTTATTTTATTTTTTTTCCATGTTATTTGATAGGCCCCAATATGCTGGGTTATCCCTCCTGATTCTCTGGCTACAACATTTGATTTTCTTATATTATCAAGTAATGTTGTTTTTCCATGATCTACATGACCCATAATTGTAACTACGGCTGGTCTGGGCTTTAAAAGTTCGGCTCTCAAAGCTTCGGCCCTTTTGTTTTCTGCCTCCTGTTTATTTTCCGTTTCATATCCAAAATCCTCTGCAATAAGGGAGGCCACGTCATAATCAAGAGGTTGTGTGACATTGGTTACGCCAAGAAGCATTAATTTTTTAATTATTTCATTCTGATTAACATTTAATTTATCAGCAAATTCCTTAACAGAAATAAAATCCTCAAGCTGAATCACAGGCTGTTCTTCCTGTTGTTCTTCTTTTCTTTTCTGCTCCTGTTTAGCCTGTTCTTTTTTTTCTTTCAGTTCTCTTTCACTTAAATTATCAATATTCTTTTTTCTTGATTTTCGCTTATTTCTTTCCTCTTTAGAAAATTTTTTACCCGTTTCTTCTTCAAAAATTTCCAGCTCATCAAGCTCTTCTTCAAAATCCTTATCAACAAATGGCTCCTCTTTCTTTTTCTGTCCATCTTTTAATTCCGCATTTATAATAATTTCTCCATCTGAGACCATTTTAGGCTTCTTTTTGGTTTTTCTGCCAGTTTCTTTTTTTGTCTTTTTCGGGGCATTTTCCATATTTTCTGACGAAAAATAATCATATAGACTTTCTGCACTTTCTACACTCAATGTTGTAGAATGATGACGTTTTTTAAGCTCTATCCCCAAATCATCACATGCCTCATATATGTCATTATAGTTAACACCTGTTTTCTTTTTAATTTCACTTAATCTAATACTCACTAAAACGCCCCCTTTCTTTATGAAAAACTTAAATACTTATTTATACTGTAAAAAATTTCATCTTCTATAATTAAAAAATATCTCATAACATTTTTTCAACTTTTTCTTTTTTCTGACTTTCGCTTAATATATCTATTTTAACACCAACCAGCCTTGCAGCCAACCTTACATTCTGCCCCTCTTTACCTATTGCAAGTGAAAGATGATGGTCTGGAACAACAACTTCAGTTTCAGTAATTCCCCCGTTTTCCTTTATTTCAATAGAAATAACATCAGAAGGTGCCAGGGCATTTGTAATATATTTTCTTATATCATCACTGTATCTGATAACATCAATTTTTTCACCACGCAACTCATTCACAACCTGTTGAATTCTCACGCCCTTTACTCCGACACACGCTCCAACAGAATCTATCTTTTCATGATCTGAAAAAACCGCAATTTTCGACCTACTTCCAGGCTCTCTTGCCACCGATTTAATATGAATAATTCCCTCTTCTATTTCAGGAATCTCCTGCTCAAAAAGTTTTTTTAAAAACTCTGGATGAGTTCTTGACAAATAGACAACCGGTCCCCTTGTAGTTTTTCTTACATCTGCAATCAATGCTTTAATAATTTTATTAGATCTGAACTTTTCCCCGGGTATCTGATCCTTTTTTAATATTACAGCCTCAAGTTTCTCAAGTTCTACAAGAACGCTGCCATCAGCATTCACCTTTTGAACTTTAAGCATTTCAACCGTATTTATTTTTTTCTGATAAAAATTAAAAATCGAATCTTTTTCAGCGTCCTTGAATTTATGTACAATTATCTGCCGTGCAGTTTGAGCAGCTATTCTGCCAACACTTTCAGGCGCCAACTCGATTTTAATATTATCACCTATTTTAATATCGGGATCATGCTCCCGGGCTGTTTGAAGACCAATTTCATTAATGTTTCTAGCCTTGCCTTTTGCAACTCTTTTAACAGCGTAAACTCGAATTTCGCCATCTTCATTATCAAATTCAATCTCGAGCTTGTCTATATCTGAAAATTTTTTTCGAAGTGCCTGTACTACAGCACTTTTTATAGTTTCAATCACAACTTCTTTATTTATACCTCTATCTCGTTCTAATTGCTCTAGCGCTTGTAAAATCTGGGCATTCATTTGAGGCCTCCAATTTTTCTTTATAAAAATTAAAGGGCGATATTCTCGCCCTTTATTTTTAATGGACATATTTTGAATTATATTACACTATTTTTTTTAAAATTGCAAATATGACCTGAGTGTATCCGCAATTAGCAATGAAAAAAAGAAAATTCTGTTTGAAACCACAAAGTTTGAAGGCCATACTACTGAAGAATTTTCATTGTCTACAGGTTGTTTTATCTGCTTTTTAAAAACTCAAGCTCTAATGTAAATAGAATAAAAATAAATTGAAATTAAAAAAATAAACAAAAAGATAAATAAATTAGTATGAACAATTTCAATATCCTCTTTTTCAGTTGTAAATTCTCCGTATTCTTCCATAAAAAGTTGAAGGTCATTATACTCTAAAAATTTTCCATCAGTTTTATAGGCAAGCTCTTTCATAAATGAAGGGTTGACCTCAGTTTTTTCAAATTCAAGAATATGTGGATAAACAAAAAAAGTAAACTCCTGTCTGTTTATTAGAGCTTCTCCCTGCTTTAAAAGCACGGTCAGCACCTTTCTGCCTTCACTTCTTAATTCCTTGCTTATTTTTTTTCTGTCTGAAATTTTTACATCATTTAAAAAAACCTCAACATTTCCCTCAATGCTAGTATGAATATCCAGTTCCAGATTTTCACCAACCGTGTAATACTTTTTTAATCCAGCAGGATTTATATCACGATTTTTAGATACATAGTTCCCGAAAAAATTTTCAAAAAATAAATTAAATAAATTATGGGGAAGATCGTATCTGAAAATACTGTTTAATGATTTAGTGTAAAAAGGACCCGAAGTAAATATACCATAAACTCCTCTTCCCCTATGCATCAAAGAAAGCACCGGATTATTATCACTGTCAGTAATAAAATCCTGGGCCTCATAAGGTCTTTTATTTTTATATTTATATAGATAATTAAATGTAAGAGCATTATTCCATATTTTTTCAGAATGGAGTACATTGTCTTTTATCTCAAAAAAAGGCATTCTCATATAGTTTTGATTAAAAACAGGTGAAATTGATTCTGAAACAAGAACTGAAGGAGATTTAACAAAAGGAATTTCAACTTCTTCAGGGGTGTTTTGTGTCATAAAGTAAAAATATACTCCGCCATCGTTTATAAAATCTTCAATTTTATCTATTTTAAAGGAAGGTTCATCAAAATCAATTAGTAAATCCAGAGAAGAAATAATACTGTCATCAAATTCATTTGTATTAAGCTCCACCTGACCCAGTCTGGCAAGAACTCTTCTTAAAAAGGCCGCATCTACATTTACCTGTTTCTGATTAATTACAGAAATAATTTCTTCAGTTCCGACCTCAAAAGATATATCAATATAATTATTATCTATCCTGTTCTCGTTTTGAAACGGTACCACTCCCGCCCTGAAGTTATGACTTCCTTTCGGAAAAACTTCATTTATCTTTATATTATTTTCACCATGTTTAAGGTTAACAGGTTTGTTTTTTTCATTAAACTCAAAAAAACCATTAATTTCCTCTGTTCCATTTAAAAAAACCTGAAAATCAAATTCTTCTTCTCTTCCCGCCTGAATATAATTGGAAAAATTTACATCCCGGACAATTATGTCAAATTTTTCTTCTTCATGTCCGAGCGGGCAGGAAAAAATCCTCGCCGTTGTATTTAATCTCTGGTCTTTAAAAGAGGTATCGTTTCCATCGCTTATTAAAATTAAATTCTGATAGGAAACAGGTATTCTGTTAATAGAACTTATAATGTTTGTAAAATTAGTGTTTTTTTCAACTTCAGCACGGTCTTTTGAAAAATCCTCTGCAAAATAATATATATTAAATTCATCATATTTCCTGGAAATATTATCAACTTCGGGTATAAACTCATCCATACTTTCTGAAATATCAAGTAAAAAAGCGGTATTTTCTGTATTTTCTGTTTTTGTTGTACATGATAAAACCGGGTTAAATAAAAATAGCCCCGCCATTATTAAAATTAAAACTCTTAAAATTATTATTTTCATAACCATCTATCCGATAAAAAAAATTCAAGTATTAAAAGAAAAATTAATAAAAATCCAAAAAAAGACCGTAAATTAAACTCTCCTTTTATTTTTCTTTGTTGAGATATATTTATAATCTCCTCATTTTTTTCAATTCTGCTTATATCACTTCCCGTAGAGGGCAGATTAAATACTATCAATTTATCTTCAACTGTGTAAAATCCTGGTTCTTTTAACACTTTGTCAGTTCTTCTTTCAGAAGGAGCAATTTCCTGGGGGATAAAAGGAGTATCAGTATAAAAAATATCATCCTGTGCCTCCAGATTTCCTTTGAAAAATTCATACCAGTAATAAACAAAATAAGGAGAAAAAATAAAATCAGTTGTTTCAGGACCAAGTACAAAGTTGAAAAAATGAAGGTTTGAATTTTCAATACTGCTTTTAGCATAGGCTGGAATTCTATCATCAAAAAAAATAATTTCATCTGCAGAAGCAAAATCATCAAGCAGGTAATTCCCGGAAAAGTTAAACATTGATAAAATTTCTTCTCCTCTCGCCTTCCTTATTCCGCCCGTATAATCATAAAGTTTCACAGGCGAAAGTCCGTGCTTGTAAAGATAATTATTAAATGAAGAAATATTTGAAGGGAAAAGTATAATATCAATGCTTTTTTTAATTAATTGTTTGAGTATATCTTTTTCCTGCTCTATAGAACTTAAATCATCAGCAATTACAAAATCCGCATATTCAATATTAGCATTATCAAGAGAAGAAACTCTGAAAGGACTGATTAAACTATTTGAAGTTAAAGCTCTTCTTAAAAAAGTATTTAACTTCTTACCCGTATGAAGTATATTAATTTTATCTCTTACATTAAAAGAAAAATAATATTTATTATCTCTTTTAAAATCATCTCCTTCTAGTACAACCTTGTACTTCTGAATTCCAGAATTTTTTAAATCTATGTTAAATAAAATTTCTGTTTTGCTGTTTGATTCTACGTTAAATAATTTAGAATTTATTACAGTATTATTTTTTTCTATTGAGGCCCGTCCGGATATTGTACTGTGATGTGAATTTGATATTGTTAAGTAAACGGGTTCTTCCTTATTTTTAAAGGCTGTTTCAGAAAATTCTATATCTGATACCCATATATTTGATACTGGTGTTTTATCAATTTGAAAAAAATTAATTTTTTCGTTCATATCTTCTGTAATATTTGCAAAATTGCTTTCTAGCATATCAGATATAAGTAAAATGTTGACCTCATCCGCAAACCTTGAATATGTATATTCCATAGCCTGATTAATACTAAAATTTTTATTCTGAAATTTTAAATCATCAAGGTTTGAAAAAATCTCATACTGAAAATTATCTGAATTTCTATATATAAAACTAATTTCGGGATTTATTTCAGCAGGGATAATATTTTTTATATTATTTTTTATATAATCTTTATATTCATTTTCATTTTTAAAAAATAAATTAAGCGAAAAAGAATCATCTATAATCAGCACAAAATCTTTTTCTCCGGCAATCAGCACATTATCTAAAACAGGTTTAGCTACAGCTAAAATAATTAATAAAATTATTAAAGTGCGTAAAATCATCATAAGAAATTCTTTCAAGTTAAAAACTTTCTTTTTCTTTTTAGACGCAATTTTAATAAATTTGAAGGTTGGGATATAATATTTTTTTACATCGGGTTTTCTAAGAAAGTAAAAAATAAGAGGAACAATTAAAAAAAAGCCCCATATAAAAAAATCACTAAATAAAAATTTCATTAATTAACCTTTAAACACCTGTCCGATAGTTTTTAATATATCATCTTCAGTACAAATCATGCTATAATTTATAGAATTTTCTCTGCATAATTTTTTAATATTCTCATTGTTTCTCTTAAACTCCCTGATATATGTCTCTTTAATTTTATAGGGGTCTTCCTGAATTTTTTCTCCGGTTTCAGAGTCAATAAAAACCATTTCTTTTGAAAAAGGAAACTCAATTTCAGCTTTATCAAAAATCTGAAATACAATAATTTCATTTTTTTTCTTTTTAAAGTAGTTAATTGTTTTAATCAAATTTTCTTTTTTTTCAAGAAAATCTGATATTATTATAATCAGCCCTCTTTTTTTTACCATATATGAAAAATAAGAAAAAGTTTTATCCATATCTGTAGTGCCGCCAGGTTCGATTTTATCAAGCATATTCATAATTCTTGCAAACTGCCCGTATTTGAGAGAAACTGGAATAATATTTTTAATTGAGTCTGAAAAATCAGCAATCCCGACAGAATCCTGTTGATTCAAAAAAATATAACTTAAAGCTGATGCCATTATTTTACCATAAAAAAGTTTAGTTATTTTATCGCTTCCATAAAACATTGATTTTGAACTGTCTAGAAGAATCCAGACACGCATATTTGTTTCTTCTTCAAATTTTTTAACATAAAGCTTGTCTGTTTTTCCCCATAATTTCCAGTCAATATTTTTTAATTCATCACCAAAAGTATAGGGCCTGTATTCAGAAAATTCTATATTAACTCCGGAATAAGGGCTTTTATGCTGTCCGTATAAAAAACCCTCAACAACGGTTTTTGCAACGAAATTCAAGTTTTTTAAAGAGGACAGTTCTTTTAAATTCAAAAATTTCATAAACTGTCCATAAGCTCCGAAATAACAGTATCTTTTGTAACTCCTTCAGCTTCTGCATTAAAGTTTGTAATAATTCTGTGCTTTAAAACAGGTTTTACCATACTCATAATATCCTCTCTGGTTACCCCGAATCTACCGGAAATAATAGCATTGGCCTTGGCAGCTAAAATAAGAAATTGAGACGCACGTGGTCCAGCACCATAAGAAAGCCACTGTTTTGCCACACTGTTTCCGGATTCTGGCCTCGTCGCCCTTATAACATCTACAGCAGTTTCGATATACTCATCACTAACTGGAACCTGCTTTATAATTTTTTGAATTTCCAGTATATTTTCGCGACTTAAAACTTTATTAAGTTTATACTCATAAGCCGATGTCGAATTTTTAACAACTGATAATTCTTCAGAACGTTCAGGATAACTAATATCAACCTGAAAAATAAACCTGTCAAGCTGTGCCTCAGGCAGAGGATAGGTACCTTCCTGCTCAATTGGATTCTGAGTTGCAAGAACAAGAAAAGGTTCTTCTAATTTATAATTATTTCCATTTACAGTTACCGTATGCTCCTGCATTGCCTGCAACAATGCCGCCTGTGTTTTCGGAGGAGTACGATTAATTTCATCACCTAATACAATATTGGAAAAAACAGGACCCTTAATAAATTTATACTGTCTGGATTTATCAGGTTTTTCTTCAATAATATCACTACCGGTTATATCTGAAGGCATAAGGTCGGGTGTAAACTGTATGCGTTTAAAATTCAACCCCAGACATTCAGCCATAGTTGAAACCATTAAAGTTTTTGCAAGCCCGGGC
>JBNJGP010000032.1:0-28605 GCA_051747805.1 Candidatus Muiribacteriota bacterium
GTTATCGTTAGATAACTTTACTATCACCTTTAGGTGATTTTACTAAGCTGAAAGCTTTTTACTTTTCTTTAGGCCTGACCACAAAAGTCTTTTAAAAAAAATTGCTAAACTCAAATAAATAAATATAATTGTTATTAAAAAATCGGTACAATTATTGCATTCCCAAAATTAACAAAAATTAATTCAGGGGGGTGTTATGTACTGCAAAAAAATTGTTAACAAAAAGCTTTTACCGCGTGAAAAACTTTTCCATTCAGGGGTTAAAACCCTTAATGACGAAGAGCTTATGGCAATTATTATTGGTTCTGGTATTAAAGGCTTGAACGTATTTGAGCTTTCTAAAAGAATTGTCTCAAAATTAGACACTTATAAAAACGAGCTACGATTTAACGATATTAAAAAAGTTCCCGGGCTCGGAAAAGCAAAGGCTGCATTAATACTAGCGGCAAACGAATTTTTCAGAAGGCGTATAAAACCAGAAGGCATTAAAATAACGTGTCCAGAAAATGTATTACCTTTAATCTCATATTTAAACACTAAACAGAAAGAACATTTTATTTTAATAACTTTAAACGGTGCTTCTGAGGTTATAAACACTCATATAATTACAATAGGTCTTATAAACAGAACACAGATTCATCCTAGAGAAGTTTTTTTTGAGGCAATAAAAGACCGGGCAGTTTCTATTATAATCGCCCATAATCATCCTTCAGGTTCTTTAAAACCATCAAAAGAAGATATAAAAATAACAAACGTATTAAATGAAACAGGTGAAATTGTCGGAATTAACCTTTTAGACCATATAATTTTTTCAAAAACAGGGTATTTTTCCCTGATGGAAAACAGCCTTATGTGATTTTAAAGCGCTGCCTGTACAACTTTATTTAAAGCTTTGTCCCATACAAACTTAACATTAAAATCCTTTTTATTGTTAAAAAGTCTTGCCCTGCCTAAAAATATACTGACACCTGAATGAAATTCACGATAAATTCTTATATAAGGAAAACCGTCCGTATTATAAATCTCAGAGTCTATCTCCATGGATTTATTTTTTATTTTCTCAATTGTTTGGAGTATTTTTTTATTTTTTCCTGAGAGCACATGAATAATTTTTTTTATTTCATCTGTCATTTTTGATAAATCAGATTGATTTTCAGTGATTTTTTTAACATAATTCCTTATTTTAACAGACATATTTCTTAATTCTTCAATGTTTTCTTCATTTTTTTCAATTTCTTTAAATAAGTAAAAATTGATCCCAGCCCCGATTGTAGTTTTTGTGCCCATAGATGAACCAACCTCTTCACATTCAACACCATCAAAACCAAAAACCTTAGAACCGACAATTTGCCCCCTTTCACCTTTTACATCAACCTTTCCGAGTGCACAGATCTCGCTTCTCACAACCGCTTTACTAACAGAAATATTTCCTTCTGCAAAAATCTTGGAATTTTCAATAAATTTACACGTAATATTTTTTTTTGCAGAAATAATATGTTCTTCTTTTGAAACTATTCCCTTGCCAACAAAAATATTACCGCCACATTCAATATTAGAGCCGTAAACACTTCCATCAACAATAATATCACCAGTTACTTTAATTTCAAAGCCATCAAGAATATTTTTCTTTACAATAATCGAGCCTTTATAATCAATATTTCCAACATTTAAATCATAATCATTGTCAATTATAAGTTCTGGAAGCACAGAAACTTCACCAGAATCAGTTATTTTAACCCTGCCACAGGTCCTGGAATAAAAAAGATTATCTTCTTCATCAAAAAAAACATTTAATCCAGGTAGCAGGATTTCTTCATCTACGTTATCTGGAAAAACTTCATTCCCTTCTATATTCACGCCATTTTCACCATCTTTTCCGGGAATAAGCTGAATTATCTTCTCACCATCCTCAACACTTAAAATTTTATTCATTTCTTTATAATTAATTTTTCCATTTTTATCCATAAAATCACTTGGTTTTTTATTTTCAAATAATTTAACATATTTACGTGCAACCTTTGGTTTAACAGGTATCCCCTCTGCAATAATTTTACTTTCAATTTTTTTACCATTTTCTGCTTCTTTTAAAAGATTTTCAATTTTTTTAAAATCAACTCCATAAACAATATTTTTATTTTTTAAAAAACGCTCAACCTCGTTAAACTCGACAGGTTTTCCTTTTCCTACTGGCGGAATAACAGTTAAATAAGCCTTCATTTTATCATCTTCAACTTCAATATCAAAATCACCATTTTCAGAATTTATATACTCCTCAATATCTTTAAGTTCCATATTTTCAGAATTTTCATCTTCATCATTAATATCATATTTTCTGGTTTCTGTTAGTATATCAATTCCTTCATTTAAAATATTTTTAATTTTTTTTCTATCTTCACTCATAAATTAAAATTCCCTCCAAAAAACACTTTTAAAAATCAAGCTCTGAAACTTCAATATTAATACCAATAATTGTCTTTTTCCCAAGCTCTTTATCCTCAAAGTATTTTCCAAAACAATAAAAAGTTTTATATTCACCCCTTTTTGATTTCAGACGCATTTTAAATTTTATTTTAGTTTTTTCCCCTTTAATAATAGAATACACCTCATCAATAATAAACTTCATATCATCGGGATGAACAACCTGAAACCATGTTATATTTTCTGGAGGAAGTTCATATGGCTCATACCCAAGACTTTCATACCATCGAGGGCTGAAGTCAACAAATTCACTGTTATTTATATCCCATTCCCAGAACGCACCCCTCAACGAATCAATAATTATATTGTTTCTTTTTTGAGCTTTTTCCATAAAAATTTCAAAATGTTTTTTCCCTGTAATATCATCCATTAAAAGCAAAACATCATCCACGTTATTATTTTTATTTAAAATAGGAATAGCCCGAATTAAAAAAAAATATCCTCTTTTAGTACCTCTTTCAATAACAACTTCTTTTTTTGTTTTTATAGCTTTTTCAATTGGACAAATCGTGCTATCTAAAAAATTTCCCCACACAACTTTATGGCATTTATAACTTTTATTTTCAGAATTAACTTTAATATTAAAAAATTTTTCACCTCTTTCGTTTAAATATTTTATTACAAAATCATTCCCGGCTACTAATACAATATCTGCAAGTTTTTTTAATATTGAACCCAGCCTGATATTTTTAATTTTATCCATAAACACACCTTTTTTTAAAATTTTAACCTGTTAACACTTAAACAACAGTTAAGTTAGCTAAAGCTGACAGCAAAAGATTAAAACAAAAATACTGTAAATTTTAATTTACTTTACTGTTATCGTTAGATAACTTTACTATCACCTTTAGGTGATTTTACTAAGCTGAAAGCTTTTGACTTTTCTTTAGGCCTGACCACAAAAGCCTTTTAAAAAAATTTGCTAAACTCAAACAATAATTTATTCGTTAATTATATTATATTACATTAAAAATTTAATTACAATAACCCAAAAGGGTAATGAGAAGTGAGAGGCCGAGAAGAGCCGTGAAAAGTGAGAAGTAAGAAGTAAGAAGTGAAAAAGCAATGAGAGCAAAAAGGTGCAGATAAAAGCTGAAGATTAAAATTTATTACGAAATAAAATAAAGCGAGTGGTCAGGCCTACACACTTTGCTTTAAGGAAAAATATTTTATTTTATCAACGCTTTAGAGGCCCTTTCGAAAATATTTTTAATATAGGCAATTATAAGACCATAATTCACAATAGGAACATTATTTTTTTCAGAATATTCCAACCTGTACATCATTTCCCTTTTATTAATCATACAGGCACCACAGTGAATAACAAGAGCATAATCCTTAAGATTTTGAGGAAAATCACCCCCAGTCACATGTGAAAATTGGAGTTTTTTTCCAGTTTTTTCCCTGAGCCATCGAGGAATTTTATATCTTCCAATATCATCAGATTGAACATGATGAGTACATGCTTCGGCCACAAGAATTTTATCATCATCTTTTAACATATTTATTTTTTCTATCCCTTTTTTAAAAATATCTAAATCCCCCTTGTAACGAGCAAAAAGAATAGAAAAAGAAGTAAGTCTGACATTTTCAGGAGTAATTTCTGATACTTTTTCAAAAGCCTGAGAATCAGTTATTACAAGAGATGGTTTTTTAATTTTTTTTAAAGTCTGTTCTAACTCAGTATCTTTTACCACAACAGCAGAGGCATTATTATCAAGAATATCCCTTAATACCTGAACCTGAGGCAGAATAAGCCTTCCTTTAGGAGCCGCATTATCAATTGGCACAACCAGCACAACCATATCCCCAGGATCAATTAAATCCCCTACCAGAGTTTTAGAAATCCAGTCATGGCTTTTATTGCTGGCAATAGCCTTTTTTAACTCCTCTATTCCCTCTCTTTTCTGAGCACTTACTTTAACAATTTCAAAGTTAAACTCTTTAAAATTTTCTTTAATAATATTTTTATCAACATCTTTAATATCAATTTTATTTAGTACTAGAATAACAGGAATTTGTCTTTCATTTATTTCCTCAAGCAGTTTTTTTTCAAAATCACAACTTCTATTTAATACTTCATCAGGCCCAACAACCAACAACGCAAGGTCGGTTTTGCGGAGTATTTTTTTTGTTCGTTTAATTCTTTTTTCGCCTAAATCACCAATATCATCAAGACCCGCAGTATCAATTAAGGAAACCGGCCCAACAGGCAATATTTCCATAGCCTTAAAAACAGGGTCAGTCGTCGTACCGGCAACATCAGAAACAAGAGCAATTTCCTGATTAGTTACAGCATTTATCAAACTGGATTTTCCAACATTTCTTCTGCCAAATATTGCTATATGTAATCTATTTCCTTTGCTTGCTTTCATAAAAAACACCTTTAAATTTTAAAATAAAAAATACAACCTATATTTTCTTTTGCCTCAACCCATATTTTCCCATTATGCCTGTCAATAATTCGTTTTACGGTGGCCAGTCCAATACCAGTCCCTTTAAACTTTTTAGAATTTTTAAGCCTGGTAAAAACCTCGAAAATCTTATCACAGTTTTTCATATCAAAACCAACCCCATTATCTTTAACATAAAAAACTTTTTCATTTTCTCCAGAAACATTTTTCCATAAAGATTCTCCAAACTCTATTTCAGCCTCCTCCTCTTCACCAGTATATTTATAAGCATTCTGAAGAAGATTTTCCATAACAGTTTTCATAAGAGATTTATCAGCCTTCACAAATAGATTTTTTTGAACTTTTATTTTTATATTTCTATCTGGCTCATGTCTTTTTAAATTATCAAGAATTTCAAAAACAACTTCTGATAGATTAAACTCTTCAAACTCAATCTGCTGTTGATTTAACTGCGCAAGTTTCATTAAATCTCTTGTAAGCTCGTTCATCCTTTCAGCAGCTTTAACAATATTATTTAAAAACTTTACACCTTTTTCATCTTCTCTCTTTTTCATTTCTTCAAGAAGCATATTACCATATCCTATAATTAAACCGAGAGGGGAGCGAAGATCATGAGAAACTGCGTACACAAAAGATTCAAGTTCATTATTAATAATTTCAAGCTGCAGCGTCCTTTCCTTTATTCTGTCCTCAAGGGTAACGTTAAATTTTTTAATTTCCTTCTCGGCTTTTTTTCGCTTTTTAATATTAATAAACAAATATACAATAATCACTGTCTGCAAAAATAAAAATAATAATGTTGCTATTATTCTTTTTCTATATAAATAAAAGAAATTATCAGGCTCACCTAAAATATCCGAATCTGAAGGTACTGTTCCGACAGAAAGGTTTAATTCCTGTAAAACATCATAATTAAAAACTTTAGAATAAGGCAGATCATAAACTACTGGAATATCATCAGGGGATTTTCCGCCAATTATCTCTATTGCAATTTCAGCAACTTTGCTCCCGTGTATTTCACCACACGCAACCTTCCCGCCAACAAGACCCTGCTCAATATAATAGTCAAGAAGCCCAAAAACAGGCGCCCTTTTAACCTGACTCAACATATTAATAATCTCTTCAGACTGATAGTAAATCCCCTCTGGATTAAAATAATATGAAACATAAAGACCAGCGCTATTTTTATCAGCCTCAGAAATATAATCAACAATTTCCTTTAATGATTTATCCCTCAGATTATTAAATTCAACTTCGGTAAATAGATTTTCTTTTATTTCATCAATTCTTTCTAGAACCTGTTTTGAAAAGGGGGAATTATCTGATATTATAAAAATTTCTTCAATATTTGAATTTAATTCAAACATTAACTCAATTGTTCCAATAACATCAACATTTTTTGAAACACCTGTTGCATTTTTTAACCCATTTAACATTTCGGGTTGAAACTCCTGAATACCACAGAATATAAAAGGAATATCCCCGAAAACGTCGTTTCTAACATCTTTTATAAAATTAAATGCTTCCTGATCAACTGAAATAATTAAATCAATATCCCTACCCTTATATTTTTCTTCTATATATTGATTATAAGCAAGTTCTAAAACAACATTATTCATACGGAGAGTATCCATATACTCTATATAAAATTCAACGGGAATATCCCTTTCTTGAAAATGATTTAATATACCTTCATTAACTTTATCAGACCAAATATAACCACGATGATAGGAATGTATTAAAAGTATATTCTGTTTCTCGTCAACTATTGAAAAAACCTGCACAGATGATAAAAAAATAATTATAATAAAAACAGCTTTAGTAAAACCGAAACTGAATAAATTAATTTTTTTAGAATGCATATTTTTATTATACAAGAATAGATACAATAATAAAACAGGTTATAGGTAAAACATTTTTTTTGTGATTCTTTTACAAAATAGCATCTATTCGCTTATTAATATAATAAACATTAGATTCTTTTTTTTCTGGAAATTTATCTTCACCTTCCTTACTTTCAGAAAAAATCTTTGAAAAGTCCTCGCTGGTGCCCAGAATTTTGTCACAATCTTCACACCAGTAAATTTTGTGGTCTTTTCCGGGAGTTTTTAAAACAAGAATGTTTAAATGATTATTATCAACACACATGGGCGCCCCCTCAATAATTTTTTTACGCGCCGTTATTTGTTGAGATTATTATTATATCCAGCCGGGGAAAATTCCCCGGCTTCCATATTTTAAATAATATTTTATCTTTTGCTTCCTATATATAACTTATCGACATAATTTTTAATAAAATTTAATTAGTCCAGACTACACCAAACATAACATTTCTTTCTTCTTCAGGGTAGTCATTATTTAAGACATAATTTTTATCAAAAATGTTTCGTATATTAAGAAAAAAATCATCTTTTAAGTAAAAATAATTCCAGGTAGTAACCCCGGGCAGAGTATTTTTCTTATCGTAATTACGCTTACCTGTATGCAAAAGTGAAATCTGACTAAAAGAATCCAACTGCCACTTTAAAGATGCGCTTCTTTTCTCTCTGTAGGTTAAATTATTTCCCTCGCCATCTGAAGTATTTTCAAACCTTGCTCCTAATTTAAAGCTGTTATTTATATTATAATCAAATTTGAACCCTTCAATAGTTGCTTTACTTATGTTTTTAGGAGCCCATTTAAAATTAACAGGATTCTGCTGCCAGTCAATTAAATCATTATATTTTATGCGATATAAACTAACCCCGAAGTCATCTGCATTATAGGAGTAGTTAATTGAAGTTGAAGTTTCTTTATCCAAGTCCGTATTCCCTTTTACAAAACCTGTATCGGGCCAGTATAAATCATTATAAGTCGGCAGACAAACCCCTTTAGAAAAATTTATAAGATTTTTATTAAAAGCATATCCAATATTATAGGATATATTAGAATCGAATTCATCATGGTCTCCGAAAGATAAACTGACAAAAATATTCTCTAAAGGTTCAGACTCAAATCTGAGGGAATTCACTGTGCTTTCTTCTTTATAAGAAAAAACAGAGTCCCAGCTACCGTCAAAATTTGTATCTGAATATTGTGTAGTATCTCCGTCGATATTTTCATTGGCATAGGAAAGCTTAAAATAACTGTTTTCATATTCAATTTCAAAAGTTAAATTTTCTGTTTCGGTTGGATTTTCAACTTTCAGAGAATTATTATAAAAAATATTCTGAAGTTTATTTAAAGTAGTTTTAAAACGGAAATTAGAATCAATATTATAATTATAAGAAAGCAGCCAAAGCTCATCATCCTGATAATTTCCAGGCTGTAAAAATGAAAGGGGGCCTAGGGTATATTTGAATTTATCAGTATAATAAGCCATTATCGAGCTTTTCTTATCCTTATATTTAATAAAATGCGAATTCTGACGCCCGGAAGAAAAATCCATATTATTATCAAACTCCTTATAAGACGTAAAAATCAGCGTATTATCAGAGGGCATAAAATTATAATAAATTTTTTTATAGTTATTAGTACCAAATTTTACACCGTATTCATTTTCAGAAAATGATTTCCCCCTTAACTCAATTAAACCGCCACCGCCAGAACTACCATAAATAGAAGAAACTGGAGTTTTGACAGCAGAAATACTGGAAATAAGCTCAGCCTCCATTAATGACATATCAAAATCACCTGTTGTAAAAGAATTCAGCTTTACCCCCTCAAAAGTTTTCAGAGTCTGTCTGCTCCTTACACCACTGCTTGAGGCAGTTAAAAGGCTGCCATAACCTGAAAAATCTCTGAAATCAAAAACCGTATTATATCTTAAAACCTCACTAATCTCGGGCATATAATCAAGATTTTGTCCATAAATTCTTTCAACTGGAAAAAAACTTTCTTTTTCATTTATTGAATCAGCTCTTATTTCAATATCCTCAAGTTTAAACATATTTTCTGCGTTTATAGCATTAATAATAAAAAGAAATAAAAATAAAATTAAAAATTTTTTCATAAAGTCTCCTTTGTAATAAATAATTTTTTCATATTGAATTGTTAAAGAATCTAAAAAATTACGGAATCAAAGACTTGAATAAATACATTAGAAACCTCCTTTTCACCCGAAGTAATATTAAAGCAGTTAAAATGCTCCAGGGGCGGTCTCCTGACTTACAGGCGGCAAAAATCTTTCCTACTCACCCAGCCTTCTTGGGGGGTTACCCAATGGCTAAAAAGGGCTTTTGATACCTGAATACAGTAGCGGGGACTGTGCTGGAATCTCACCAGACTTCCCGTTTCCCTGTTCACAAGCGATATTAAAAAAAAAGATATTAAATGTCAACACAAAATAAATAGAACCAGCAATTTGTAATTTTATTATTTTTAAGGTAAATTTAGTCATATGAAGAAAAAGATGAAAAACAATTTAAAATTAGGTATTGGAAAAATAAGAAGATTTTATTTATCAACATTTAGAAAAAAGCAGGTTAAGAAAATGCTTCAAAAACGTAAAGGCCAATGTAACCAATGTGGTGCCTGTTGTCAGTTGCTGGTTAAATGTCCGTTTTTATATCGCAAAGATAATCTTTTCTGCTGCAAAATTTATGGCAAAGTAAGACCAATTAACTGTATTGTATTTCCATTAAATAAAAAAGATATTAAAGAAAGAGATTATATTAACACAGATATTGCATGCGGATATTATTTCGATGAAAAAAGTTGATATACTTAACGGTAAAGTCACAGATGTAATATTTAAACTTGCTCTCCCAATGGTTTTTGGTGTTTTAAGCATAGTTTTATTCCACGTTGTCGATACGTTCTTTGTAGGCAGACTTGGCACATTACAACTTGCCGCTATTTCATATGTGTTTCCTGTAATGATGGTTGTTGGAAGCCTTTCCATGGGACTTGGTGTCGGTGCAGGTGCAGTAATATCCAAAGCCTATGGAAAAAATGATATAAAAGAGTCAAGATTAATTTCAACCTCAGTTTTTTTACTAGCCCTTATACTTGCAGTAATTATTTCAATTGGAGGTCTTTTCACAATAAACCCTCTTTTCAAAATGCTGGGAGCAGGTGGCGAGGTATTAAAATATATTCATGATTATATGTTCATATGGTATATAGGCTTGATTTTCAAAGTAGTTCCAATGATAACCAATAACCTTATTCGTGCAATCGGAGATACTAAATCGCCAGCCCTCATTATGACCGTTGCAGGCCTTTTGAATATGGTATTAGACCCTGTTTTTATATTTGGTTTCTGGGTTATTCCGGCAATGGGAATTAAGGGTGCTGCCCTGGCAACCGTTCTATCAAGGGTAATAACATTATTTGTGGCTCTTTATATATTAATTATTAGAGAAAAATTAATTATTTTCCAGTATATCCCATTAATTAAAATCTGGAATTCCTGGAAGCAGATTCTTTATATTGGAATTCCTGAAACTTTTACCCGAGTAGTTATGCCTTTTGCAACAGGTGTCATAACAAGAATGCTTTCTGTATATGGTCCTCAGGCAGTTGCGGGTTTCGGAGTTGCCTCGAGACTTGAGTTTTTTGCTTTAATACCCATCTATTCAGTTGTTTCGGTTACTCCACCTTTTATTGGACAGAATCTTGGTGCCTGTAATTTTAACCGTATTAAAGAATATATAAAAGTTTCAAGAATTTTTTCTATTGTCTGCTCAATTATTTCCTTTTTTATCTTTTATCTCACAGGTGAAAAACTTGTAGGGCTTTTTAACCCTGACCCAGAAGTAATAAGAATTGGATATAATTATTTACTAATAGTTTCGGCAGGATATGGATTTTATGGTATAGTTATGGTAACTTCTTCTGCCCTGAATGTATTTAACAAACCTTTTATCGCCTCTTTTTTAAATATTTTACAGATGATTTTACTTTATATACCTCTTGCCTATATTATTTCATACTTTTTAGGCATTAATGGAATATTTGCCTCCAGATTCCTTGCATTTTTAATCACCTCTTTAATAAGTATAAAAGTAATCAAAAAAACTATCCCTCAGTAAAATCGCGGGGTCAGGTCTCCGGAATTCGCAAATGAATTTATAAAATGTCATAAACAAGCGTTTTTTAGACTTTTATTATAAATTTTTTTTTAAAAAAAAATAACACTCGCTTTAAGTAAATTGGTTTTTTAATGATAATACCATCACATTAGGTTTTTGGAATATGAAATCCGGAGACCTGACCCCCATTATCTTTTAAAACTTCAATTGTATTCAAGGCGCATATTTCAGACATTTTTGCCCTTGTTTCATATGAGGCCGAGCCAATATGTGGGAGTATAACAACATTATCAAGTTCTCTTAGTTTTTCTGGTACTTCTGGTTCATTTTCGTACACATCAAATCCGGCGCCCGCAATTTTTTTATTTTCTAAAAATTCAATAAGTGTTTGCTCATCAACCACTGGTCCTCTTGCTATATTTACAATTATTGCGTTATTTTTCATTTTCTCAATAAAACTTCTATCAATCATGTGCCTGGTTTCCGAAGTTAATGGACAGCATAATATTATAAAATCAGATTTCTGGGCTAATTCATCAAGTTCTGCATACTCTGCCCCAGTATTTTTTTCTGCTTCAAAATTTGGCTTTCTTGATTTGTATAATATATTCATACAAAATCCTCTTCCCCTTAGGGCTACAGCCTGCCCAATTCTTCCTAACCCAACTATTCCTAGTGTTTTTTTATATAAATCATAACCACAGAAAAGTTCTGGCTCCCAGCCTTTAAACTTCCCTTTTTTTGTAAATTCATGGGACTGAGGAATTTTTCTAGCAACTGCCATCATTAAGGCAAATCCAAGTTCAGCGGTAGTTTCAGTAAGAACATCTGGGGTATTCCCAACAACAATACCCTTGCTTCTGGCATATTCAAAATCAATATTATTAATCCCAACAGCATAATTGGCAATTATTTTTAATTTTGGTAATTTATCAATAATTTCTCTGTTTATTTTATCTGATAGAAGAGTAATAATTCCGTCACAATCTGAGGCGTTTTTAATTATCTCTTCTGCGGTCGGCTGTCTGTCTTCTGGATTAATTATAACCTCTATATTATTTTCTTTTAATAAACGGATTCCCCTGTCTGGGATTTTTCTGGTAACATAAACTTTCATATTATTCCTCCAAAAAAAATTATCTTATCATAAATAAACCAGTTACAAATAAAATAACAACATATAAAAATTCTCTGTTTAAATTATTATAAAACAGATGGTTTCCAAAATCCTTCAGAATATAAAATTTATTATATAAAAAGTGGGCAAGTTTATAGGAATAAAAAAGCAAAATAAACTCCAGAACCATTATTGAATCAAGTCTTATTCTGGGAACTTTTTTTAAAACAATATAAGTAACAGCAACTCCTAAAAAAAAGCTTAAAACATAAAAATCCTTGGTTTTTTTCCATTTAAAATATTTATATCTGAATTTAAAAAATCCCGCCGTAATAAGTACCGCCGCAACTATCCAGATGAATTTTATTCCCGGAAAATGCTTCCCAAAATTTCCTTTTATAAAATGTGTAAACGTTGGAAAAATTCCTGCCGCAAAAAAAACACATAAAACATAATAAATTCTGGTTGTCCGTCCACTTTTAATTAACTGACTTACACCCTGTCTGTCATATTCAATATCATCAAGAATAAGAAAAAAAACTCCCTTATAAAAAGCATGAACTACCATATAAGAAAGCGCAATTTCATACTGTCCATAACTTAAAATAAGTGCAATTGTTCCCATAGCAAATACCGAGCTCCAGGCAACAGCTTTTTTAAGCACAGGCTCAAAAAAAATAAACAAAGCAGATGAAATAATTGTTAAAACCGCCAGAATTCTTATAAAAATCAATATTGAATCATACGCAAGAGTATTTGAAGGAACAACCACAAAATAAAAAAGCCCATAAATACCAACCGATACTGGAAAAGCAGAAAGACAAACAGAAAAAAGACTTTTAGCAGCACCGTGGCATGCAGGAACCCAGAAACTTATAGGGAAAATACCACTTTTAATAATAAAGGCAAGTGCAAATAAAAGCCCAACAACCGGAAAATTATAAAAAAATTCGCTGTTGAAATCAAAAGTCTGATGCGCCATATAAAAGTAAATTACACCACCTAGAAAAAAAAGAGAGCTGATTGTGCCAAAAAACATATATTTTAACGAAGCATAAAACTTACCATTTGAAGCTATTATTGCATAAGCACAAATTATCATCAGTTCATAGGAAACATAAAAGTTGAACATATCTCCTGTTACTAATAAACCACTGCAACCCGCAAGAAAAAACAGAAAAATATTTCTAAGATAAAATGTACTGAAACTTTCCCGGATTTTATAGCTGATTATTACAAACACCAGCGTAATTAAATAACTTGCAATAAAGAATATTTTAAATCTATCCATTGAAAACAGAATTGAATAGTTGAATTCTGTTATTGAAAACTTTAATATCCCCGAGAAATCAAAAAAATGCCAGATAATCATACTGCCGGCAAAAATCTGCAGCAGACAGCTAAATAATACTGTTTTATGGCTGTAATCTTTTGTGAAAATATATCTGAAAAATAAATTAATTAGCACAAAAAAAACGGGAATTACGGGAAAAATCAAAATAATATTATTAATCCTCATATAACTCCCCAACATTGACTGTTCCCCGTTTTTGATAAATTTTTATTATAATTGAAAGGGCAAGACTGTTAAAGCATACTCCAACTACAATAGCGGTTAGCATAAGAGCCTGTGGCACCGGGTCAACATAAATTAAAAGCCCTTCTTTTAAAATAGGAGCAACAGCTTCTTCAACATAACCTGCTTTTATAAATAAAAATATAATCATTCCTTCAATAATATTTAAACACATTATTTTCCTGACAAGATTTTCAGAGGTAACCAGGCCATATACAGCTATAAAAAAAACAGCCATTATAATCAAGGACGCCTCCACATATTATTCATAGCCATAGCTGTTGCTATAACAACCAAAGCCTCAAAAAAAGTATCCAGAATTCTTGGACCAAGATAAACTGACGTAACCATATTATTAATATTAAGCTCAGTAGCAAGCTCTATAAAATATTGTCTATCACAGGTTTCAAAAAAAACAAGGTCCTGCTTGACTTCTGTAATAAGAAAAAATGCTGTTATTAAAAGTAGGACAATTGTTGTATTAAATATTTTTCTTTTCATAAAAATTCCCGTTTTTAAATATTCCTTTTTATCAAATACCTGAATATTAAAACAATCGAGCCACATACTTCAAGATATATAGCTAAATTTAAAAGCCATATAAAAAAATTAGAAAAAATTGTACTGTTCGTTTGCAAACCATAAAAAATTCCAAAATAATATCCAGAAAAAAGAATTCCGACCAGAAGAAAAGTAGTCATTAAAAAAAAACCTGAAAATTCAACAAAACTGTAAAAATTGTTTGAGTAAATTTCTTTTTCAAAAACAAGCTGATATATGATTATAATAGTACCGGCAACAACTCCGGCCTGAAATCCTCCGCCGGGAAAGTTGGCACCATATGAAAACATATAAAATGAAAAAAGAATTATAAAAGGAAAAAGTTTTCTTAAAGTTGTTTTTAATATGGATGAATTCGATAATTCCAATTTATATTACTCCCTCGAAAATTTCACATTTAAAAGCTGAAACCCAGCCAGTATTTTCAACATTGAAATCAATCTTTTCTTCTCTGCATATACGTATAAACTCATTTACTGTTTCTTTTTCTGGGACATATGATATTATTGTTTTATTGTAGGTATTTTCATCCTTTACAAGTTTAGCAAGGTCAAGAAAAAGAGGAAGTGATTCAACCGCAACTGTCTCAGGTTCTTCTCCATCAAGAACGGTTGAATTAAAAAGTTCAAGCTCAAAAAGTATTCCTACAACTTTTTCAAGAAGATTTTCATTCTGCAATACAACTATCATAATATACATAATTACTTCCCTGCGTAGAAATTTTCTACATATTCTATTATTTTATGCGGCTTTTCACAATTAAAAATACATTGTGATTCAACATGAGAAAAAAGTCTTGAAATCTGGGCAAGAAGACTTAAATAAACACGCTGTTTTTTCGGTGGAACAAGTATGCAGAAAATTGCCCTTATAGGCTCTTTATCTCCTAACTTCAGAGGTTTTTTCAGTATTGAAACACCAATATTTATATCATCCAGTCCTTCCATCCTGCCATGAGTTATCCCAAACCCATTCCCAAGATTCATAGTAATAATTTCAAATTTATTAAAAAGAAAATCCCTGGCAGTTTCTCTTATTTCTTCACTTTTATCATAAAGAGTTTTGTCAATTAGCTCCCCAAGTATTTCCTCTTTTTTACCGCTTAAAACACAGATAATTTTTTCAGGTTTCAAATATTTAATTAGTCTTGCCATAAATTATTTCCCTCCCCCGGTTTTTTTTATCGCAATCATATAAACTAAAACAGATAATCCACTTCCTAAGGCAGCCTCGGTAATCGCCACATCAGGTGCATGCATTAGAAAATAAGATAGAGAAAGAAGCAGACTGAATATTCCAAGAAATATAAGACTCATAATAAGTCTTTTTGAAAAAACCACAAATATTACCATTATTAACATCAATATTAAAATTATTGTATCAATATTACCAGTCATTTTCTCTTTCCTATAAAACCAACTTTATTTTTAACAGCAGCAACTGCTATTATATGTGATATTATTGGCGAAGTCATAAAAAGAAACACCAGGACAACCATAAGTTTAACGGCATATTCCAACGCAAAAGCATAAAACATTAATCCAATTAAAACAGTTCCAGAGCCTGTTGTTCCTACTTTAGTAGAAGCATGTAATCTAAAAAATAAATCCGGAAAAATAATTGTTCCAATCACTCCGAAGAAGCAAATTAATAAACCAAAACTAATAATTATTAAACCGAAAGTTTCCATCATTTTCCTTCCTCCTGAAAAAATTTTGAAAATGCAATTATTCCGGAAAATGAGAGAAGCGAATAAAGAATTGCAATATCCATATAATATCCTTCTCCAAAAACAACAGCAAGACAACACATCAGCAGTATAACAAGCACTGAAATTATACTGAAAGAAACTAATCTATCAAAAAAAGTAGGACCTGCTATTAAACGATAAAGCGATAAAAATATTAAAAACAAGATAATATAAGAAACATATATCATTGAAAAATCCTCTTTATCATTTTTTCAAGCCGCGCTTTTATAAGTTTTCCGGCATAAAGGCTGTTTTTTGTTTTATAATCAAACCAGTGTACATAAATATATTTATCTTCCATCCATAACGAAAGTGTGCCTGGAACCATTGTAATAGAGTTAGCAAGAAGCGTTCTGCCAACATCAGACTTAAGTCGGGTCTTTATTCTAATAACACCAGGATTATACTTTCTTGTAAAAATAAGTTTAACCAGATCCCAGGTAGCAAAATACCCTTCCAGAAAAATCAGTATTATATAAAAAATTAATAGGTCAGCCCTGAAAACAACAGCACTTTTGTGAAGTTCTTTTTCATCAATATAAATATTATAGGCATAAAAAGCACAAATAATTGAAAAACATACGGCAGATATAAATGAAAAAAAGGAAAATTCCTCAGAAAATATAAACCAGGCAATAAAACATAAAATACTTACGGACAAAATCCTGATATATTTCCAGTAAATTTTAATATTTTTCATTTTTAAACCCTTTTACAAAAGCTCTGTATTTGCCTGAGTCCGGTTGTTCTGTTAGAAACTCTCAAATTATATCATGAATCTTTAAGTTTTAAAAGAAGATAAACGATATATATATAACAGTTAAAAAGGATTAATAATATGGAAAATAAAAAAAGTAAAAAAGAAATAGAAAATAATAAAAAGATAAAAAAAGCAAGAATATTAATGCTTTCATTGATTTAATTTCAATTAGAATTTATAGCTTCAAAAGCTGTCTCACAATTTTTTAAAAATTGTTCAGTTTTTCTTAAATCATTTGTCATCTGAAAGTAGAACTTATCTGCTGCCTTTTTTAAATACTTTTTATCACCTGTCATGCCTAGTTTATACATAATTTCGGGAGCCTCATAGTATTTTAAAGCTTTTTTATAATACTTTCTCTTCTGTGTCCAATTTTCAGCCAAATCACCAGCTTTATCATAATATTTAAATTTAATTTTAAACTTATCATCAATTTGTTTTAAAATATTTAAATCAGGTTTATTTCTATTTTCAGAAAAAACCCCTAAAAGATATTTTTTCTTCTTTAAAACATCCTGCTCATTTGAATAAAATAACTTTCCCTGATATTGAGGAGGAAATTTTTTATATAATTCACTTCCCCTAAAATAATGCAGTCCATAAACTGTAATTAAATCAGGTTTTACCTCTTTAATAAACAGAGCAGATTTTTCAACATCAAACTCATTTTCTTCAGGATTTCCCACAATAAAAAATAAATTAACATAAATTCCATACTTTTTGCATAAAGCTATAACTTCCCTAGCATGGTCTAAATTAATTTCTTTCTGCAGCAGATTAAGTATTTTATGTGAGGCAGACTCAATTCCGAAAGAAATGCTGACACATCCAGCCTCGGCAAGTTTTTTTATAATTATTTCATCCATATAATCTGTTCTGCTTCTTGCATCAAAAACCAGCTTTTTATTTTTTAAAAAATTACATATTTTCAAAATTCTTTCCCTTGACAAAGTAAAAGTATCATCAGAAAAAACAAAATAATCAACACCTTTTTTAAACAGTAAATTTATTTCCTGCTCAATAGAAAAAGCACTTCTTAACTTTATCTTCTGCCCATATAGTCCGGGCGAACAGCAGTATATACACTTTCCAGGACAACCGCGGGAAGTAACAATATTTGAGTAAATTAAAGCACTCTCAGCTGGAAACCCAAGTTCATCAAGATTATTTATTCTTTCAGCACTTACAATTTTATTTTCAAACCCGTTAAAATATTCTTTAATAAAAGAATAATCACTTTCATTGCAAAAAAAAGTATTAAACAAAAGGTTATTACGGAGAGTTTTTTTATTTTGCAGAGAAATCGCAGGTCCTCCAGCCACCAGGGTTATATCCGGAAAATATTTTTTAATTAAATGTGCGCTTTCAAAACTTATATTATAATTTGAAGAATTAACTGAAAAACCAACTACTTCATCGCCATTTAAAGAATCAAGAAAATCATTAATACTTTCAGGATGTAAAAACACAAGATCAGTATTAATTTTGTTTTTTAACGCAGAATTATAAAGATAAAGCAGACCGTTTGGAATAATATGTTCTTCAAGGTCATCTTTTGAAACTTCTGGAATATAAACTAAAATAACTTTTTTCATATTTTTAAAGCAATTCTTTTAAAACACTCCTCGATTTTTTTAAGACTGTCATAATAGACAAACTCATTATGGGAATGAACATTTCCGCCGGCAGGTCCAAAAACAACAGATGGAATACCCATATGCGCGCAAAGAACATTCGCATCACAGGGCCCCATTTTATATACTTTATTTAATTGTTTATTAAAAACTTCCTCAATAATACTCAGGCATCTTTTTGTTTTATTATCTTTTTCAGCATTTTTCCATCCACTGAGATAAGGCATTTCCCGCTTAACAAGCTTAACCTTCATTTCAGAAGCGGCCTCTTTTATTTCTTTTAAACTCATCTTCTGAGTTTCATTCGAAACTGTATTTCTATCAACAATAATTTCACCCTGCCCATCTTTTTTATTTTCCCTTTTACCATAAAAAATTTCAATTTTTGATGGCATTGATAAAAAATATTTATCCCCCTCAATAATACATTTAAAAGAGTGAATAGTATAATTTTCATTCATTAACTCTAAAGCTTTTATTACACCAGCCACAACAGGATTATTCATTTTTTTACCTGAACCATGTCTTGGAGTAAAAGAAATAGTATGTTTTTGCGCCGTTTCTTTATTATAAGAAGAACAGAAATTTAGATTACGTACTCTGTTAAAGCTTCTATAGGATTCACCAGTTAATTGTTTTCCCTCTACACCATCAAAATCTACGGCAAAAGAGGCCAGTTTAAAAAAATTATTACATTCAATTTTAAATTGAGGCCTTCCAAACCCCCCCATCCATACCGAGGGATATGTTTTAAATACATCTTTATACATTTCATCAAAACAAAGCTCGCCAACAAGAGCAAAAACAGCCCTGGAAACAACAGGATGCTTTATAAGTTCAAAAACACCAGTACTGTCTCCTTCCTCGTCAACAGTAAAAGCAAAAATAAAACCCTGCTCACACGGATTTTTTGCAAGCTTCAGAAGTACCGAAAGCATGGCTGCTGCAGCTCCTTTATTATCATTAACACCCCTGCCGTAAATTTTATTCCCATCTTTAACCATTTCAAAAGGAGGAGTATTCCATTTATCCACAGAAGCGGGGACTGTATCTATATGTGAAGTAAAAAGCACAGGATTAGTAAAATCTCTGCCAGCATAGGCAATAATATTACCATGTGACTTTGAATAAACAGGCTGAAGTTCATATTCAATATTATGTTTTCTTAAAAAATTAGATAAAAAAGTAATAATATTTTGTTCTTCGCGACTGAAACTCTTAATTTCAACTAGTTTTTCAAGTATATTTAAAAGCATAATTCCCCACAGCATTTCTAAATAAAAATAAAGAAAATTCTGATTTTTATGTAAATCTAACCACTAAAATCTTTTAAAAAAATTTACTAAATTTAAATAATATGTTACATTATTTTTTAAAAAAAGGAAATTTTTTATGAAAATTAATGAAACTATGAAAGATAAAATTATAAAAAACCTCAGCGAAGGTGTTATTCTTATTGATAAAAATAAAAAAATAACCTATTGCAACGAGGGGACTTTAAATTTAACTGGATTTAAGTCTGAAGATTTAATAAATAAAAACTGTTATAATATTTTACAGGCAATTGATTTAAAAGGAAAACCTTTATGTGACAATAACTGCCCTCTGAAACTATTAACCCCTGAAAATTCCGAAATTAAGCAGGATGTTTATATAAATCATAAAGCAGGAATAAGATTTGCGGTTTCTCTAAAAACAATTGCTGTATTTAATGATGAAAATAAACTTGAGGGATTAATAGAAATTATAACAGACTTATCCTCACAGACAGCAAGTAAAAAGTATGATGAATTAAAAAAACTTGCTTTTACCGAAGAAACCACAGGGTTACTTAATAAAAAATTCCTTGAATTCGAACTTAATCATTTTGGAAAACTTGCTCAGAATGCTAATAAGCATTTCGGGGTTGCACTTGTTTTTATCGATAATTATTTTGAGATTGCAGGTGAGCATGGTTTCTTAAACACAGAAAAAATTTTTAAAATAATTACCCTGACAATCAAATATAATTTAGACCCAAAAATAGTAATAGGAAGACTTTCTGATAATATAATGCTTTTAATAATTCCAGAAGAAAATGAAGAACTTTTTAATAAACAATTTGAAATGCTCAAGCTTCTTGTTTCCAACTGTGAGTTCCCCTTAAAATCCTCAGACACTTCCTTTTTTAATGTGAATTTAAACGTTAAATTCAGTTTTTTTACCGAATTTCTAAAAGAATACCACCCAGAAAAATTAAAAAATTTGTTAGAGTCCAGTAAAAAAAATTAAGGTCAATAGCCATTTATACTTTATTAAAAGTGTTTAGTGGTAAAACCCCTTATTTTAGTCTATATACGCAACTTTAGAATTATCCATCTCTGTCTTAGGCTCCTTCTCTTCAGCAGGATACCCAATACTGATAAGCGAGAAAGGTAGAAATTCACCTTCGCACCCTAAAAGGTCAGAAATTCCCTTTACTCTATCCTCTCTTGGATAAACACCAAGCCATACAGAACCTAGACCAAGCTCAGCAGCCATACATAAAATATTTTCTGTGGCCGCCGATAAATCCTGTTGAAACCAGTCTTTGGCCTTATCATTTTCTAAATCAAAAGCAACAACAATTGCCAGCGGAGCTTCTTTGACCATTTTGGCATATGGATGTACTTCAGAAATTTTATCTAAAATCTTTCTATTTCTAATTACAAAAAGCTGCCATGGTTCAGTTCCTCTTGCTGAAGGAGCTGCCAGTCCAGCCCTGACAAGTTGTTCTATCTTTTTATCTTCAATAGTCTGATCCTTATATTTTCTAATACTTCTTCTTTTTAAAATACAGTTCATAAAACCTCCTTTTTAAAAAATTCTGTTCTAAATCATATTCATTACTTGTACAACCTTAACATAATATAACTTTTTTTAAAAATCATTTAGTATTTACACACCAATTCACAATTTAGTCGAAAACCATTTAGTGGTCAGGCCTACACTTATCCCATCAAATCAAGGATTTTCTCTATTTTCATTGAGAATTGCTGGTATTTACACTTTAAATCAGAATAAAAAAACACTTCACAAATGTTTAGAAATAACTTATAAATGTAATTAAGAGATTTAAAAGTTTAACAAAGGAGTAAAAAAATGAAAAAATTAAAAATAATGAATGATTTAAAAACATTTCTGATTAAGTATTTTAAAAGCAGAACAGTAAATATTTTTTCAGCAAAGGATATTATTAAAAATTCAATTAACAAAAGGATACTTGAAATAGCTGTAGTAAACAACGTCAATGTAAGCTCAAATATGATTGGAGAGTTTACAGATGAATTTGACTATGAACTCAAAGAAATGATAATTTCAAACCTGAAAATAATTAAAAAAATTCAGAATAACTCAGTTATTGATTATGTATATTTTACAGAAAATGGTATAAACGAATTATGCCATCAGATTGAAGATTTTGTTTTAACTGTTTTTGAAAAATTAATTTTAGAAAACAACGAAAAAAATATTATAAACTGATTTTTTGAACTCTATTTTTGAATTTGAGGATTAATGTGTTTTGATGTATTTCAAAATCACATTCCTCAAAATTCTTTGTTTTATATTTAATTGCATTATAATCTTCATCATAAAATCCATTTAATGAAAATTTAAGCTCGTTATGTCTGAAAATATTTTTATTAATATCAATAAATGATACAAGCTGCCCATAATTATCAAAAAAATAAATTTTTTCTCTTTTTTTAATAATATATATTTTTCTAGTCGCCTTGAAACCCGAAGAAATTTCTATTACATTATTTTCATCTTCAAAACCGCTTTCTAAAGCAATTAAATATTTAGACACCTTATTTATACCACCCCATAAATATCTATCCTCAAAACCAACTCCCGGACACCCATATTCATAAAGGTGAAAAATTAAAATTTTTTTAAGCTCTTTTTGTATAAATAATGGAATAACAGGGTTTTTAATTCTATCCCAGTAATTATTTATTAAAAAATTAAAATTTTTTATTTTTTTACCAGATGAATAATCTTTAAAATCCTTATAACCCTTTTCATAAAATTGATTTATAATCCCGTTAAAACTATCTTTAATCCATGAGGCTGTATAATCTGCGGGAAAGTTTTTATAATTATTAAGATTATAATATTCTGCATCAAACTCCCATGGAAAAATAGTCTGAATCTGATTGTCAGACTCCAGCCAGCAAAAAAATTTTTTTAAATTATTAAGAGCCTTTTCAGGATTCTGTCCTCTTTCATAGGACCACAAACCTGCAACTTCCGCATCCTCAGCCCAGACAATAAGTTTCTTCTTTAAAATATAATTTTTTGTTTTGAAAATGTTCCGGCCATATAAAATCAAAGAGTCAAGAAGATGTCTAGCATAAACCTCATCAGGAAAAATTTTTATTTGATCAAGAAAAGGAAGATAATATTTTTTGTTTTTCTTTTTTAACTTAATATTTTCAAGAAAAACCCATTTATATTTTTTCTTTGCCAGTTTTTTTAAAAAATTTAAATTCCAGCTTCTTTCTGGGATCCAGAAAACTGGATTATGTCCAACAGGTGAAGGAATCATTTCGCCCTCAATATCCTCCCTTAAAATTCCAGGAATATTCTGTGAAGGAAGAGATTGAATAATTTTTATATTAGGATTCTGCACGATTTGTTTGAGCATTTTCATTCCCTCAGGATAATTTCGAATTCCCTCAATAAAAGTTGCCGAAAAGTTTATTAAAATTTTTAAATTACTGTAATCACAAATCAACTTCATAAGAGGTTTATAACAAACTTTATAAGCAACCTCAAAATAATCAGAATAGCTCTGATTAAAATGCAGCACAATTACAAACGAGGAAATTTTTTTCTTTCTAAGTCTGCTAACAAAATAACGTGCCGGTTCAATAATGAATTCTTCTTTAAACTTTTCACAAATATTTTTCATAATGGTATAATAATATCGGATTATGAATAAATTTTCTATAATAATACCTACAAGCAACAGAAAAAAATACCTGCTTGAATGTTTGAAAAACCTTCAAAATCAGACAATTAAAGCATTTGAAGTATTTATCATTAACGATTTCAGAAAAAAAATTAAAATTAAAGGAAAATATTCATTTAAAATCAATTTAATAAATTACTGCAACCAACAGGGACCGGGACAATGCAGAAACTTGGCGCTTGAAAAAGCAAAAACCAGATATAGCGTTTTCATTGACGATGACTGTTTTCCTTATAAAAACTGGGCAGAAAATATTCAAAAAAAAATAAAATCAAATCCATCCGCCATTAAAGGAACTGTTTTATTTGGAGATAAAAACTTTGTTGGAAAATATTTAAACTCCCAGCTATGGGGTTACAGCACTAGCAGGGAATTCAGTTCTACATGTAATTTAATTGTTAACACTGCCAAGGCAAAAAAAATTAAGTTTGACCCGAAATTTGTATTTGCTTTTGAGGATGTTGATTTCTGTAAAAGATATGGGCTTGAAAACATCGAGTTCTCAAGTGATATCAAGATTTTTCACGCCGGTAAAGAAAGTGTATTTAACTTGATTAATTCGTATTTTAAGTATGGAGGGGGTAATTTCAAATATAATAAGAAATACCCACCGTTAAATAAAAAAAATTATTGTTTTAAACATATTTTTAATTTTTTAAAAAAATACAAAAGTCAGCTTCGACTTTACTGCATTTTTTTAAATAGAAACAAATACACATATTTGCGTTTCCTGATAGTTTTTATTATATTTATACTCCTTGATATATTAAAAATTTTAAGTTATAAAACGGGGTTTTTATATGAAAAATCAAAAAACTGATTTTATTTTTATGCTTCATCTACATCAACCTTTTGGTAATTTTGATTATGTAACAGACAAAGTTTTTAAAAGTTCATACAGACCTTTTATAGATGAACTTGAAAGGTTCCCGGAAATAAATTTTTCACTTCATATATCAGGCCCTCTTCTTATATGGATAAATAAAAACTATCCTGAATTCATTGAAAAACTAAAATTTTTAATAAAAAGAGAACAGCTTGAAATGCTTGGTGGAAGCTATTCTGAAGCTGTACTTCCAACCCTACAGTCAAATATAATCAACCAGCAAATATTAAAATATAAAGAGTTATTTCACTCAATTTTCGATAAAAATATATCGCTTAAAGGTTTCTGGCTCACTGAAAGAGTATGGAAAGATGAACTTATCACCCCTCTTGCCGAGGCAGGATATGAATATACGTTTCTTGATTTTAACCATATAGAAAGGGCCGGAAAGAATCCTGAAAATTCAATTTTCGAGGTTCAAAAAAACGGAGCCAGCCTCAAAATCCTTCCAATTAATACTTTTTTGCGATACAACTTCCCATTTAAATCCCCGGAATCAATTCTGAAATATTTAAAAACACAAAAAATAGCAATTCATGCTGATGATGGCGAAAAATTCGGTGACTGGCCAGGAATGTATGAATACCTTTATAAAAATGGCCATTTAAATAATCTACTTTCCGAACTTGAAGAAAATAATATTTTATTTTTAAATCTCACCGAATTTATCCAGAAACAAAAGTGTCAAAAATTATATATACAAGAAAACTCCTATGATGCAATGAATAAATGGTCTATGAACCCAGAACATCTTATAAAAATATATAAAGAAAACGATGAAGAAACAATTAATAAAAATCAGGATTATTTCTGGACAGGAAGTTTTTTTAACTTTTTTTATAAATATCCAGAATCCGGGTTAATTCACGAGAAAAATAGAATTTACTCAGACATATTCAGACACGATAAAGATGTTTTCACACAACTGCTTCAATCTCAATGTTGTTGTGGATACTGGCATGGTGTTTTTGGCGGAATATATCTTCCTCATTTAAGAGACGCTATAAATCTTGGAAATATTTATGCTGAAGAAAAACTGCCAGATGGCGTAAACAATATCGAAAAATTTACTGTATTAAAAAATTCAAATATGGCCCTGACAATCAATCAAAAAGGCGGTGGAATATCGCATCTTAATGTTTTTAAAGATAAAAAAAATATTTTTAACTCATTATCAAGAAAACCAGAATTCTATCATAAAGATATTGCTGAGCCAGTATATTATGATTATTATCAAAGAAATAATTTTATCGAACATATAACCAGGAAAATCGCTGATCCCGACAGTTATTTAAAAAATAAATACGGTGAACAAAGTAAAATATGGGAAAAAAATTTTAACCTCAGATGCAAAGAACATAATATAATAGAACTTTCCGGTCAGGACAAGGCACTTTTAAATGATAAAATTGTAAATATAAAAATAAATAAAAAATTTATATTAAAAAATAATCAACTCACAGTAGAATACAATTTTGAAAACACTGAAGATTTTGGGGAATATTTCGCAGTATGTGAATTAAACTTTCATAACGTTTACGGAGACGAAATTCAGAATTTCAACACTGATTTTTTTGAATTAAAGGCAGATTTTTTTCCAGATATAAAAGTTACATTAAGCGAAAATGTAAAATGTTTTCTAGTCCCTGTTGAAACATTTTCTATCTATCATCAAAAAAACGAAACAATAAAGCAGAGTTACACAGCTTTAGTGCATATACCCATTAAAAATAAAAAATTTCAAATAAAACTAAATATAGGGGGTCGGAGCGTCGATTTTTCATAAGTTTTTCGCAAAACCGTTTATTAAAGCCATTTTCATAAAAGAAATTGAAAATTTTTTACTAAATCCCCCTATATTACTAAAATTTTTAGTAAATTCTGTTTAAAAAAATAATGAATTTTTGTTTGATTTTTTTAATTTTTTTAAAAATGAAAAAAAATGAAAAAGACATTATTTAATGATATATTCCTTAATAACGAAAATACAAGGGTGTTTTTTTATTATATTTTTACTTATATTCTTAAGTATTTAAAAATGAAAAATCGACGCTCCGACCCCATTATATTTCGTTGAGGAGAATTATGCCGAGGACTATTAAGGCATAGCCAATTTTCTGTCTGAGGGTGAATTTTGCCTTCCAGAAAATTTTATCACATAAAACAGAAACAAGCACGACGCCTGAGCCAAAAAAAGGATATGAAATTACTGCTGGAACCTCTTTTAATCCCATCAGAAAAAAAAGTGAGGTAAGCTGATTTGGAATTCCGACCATAAAGCCGGTTAAAACATTTGAAAAAAGTGGAACCCTTTTTTGTTTAATAAGCATGGCGGAATTAATAATAAAGGCGGTGAAGAATAAAAAAAATAAAAATGTATTCATATCTGCACCATAGGCAGTTTCATAAAATTTCAGAGAAAAATCCGCCATTCCTGTCATTAAAAATAAAAAAATTAAAAATAGTTTATTATGGGCAGGTTTTTTTCCTGAAATAATATAAAATGCGTATAAAATAATTAATATTCCAGTTATATTCATAAAGCTGATAAGCTCTCTGAAAAAAATAACAGAAAAAACAACAGGGACTACAAGCGATATACGCATTATGCCCACGCTCAGGGATAAACCGTTAATATCAATATTTTTATTATAAATGAAAAAATTAAAAATAAAGAGTATGCCTGTAAAAGCCCCGCAGATAAGTTCAGGCCATCCAAAAACAAACCCTCCCGCCTGATAGGCCATATAGTAGCTGAATAGAAAAGCAACAAGATAATTACCCCAGAAAATATCAGTTATATTTTTCTTTAATGAAAACTTCAGAATATTTGCAATAGCAACAGAGGCTAAAATAGCCAGCACAAGATATACCATTTTTTTTTATACTCCTTCATCATACTCTAATTTTTACAATTAATTATCTGGAAACATACTGAATTCTGTCGGCCACGTTAACAATATGATCTCCGATTCTTTCAAAAGTGGACATAGCACGAATAAATAGAACGCTTGAACGTATATCATCGCAGTTTGGACCAACACAATGTTTTGAACTTTTTGAAACTGCCTCTTTAGTCAGGGAATTAATTTCTGCTTCATTTTTAAAAATACGTTTTACAGCATCGCCGTCGCCCTCAAAAGCTTTATTTAACTCTTTAAAGTTTTTTTCAATTAAGTTTTTTATTTTTTTCATATTTTCAAGTTCCATAGAACTGAAATTAATTTTAAGTTTTTTTCTTTCACCCCCTGCCCTCACAATTTTACCGGCCAGGTCTCCTATTCTTTCAGCATCATTAATACAATGCAGCATTGGGGCAATTCTTTCAGACTGTTCTTCGGTAATATATCCTTCAGCAAGTTTAATTATATAATCAGTAATATCCTCCTGCAGGGTATCAACAAGCTCTTCCCGGCGCAGCACTTTTTCTTTTTTTGTCTCTTTTTTGTCACCAATTAAATCTTTATATGCCCTGAAAACATTTTTAGAGGCAACATTTATCATATAAAGAAGTTCTTTTCTTCCCTGTTCAAGGGCAAGTTCAGGTGTTGAGAGCAGATTTTCTTCCAGATAGCTTATTTTAATCTCACCTTCTCTAACAGGCATTATCCATTCAATAAATTTCGCCATATAATTAATAAAAGGAAGTAAAATAATTACCATACTCACATTAAAAAAGGAATGTGCCATTGCAATATGTCTTTCAATGTTAAGAGCTTCGCCTGCAAAAACATCACCCGGGGTAATTCTATTTATAAAATTTAAAAAAATTGGCTGAGAATCAATTTGTACATAAAGAAGCCCCACCATTACAAGAGCACCTGTTATATTAAAAATTGAGTGAAAAATACCCGCCCTCTTGGCCATTGGATTACCGCCTATAGTTGCCAGCACGGCTGTTATTGTTGTACCGATATTATCACCTAAAATGAGAGGAAAAGCTGTATAAAAGTTAATCAATCCACTTCCGGCAAGAGCCATTGTTAAACCTATTGTTGCGGACGAACTCTGCACTACTGCAGTTAAAACTGCACCAATTATAACGGCACCAATAACGTTTGAGAACGGAACAACTCCATCAACTGGAGTGCTGTCAAACATGGCAAAAAAGGTTTTAAAAAGTTCACTTTCTCTCAAAGGATAAAGACTGTTACTCATTGTAGTCATTCCAAGAAAAAGCAATCCAAAACCTAGTATGCATTCACCCCAGTTTGCGATTTTCTTTCCCTTAAAAAAGAAATAAAGAATTATACCAAGAATTATTGCCGGATAAGCAAGTTCACTTATATTGAAAGCGATTATCTGGCCCGTTATAGTAGTTCCAACATTAGCTCCCATAATAGCCGACATTGCCTGCCTTAATCCAAGCAGCCCGGCATTCATGAACCCTACAATCATTACCGTGCAGGCTGAAGAAGA
>JBNJGP010000033.1:0-28285 GCA_051747805.1 Candidatus Muiribacteriota bacterium
TTCAGCATTACTTGGTCGCAGACCATTTACTTTTTTGATGTTTTATATCAAAAATTTACTTGTCCCACACTTACTTTAAAGTAAGTGTGGGACAATAACTGCTTTTATAAGCGGTTTTTTGTGATTTTTGAAGTAATACAATTTTAAGCCGATAGGAGCAGATAATAAAAGCAAAAACATTACGAAAAATAGTTCATTTAGAATTACTGAATTTAAATTAAATAACTTTACAAAAAATCCTATTTGTTATATATTATTTTTACAAATTATTGAGGTTAATAAATTATGAGGAATTTATCTCCGGAAAAAAAACATAAAATTGAATTTATACGCAATAAAATGAATAAAATAAAAGAAGACCTTATTAACGAGATTACTCAGAAAATTACCGAGTATTTTATTGAAAAATCAGAAAATTTTAATTTCGTCAGAGATAAAATCTTTGATTCATTCATGGATGATTTTTCTGAATTTGTCGAAAAAATACCGGATTTTGTTAATGAATGTTTTAATGTGGAAACTATATGGTCTCATACTTATGATAACCCGGCTGTTTTTGACTTAACCAATTATTATCACAACTGCTCTTCCTGCGATAGAAATCAATGTGTTTTCAGGGGTTATCTTTGGTGTACATTTAAACATTATTATTCTCTACTTCAAAAATATAATTTAAAAGACCCTGAATTTTTAAACCCTGAAGTACCTGAAGATTTTGATATAGAATTTATAAAAGATTATTATAAACAGTATTCAATTTATCATGATGAACTTATTACTCATTTAGAGTAATTTTTTTTAAAAGTTTTTCGGCTTTTTTATAATCAGGAAATTCCTCTAAAATACCGTTAAGTATTGATTTTGATTTTTTATGATTTTTTTTCAGATAATAAATATATGCCCGGTAATAATTGTTTTTTTTCATTATTTCTTCATTTTTAATTAAAATATTTTCATTTTCATTTTGGGCTAAATTTTTTTGAATTTCTAAATCTTTAATAGTTTCTTCCAGTTTTTTGAACTCTTTGTCAGGAATTTTTTTCAGTTCTTTTCTAAGATTATTTAATAATTTTTTTGAATTATCCAGCTCTTCCTGAAGACATGAGATTATTTTATCTCTTTCTTCAAGCTCAAATTTCAAATTATGCGTTAGTTTTTTATTTCCCTCTTTCTGATTTAACTTTTCAATAAAAAGCTTCTGATTCTCTTCAAACTGTAAAATTTTTGAATCTTTTTCTTCTAATCGAATATTTTTTGTTTCTATTTCTTTTTCTAGCGCATTAATACGCTTTCGCATATCTTCAATAATTTTTTTATAAGTTGCTATTTCAGATGAATTTACTTTATTTTTATCATCCCCCAGAGTATTACCAAATATAAAATCTATATTTTCAATTAAATCCTGCAGTATAAATGGTTTAAAAATAATACCTGCACTCAATTTTTTAATTTCTGACATATTTTCATCTGGAATTTCGTTTGCCATAATTAGAATTTTAATTTCTGAAATATCTCTTTCAGCCTGGATTTTTTTAATAAAGTCAAGCCCATTCAATAAAGGCATATTATAATCAAGTAATAATAAATCAATATCGCTAATTTCAGATATTTCATGCATAGCCTCGAAAGCATCTGTGCTTCCTAGAACTACATACCCTGCATTTTCAAGGCGCTCTTTTAATATATTTACATAATAATCTTTATCATCGAGTATGTATATTTTCATATTGAAAATTATGTTATCAGAATACTTAATTTTATTCAATAAAAAAAGAGGATGATAAAAATCATCCCCTTTGAATTATTTAAATAAAAATTATTTTAATTACTGTCCAGCACCCTGTGTACCAAGATCTAAACCTCTTAAAGCATCAAGTGCACCTGCCGCATTATCCATCCCTGAAAGTTTTGGATCAAAAGATTCTCCGACATTATCAAGCACACCCTGAATACCACCGGATATATCCATAACATTTCCTGTAATATCTTCTGTAATATTAAGTACTCCTTCAATATCTATACCAGTTAAATTATTAATTTGATCACTGTATTCCATAATCTGAGGAGCAATATCGTCAAGACCTGAAACAATGTTACCAGCTATTCCAGATACATCACCGATGAGGTCACCAAGCCCCCCTTCGGTAACAGCCCCCAGAATACTGTTCAGGCCACTTCCAATACCAGAATCACCTAACATTCCCATGACATTTCCAAGCAATCCGTCAGCGCCTCCTTCAAATAAGCCACCGGCTATATCACCAAGGAAGTCACCGCCTACCATGCCGGTCACAGCTCCTAAAACACCACTTAAATCCCCACTTTCAACTGCTCCTGCAACACCTGCAACAGCTGTTGCAATAGGTCCAACCTGCGAGGCAATCATTAAAACAGGACCAAGAACCTGACCAACACCAGGAATTAAGGATATAAATGGTGCAGCAACCTGTAATACATTACACACTTTAGAAACAACACCAGCCACCTTTCCGACAAATCCGGCAATTGAACTTACAACACCGCCAGCGTACGCCATTTGCACCATGAAAAAATTAAACAGTACAAATATAATAAGCGCTGACATTAAGGACGAGTTTCTTTTCTTAATAAACATAAACGCCACCTCCTGTAAAGTTTTTATTCACTTATATATGAATTAGGATTCCTAATCCATCCCGGGAAATTTACTAAATTATTTTCATATCTGCTTTCAACACTTGTTGCAATCATCATTTTTTCACTTCTTAACTTACCTGTATCATGCCCTACCCGGAAAAGGGCCTGTATATTATAAAAATATCTTTGATGAGGGAGTAAGCCATAGTAATGCAGAGTAAAGGATTCAACCCCTTCCCATGTTCTTGACGACTCACCCTCAAAGTGCCTTGTAACTGTATTGTTATCGGAGTTATAAATATAACTCACTTTTTTAGAAACAGGCACACCGCTTTCATACTTTATAAAACGGCTGAAGCTTACGGTTTTACCATCCGATGTATCCTGTATATCAAGTATACTGTCAACAAGTTTGTTTCCGTCTGCCTCAAGACGGCAGGACATCGCAAGATCTCTTTTTAAATTTTCAATCAACAGCTGGGCTTCGGATTCTACAATATTTTTAAGCTGGCCCTGATAAAAAGTTCTCTGTGTCCGCTGAAAAATATTGAGTATAATAATTCCAACTAAACCAAATATCGCCACAACTATCATCAGCTCAACAAGAGTAAATCCTTTTTTACTGTTGTATGTTAGCATTATTAACCACCACCGTTGAAATTTGTTCAATTCTGTCAGGGTTTCTTCCAGCAACAAAGCCCATTTCTTCCCACATAACCACACACGTTAATTTGACGGTATTTTCATCTAGGAACTCATAATAACCATATCTTTTAAACTCAGCCATGTCTTCGCGTCTGAAAAAGTCACCGTCATACAAAACAGGAACTTCCTGGGTGTCAACACTGTGCCCGGTATGATATGGATAATACCCCACAAAATTAGCAAGCATAGCCCGTGATCGACCTTCTTCTTCTGAGGGCTCACCGTTAAAAAGCCACATCAGGGAATGATAATCACCGTCAAGAGCTGTTTCTTTATCATAAGTTGGAGCGGATATAATAAAAAAACCTTCACTACTTCGGTTTTTCCAGTATTCCCCTAAAAAATCAAGACTTTTCATCCATTCAAGGCCTTCAACTGCAAGATTATAAGCCTGGGTAGAAAACTGCACTTTAACATGAGCTCTGGTTCCCATAGTAAGCATGTTAACCATGAAAACAAGTGCTGTGCCAAGTATTGCAGTTGCAATAACTACCTCTATAAGTGAAAAACCTTTCTTTTTCATAAAAAGCGCCCCCCAAAAACTACATTGAAGTCAGTCGGGTTTCCATGTCAACACTTAATGCAAAAACTGATTTTATTCTTCCTGCATCATTTTTATCAGATAAAATATCAACATCGATTTTAAGTTTAGTAAAATTACCCATCATTTTGCCTGATTCATATGCAAAATAAATTTTACCGTTACCCTTAACTTCCATTTTTAGATAATCATCCTCAACTTTTGTTGTATCAAATCTTGACTCTATTACAGCACAGGGTTCACCTCTGAAATTTTCAAAACCTTTTAATACAAAGGTAACCGCAATGTCAAAATCAGACTGATGTTCTGCCACGTCACTTATATCAAAGTTTGCGGTAGTTCCCCATACATCCCCAATTTTAACTTTTTTATCAGGAAAATCTACCTGAAGTTCAGTAATTTCTTTGCCTTCAGAGGATAAATTTTCAATAATTTTACCAGTTTTATCCATAAGAACTTCAGTGGATGTACCGGCTCCACCATATGCGGATTCCTCGCCATTGATTTCAATTTTCCCGGATTCAATTATATTCTTTACTTTGTAAGTTCCAGCTCTTCTTCCGGGTTCAGCCTCACGGTGAATGTTTAAAACAAGTTCACTTCCAGTTTTTTCCTGCATACCGAACATAAATAGTTCTGTTGAGGTTTTAGTTGCCATCTGAAAAGCCTGAAAGGGATTAGCCTCAAAATCATATTCAAGTCTGACCGATGATGGTTGTGTAAAAACTGTGATAGTTAAAACAATCAATATTAGTATAACTTTCTGCTTCATTGAGCCCTCCAAATAATATTTATTTTTAATAATATAATCACCCCCTTTATTTAATTATAACGTATTTTTTTAAAATTCGCTTGTTTTTTGTCTACCAACGTGATAAAAAGCAAATGGTAATGCGATATCTGCGAGGTACAGGTTAATATCACCAGAGTTATCATTTGCAAGTCTGGGGTCATATATTAAATTAACGCCTTTGTGAACGTTTGGATTATCCTTTTTTCCAGTAGGGTAGAAGTACATAAAATCTGCTGCCCAGTTTCCTAAAATATTCGCCCCATAAGAAAACATAACAAAATTCGGTTTTTCAACTCCCATATTAGCCCTCTGAGAAATAAAATCCCTGTTAAGAGCAACAAGAGACGCCTGAACATTAAGGGGCTCCTCACCGTCGCCTTCTATAAAAATTGAACTGTGCTCAAGACCGTCCTCTCCTCTTTTGCCAATTGAAGCAAGTATAAGCATATCAGTACTTAAGTCATTTGCAGTAACATCTTTATTAATAAAAATATCGCCTGCAACAAGTAATGCTCCTTTACCTTCAAATTTAATTTCATTAACATCCTCTGTAATTGGTAAAGGTAAAACAGAGTTAATTAAATATATTCCATTTAAATATATAGTCATAACACCATCTTCAACCTTTGCACAATTGTGGGCAAAATCTATATAATTCAAATAAATTGATGTTACTTTATCAAGATAAACATTTGCAAAATCAGGGTCAATACGCATAGCTGAAATTGTTGATGAATCCGGGTCAAGACCATCAGGATTAATCGGAACTAAATGCGCGCGTGAATTATAATCACCAACTTCTTCTCTTATTTCAGGACCCACTGTATATTTAAAAAGCGCCGCATCAAATTCATCAGAATCATATTCAATTGGTGCATTTGTATCATGGTCATAATCGTCGTCATCATCCAAAGCTGGCAGCTCACATTCATCACAATTTTCAACATCTTCTTTTGTAGTACAGCTTCCACATTCAGAAACCCAGTCATCTGGAAGTTCATCAAGGTCATTTTCTAATTCATCAACTTCATCAACAATATCCTGATATTCAGCATCACTCAGTGCAACTTCCTCCTCGCGAAGCAGTCTTACATAATAACTTTCCATATATCTTCCAAAAACATTACCCTCAATTTTTGTTGGAGATTCAAAACTACCATCTACCCATCTTCCCTGAAGCTGTAAAACAGGATGGGCCCGAAAACCATGATCAGGGTCATTACCATTATATTCGGCTTCTAATAAATCATCCTCTATAAAAGAGGAGTGAGAAAAAGAGTTAAACTGCGGAAACCTGTCATTAAACCAGAAATTATAAGTAAAAGCTGTTAAAAAGGCCGGATACGGATTTGAAGTTTCATATTCAGGATCTTCTTCGGGCTCAGAAGCAGCGCCATATTCTTCTTTATTTTCCTCCATTATTGCCCTTAAATCACCAGTAATCTGTCTTGCATCATAGGCACGGGGAACTAATCCCATAAACTCAAATTCATCATAATCCTCAGGATTTTTTACAAGAATTCTATTTTGTTCCCCGGTAGATAATTTAGCATAACCTGGATGAGTAGGATTTACATCAACAGAATATGGATAAGTAGCATATTCCCAACCATCAACAGTTTTATAAACTTCAGGCTCCATTGCTTTTATAAATTCACCCGCCGCTATCTGTAATCTTTGACCCTTGTTGCCAGGTTGATTTCTAATTTTTTTTCCAACCGCTTCTTTCAGCTGGTCAATTAAATTATCATAAATTTCCATTAAAGCTTTTTCGCCAAGCATACTTAAAATAAGCTTATAATCTTTATCTAAAGCTATCTGTCCTTCATAAACAGTCTTTTTTTTACTGCCGAATGTACCGCTGAATTTAGCTTTAAATTTATGCGTATCTCCAGAAACTTCTATCTTGTAAACATGTTCATCATAAACAGGCTCATAATAATCGCCATACCCACCTCTAGGTAAATCAACAAGAACCTGCATAATATAGTCATTATTAACATTATCATAATGTCTAACATCAAAATGAGAGCCTAAATAAACCCTGCCAGTTTCACTCCCCGAATCATTATTTAATCTAACAAAATAATATTCATTATTTGATTCATCTGCAATTCTATTATAAAAAATATTACCATGCCTGCCCGGCGCGTCAGAGTCGGCAGAATCTGCCGAACTGGAATCAGGGTCTGATTGAGGGCGGGTTCTATACTCCTGAGTAGCATATTTTATAAACATAGTGTACTCGTTTAAACCATTGTACTGTCCGTCATGGGATAATGTAAGAGGATTAACTACCTTAACATCTTTTGCAACATGACCAATATAATAGTCATCATCTGCAAAACCAACCTGGGCCATAATTTCAAGCTGACCAGCCTTTTCCATACCAAAGTTTACGGAATCCCCATCGGAACGGTTGCCACGTCTTAAAACATCATTTGCAAAAAAGCGTGCTCTTGCCTTAATTTCAGCGTCGACCTGCTCTGCAAGTTGATATATTGGTTTACCCGATAAATCTATTTCAATCCAGCCAGAATCAGAACCAACCGAAGTTTTCCTGAAAACATTAAACCAGTTTGGTTTTTCGCTGTAGCTGTTAGCCTGTCCCCTTATATAGTTTTCAGACTGAGCTATTATGCCCTCAAGCAAAAAATTTGCATCAATTCCCTTAAACATAACCTGGGTTCTTCTTCTAGACATTTGACTGCTTGCTATATGAGCAATTCCCAACATACCTAAAACCACAAGTGTGATAATTGCAATCAACAGAGCGTTACCTTTTTTATTAAAAAATCTCATAGTATCCTCCGGTTTTTCAGGAGTAAAAACAACTTATTCTTAATTTAATTATAACAAACTTTTATAAAATTATCTTTATAAATTTAAACTAAATATAATTTAAGCTAATAATAAGTCTTATATTAATACCCCTTTTTTGAAAAAATTACGTCAAAAAATTCTATGGCCAGTAAATAAGAGTTTAGGCCAAATCCTGCTATAACTCCTTCACAAACAGGAGTTAAAAGGGAAGTATGTCTGAATTTTTCTCTATCTGAAACATTTGATAAATGCACTTCAACAACTGGAAGTGAACATAACTCTATAGAATCTCTTATAGAAACACTTGTATGAGTATAGCCTCCCGCATTAATTATAATGCCGTTGAAATTTTGGGAGCTTTGAATTTTTGTGACAATTTCTCCCTCTATATTTGACTGATAAAAAAAAGGGGTTATATTTTTTTTTTCTGCATATTTTTTTATTCTGGAATTAAGCTGCCGGAGTGTAAAAACACCGTACTGTTTTTTATCACGCTTTCCCAGCATATTCAAATTTGGACCATTAATTATAAGTACGTCAGACTTTTTAACCATAATTTTTTAAACTCCTCTAAAGAAATTTCAACTGTGCTAAAATTAATTTTTCTTCCAACTTTAACCGGTAAAATAAAGCTTAGGTTTTTGGATAAATTTTTTTTATCTTTTTTTACAACTTCTAAAAGTTTTTTAAACTTAATCTGTTTAATTTTTAATATTTCATCACATAAATCCCATAAATCAAAATTAAATTTGAATTTTAAAAATTCTTTATGTGAAATTAAATTTTTTTGAAAAGAAAAGCTGTAGGCAAAAAATAATCCCAGCACAACAGAAATTCCATGGGGAATTTTAAATTCAGTTAATACTTCGATTCCATGACCTATTGTATGACCTAAGTTTAAAATACAGCGAATTCCCCTGTTATCTTTTTCATCTTTTTCTGTAATTTCAGCTTTAAAAATCAAGTATTTTAATAAATCGGGATTTCTATATTTTATCAGATTTTTTTTCCTACTGAGTAAATCATATTTCAAACATTCGCCTAATCCAGAAAAATAATCTTTTTTTGCAAGAGTTTTTATAAAAACTGGATCAATTAAAATAATTTCAGGTTGATAAAAGTTTCCTAACATATTTTTTGTGTTTTTATAATTTAATCCGTTTTTACCTCCAACTGAAGCATCTACCATTGCCAGCAATGTGGTAGGAATCAAAAAAATTTTTACCCCCCTCTGCCAAGTAGAAAGAGCATAGCATGCTGTATCAGTAACTGTGCCCCCGCCCGCCACAAAAACAGTATCTGTTCTTTTTATTTTATTTTCTTTTAAAAATAAATAAATTTTTTCAACAGTTTTTAAAGATTTAGTTTTTTCACCTGCCTGCAACTCAAGGGTATTTATATTTAATTTTGAGAAAAATTTAAAATAAAGGGCTTTTACTTTATTATCAATTATTAAAGCAGTATTCTGGCTCTTTATAGTTTTTCTTATTTTAAAAAGGCTGCTCATAGAATTTTTTTTGTACAAAACATGGGTTTTTTTAATATTATCACATGAGTACATAAAGGAATATCTGAAAAATTCTGAAATTAGTTCTGCACTTTCTGAAGTACTTAAATTATTATTAATTTCAAAATGATTAATAGAATATAATTTATGTCTCTGCTGCCATAATTTGAAAATATCATCGCATTTATGAGTATTTTTCAACAGTGGTCTAGTAAAAGTGGAATCCAAGCGTTTATATATTGTTTTAAAATCCGGGTTCAAATAAACTGTCCACCCATTTTTTAATATATAATTCCGGTTGGATTTTTTCTTTACAATACCACCGCCTGTTGCAATAACAACTTTTTCTTCCCTGATATTTCGAAGAGTTTTTGATTCAATTTCACGAAAATACTGCTCACCCATTTCTTCAAAAATCTGAGTTATGGATTTTTTTGTTTTTTTTTCGATTTCTTTATCAATATCTATAAAATCAAAATCTAAAATTGAGGCAAGGTGATTACCGATTGTGGTTTTCCCTGCACCCATAAAACCAGTTAAAAAAATCCGCTTAAAATTTGAAGGAATCAGCATAATTTGATTATAACATTATATTATAAAAACTTCATTGAGAATTACTGACGTAATAACACATAAGAAGTCATTGCCTCGGCTATTACTCCTATTGCTGGACAAACCCAGATATCTGACCTTTCTTTTAATGCTTCACACCTTTTTTTTGTTTTTATATCCACAGTATCCAAGGGCTTTCTCAACGTCGGAACTGGTTTTATAAACAAATCAAAATAAATGTTTTCCCCTGTTGAAATTCCTCCGTTTATCCCCCCCGAATTATTAGAAGAGTGTTTTATTTTATTATTGTCAATATTTATTATTTCATCATGATAACTACTACCATACCCATATGAATATTCCAAGTTTCCGAAGTTTATTCCCTTTACAGACGGTATGCTTATCAACGCTCCGGCCAGCTGCGAATCAAGCCTTTCCCTGAAATCACTGTATGAACCAGTGCCAGCTTTTAGCCCCTTTACAATCACACGAACTCTTCCGCCCAAAGAATCTTTTTTCTTTTCAGCCTCATCTACTTCTTTTTTAATAATTTCTTCAGTCTTTAAATCAAGGGCCAGGCAATCTGATTTAGAAACAAAATCCATTTCTTCCGGATTAATATCAAATTTATTTTTATAAAATTCTCTATCTTTTATTCCTATTACAAATGAAAATATTTTAATGTTTTCCCTTAAAAGAAGCTGTTTAAAAAAACCGCCTGCAGCTACCCTGCATGCACTTTCCCGGGCCGAAGCTCTTTCAATAACATTTCTTAAATTATCATGATTATGCCTGAGTGCTCCGTATAAATCAGCATGCCCCGGTCTTGGGGCTGTAATTATTTTTTCATTTTTATTTTTCCAGTTTTTATAATCTTTATTTTGAATACTGAAACTAACAGGGGCTCCAGTTGTTTTATTATATCTATCCAGTCCCGCAGTAATTTTTATTCTATCTTTTTCAATCTGCATTCTTTTACCACGTCCATAGCCTTTCTGACGCCGACTGAGTTCAAAATCAATGTATTCTCGGGAAATATAAACTTGAGCAGGGAATCCTGTTATTATTGTTGTAAGTTCGGGACCATGTGATTCACCAGCTGTATAAAAATCAATCATTGTTAATTTTCTCCAGCATTTTTTTTGCTTTCTGATGCTCAGGCTTAATTTCTAACGCTTTATTAAAGTATTTTTCAGACAAAAAATTATCTACTCTATTTTCATTATAAAAACACTTACCGAGATAAAAATAAAGAGAGGCTTTATCAGGATAGTTATTGATGGCATTTATTAAATAAAATTTTGCCTCTTCATAATTTTTCTTTTCAATTAAGCTCAAGGCTATAGAAGTATAGTTAACAGGCAGATCATAAATTAAGGGAGAAAAATTCAGACATAGCTGAGTATATTTTTCCCGCAGGTCTAAATCCTTTTGTGAAACAAAATTAACTGAAATTGATTTTTCTGGTACATCAGTGAATATATGATATTCATAAAAGGGCTTCCCTTTCTGAGTTCCTTCAAAAAGCCAAATGTTTTTATTGTGTTTCCCGGAAATTAAATTAATTTCTTCTGCATAAGAAAATCTGTTAAGTTTGATATACTGGAAAAATAATCCTGCTTTATTATTAAAAAGCAGGTGATTAAACCTGTTTATACTTTTTATTCCGAATTTCTGGCCAACATTATTAAAAAGTCTTTCCAGATAGGATTTCTTGTGAATAACCATTATATCCTGAATATGACTGCTTAAAAAAGAAACATAATCAATTCCTTCAGTATTTAATCCAATATCTGCTATATAATATTGAAGTGGGAGTTTTATTTCTGTATTAAAAAGCTCTTCTTTTTTATGGGAGGTTGACATTGAAGGTTCATCTTTTATTATATGATTATAATCACCGGTAAACGGTTTTCTAAATATGGTCTGATACATTAAAATAGAAGAATAAAAACCAATTATAATTAACCAGAGTATTAAAAATAAACGATATTCTTTAAAAAGGGCTCTTTTTCTTTTATTTGAAATATTAAACTTTTTTAATGTTTTATTTCGACTGAAGTAATATAAAATGATAAGTCCAAATATTATATTGTAAAAAACACTTATTGAATTTATAAAAAAACCAAATATTAAAAAACTAAGACAACCGAGAGCAATATTCATATACCCAAGCGATATAAACCAGTAAAAACCTGAAGTCCTTCGCTTCAATGTTTGTAACCCAGCCATAAAAAAAATAAATCCAAAAAGTCCCCAGTAAAAAGTGGCAGGTACAGTAAACCAGGGAAATGGAAAAATATAGGATAAAAATTCAAAATACTTATCAGAATTAATTATATCTAATGATAGTTCATTAAAAAAAGTTATAAAAACTGAAAAGTGGTATAAAAACCACATTATTATAGCATAAATTGCCAAAAATTTCATTTTAACCCCGATAATAAAGGCTTTTTTAAATACTTATTTTTTTATTGCTCCTAATCTTTTCTAATACGTCATTTTTAGTAAATTTTTTCATGTTAAATTCTAGCCCGTAATTTATAAAATCAGGTACTTCAAAAAATCCAGCTTTTTTAATTAAATTTTGATTATTAAAAAAATGTTGCGGTGTAACCTGTGCCTCTAATTTTCCATCATTTAAAACTACTACCTCATCACTTAAAATTATATCAGCCGGGTCGTGAGATATCAAAATTATGGTTTTTTTATGTTTATTTAATTTTAAAATAAGGTCTTTAACTTCAAGCCTTCCATTATAGTCTAACATACTAGCAGGTTCATCCAGAATTAAGTAATCAGGTTCCATAATAATAACTGAGGCTATAGCCAGTCTTTGTTTCTGTCCACCTGAAAGCATATGAGGTGGTTTTTTTGCATAATTACCAAGTTCCACAAAATTTAATATATTTTTAACTTTCTGCTGCATAACATCATGTGGAACTCCGAGATTCTCCAGTGCAAATGCAGCCTCGGTTTCGACAAGCATGGATACAATCTGATTTTCGGGATTTTGAAATATATAGCCGACTTTTTGTCGAATATCTATAAAATTATCTGAAATAACCGGGGTTCCATCAACATAAATTTCTCCGGATTCTGGCTCAATAAGACCGTTTACAAGTTTTGCGAGGGTGGATTTTCCAGAACCATTTGGACCTACTACAGTGTAGAATTTCTGTTTTTGAAAACGAAGATCCATATTATAAAGAACCCGGTCGTCCTTTCTGGAACAACCGGGATATTTAAAATTAACTTTTTTAAACTCTATCATTTACAAGTATTATACAAGTTCAATAAGAGACATCTGGGTGTTATCACCACGTCTTTGTCCAAGTTTATAAATTCTTGTATAACCGCCTGGTCTTTCTTTGTATTTAGGCGCTATTTCTTCAAAAAGTTTTTTTAAAACTTCTTTTTTATAAATCTTTTTTGCCAGTTTCCGGCGGCTGTTAAAATCATCTTCCTTTGCTGCTGTTATCATTTTTTCCGCCACACTTTTAAGCTCTTTTGCCTTTGCCAGAGTTGTTTTAACCTGACCATGTTCAAAAAGTGAGGTAGAAAGATTTCTAAGCAAAGCATCAGTATGTGATTTATTTCTGCCTAATTCTTTATATCCTTTATTATGTCTCATCGGTGCCTCCTCAAAAAAAACCGAAGATTTTATTTATTATCCTCAGACATTGCGTCATAATTTTCATCAACAATGCCCTCGCCTTTTAAGGCAAGTCCAAGCTCGCCAAGTTTCTGTCTAATTTCGACAAGAGATTTTTTACCAAAATTTTTAATCCCCATAAGTTCCTGTGCTGAGTATTTTGTAAGGTCCCCAACATTTTTTGCCTTAACATATTTCAGGCAGTTTCTGCTTCTAACAGATAAATTTAATTCAGAAATTGGAAGTGCAGTTTTATCAATTCCAGCTACTTCATTAGTTTCGGTTTTAACTTCCTCAACATATTCAGTAAAATTCTTAAAAATCTTGGCATAATCTTTTAAAGTATTTATTGCAGAACGCATTGCCTCTTTAATTTCGATGCTGCCATCTGCTTCAATATCCATTATTAATCTTTCTACATTTTTTCCATCTTTTGTCTCATAAGGTTCAGTATTATACCCTACTTTTTTTATTGGCGAAAAATCTGTATCAAGAATTATCTCTCCAATATTTTCCTTAAATTCCTGGTTTTTTTCTACTGTAACATAATCCCTTCCTTTAACAACTTCCAGTTCAAACGCCAGGGTTCCACCAGGATTAATTTTAGCGATATGTTCATCAGGATTTATAATTTTCAAAGTGTTTGTTTCTGGAATATCTCCGGCCTTCAATACACCCGGAGAGTCCTTTTCAACCCTAACTGTAATTGATTCTTCCTGCTGGGTAAAAACAACTTTCTTAAGGTTCATTATTATTTCCTGAACATCTTCTACAACTTCTTCTATATAGGAAAATTCATGTAAAGCATTATCAAACTTAACTTTTAAAATAGAAGAACCCGGTACTGTTAACAAAAGCATTCTTCTTAGAGCATTGCCATAAACTCTGCCCGTACCCGAAGCAAAAGGCTCTATAATAACACGTCCATATTCGGTAGTTTTCCTGTTTTTATCTTTTAATAGTGTAATATTACCGAAGTAATCCATTTACCCTCCAAAAAATTATTTAGAATAAAATTCAACAATTAACTGTTCGTTAACGGAAGCATCCAGCTGATCTCTTGCTGGAACTTCTCTGAAAACACCTTTTCTCTGTTCAGGATTAAACTCAATCCAGTCAGCTCTTGTTGAAGATTCTTTTGAATCATGCATTTCTTTTATTCTTGGAAGCTGTTTGGATTTTTCTTTAAGTTCTATGGTCTGACCAGGTTTAACAAGAAAAGAAGGAATATTTACTTTTCTGCCGTCTACTTTCAAATGACCATGTCTTATCCATTGTCTAGCTTCTTTACGGGATTCAAACAATCCCATTCTATATGTTACGTTATCTAGTCTTCTTTCAAGTGATTCAAGTAATAATTCACCTGTAACACCTTTGGTTTTAGAAGCTCTATCATAGTAAAGATAGAATTGTTTTTCCATTATACCGTACATATTACGTACTTTCTGTTTTTCCTGAAGTTGTAAGCCGTACTCAGAAACCTTTCTTCTTCTCTTTCCATGAATTCCAGGTCTGAAATTTTTTCTAACCAGCGCACATTTATCAGAATAACATCTTTCACCTTTTAAAAATAACTTTTCACCCTGAGTCCTGCATAACCTGCAGGATGGTCCTCTATATCTACCCATTTTAGTATTCCTCCTTAAACTCTTCTTCTTTTAGGTGGACGGCATCCATTATGTGGTATCGGAGTAACGTCTTTAATTTTACGAATCTGTACTCCAGCACCTTCTACCGCTCTAATTGCCGATTCTCTGCCTGAGCCAGGACCCTTTACGTAAACTTCGGCCTGTTTCAGATTATATTGTGATTTCGCCTTATCAACAGCAGTCTGCGATGCAATCTGCGCCGCATAAGGAGTTGACTTTCTGGCACCTCTGAAACCGAGTCCGCCAGCCGCTGCCCAGCATAAAGCATTACCTTTCATATCAGTAACCATAACAATTGTATTATTAAATGTAGCCTGTACATGAACTATTCCACTGTCAACAACTTTTTTTTCACGTTTTTTCCCTTTTGGTTTTCTTTTAGCCATAGTTTACTCCTCACTTATTTCTTTCTTGCAACACCGATAGTTTTTTTAGGGCCTTTCTTAGTTCTAGAGTTAGTTTTTGTTCTCTGCCCTCTACAGGGAAGCCCTCTACGATGCCGCATGCCGCGATAACTATTAATTTCTATTAAATTTTTAATATCCATTGTTACTTTTCTTCTTAAGTCACCTTCAACATTTACATTATTGTTTATGTGATTCTGAAGTTTTTTAACCTGTTCGTCATTAAGGTCTTTTACTTTTATATTTCCATCAACACCTGTTACATCTAAAATTTTTCTGGAAGTGGTTAATCCAATTCCGAAAATATAGGTAAGTGCGATTTCAATTCTTTTTGTTACTGGTAAATCCACTCCTGCAATACGTGCCATTAATTCCTCCTGTTAAAATTAACCCTGTTTCTGTTTGTGTTTTTTAATGTCGCAAATTACCATCACACGACCATTTCGTTTAATTATTTTACATTTCTGACATATTTTTTTTACAGACGATCTTACTTTCATAATAGTCCCCTTTCACTTTATAACCTTAACGTTTAAGTGGATAAAAGTTTAGCATATTAAGGTTTTCAGTGCAAATTATCGTATTAATTAACCGGTGACCTGTCACCTCTATATAAAATAAAGGCTGCCGCGGAAAGGCACCGTATTTTTATTTAAATCTATAGGTGATTCTACCCCTTGTTAAATCATATGGTGTAAGCTCAACTTTAACTTTATCTCCTGGTACTATTTTTATATAATGCATTCTCATTTTACCAGAAATATGAGCAAGTACATTATGTCCATTTTCAAGTTCAACCTTAAACATAGCATTGGGCAGGTTCTCAAGCACTGTCCCCTGCACTTCAATTAAATCGCTTCTTGCCATTTATTCCTCCTAAAAATTAAAACTCTGTAAGTACTTCAACCCCATTTTCTGTTAAAACACATGTATGCTCAAAATGAGCAGAAGGATTTCTATCAGCGGTTACAACAGTCCACCCATCATCTAACACTTCTACCTCACCTGTTCCAATATTTACCATAGGTTCTATAGCCAGTGCCATACCAGTTTTAAGCTGTAACCCTTCTCCTGGCCTTCCATAATTAGGTACTTGTGGAGCCTCGTGCAACTTTTTGCCTATTCCATGTCCCACAAATGTTTTGACTACTGAGTAGCCGTTTTTTTCAGCGTGATTCTGAATTGCAGCACCAATGTCACCTAATTTATTTTTATCTTTAAATTCTTTAATTCCACAATATAAAGACTCTCGCGCCTTTAATAAGAGTTTTTCTTTATCCTCAGTTATTTCACCAACAGCATAAGTATAGGCAGCATCTCCATAAAAATTTCCCTTTAAAACTCCTACATCTACACTGACAATATCACCTACCCTTAAAATACGACTTTTTGAGGGTATTCCATGAACAACCTCTTCATTTATGGATATACAAAGTGTTCCCGGAAAAGGTTTCATGTCAACATGAGGTTTATAGCCTAAAAAAGCTGGAGTTCCACCCGCATTTTTAATTAAGTTTAAAGCCTTCTTATCAAGTTCATATGTATTTATCCCGGGTTTAATGGTTTCTTTTAACATGGAAAGTACATCTGCTACAATCGCAGAGGCTTTTCTCATTTTCTTTATTTCATGTTTGGATTTAATTTTAACTGTCATTTGTTCTTTCTGCCTATTTTTTCAGAAATTTCCCTGAAAATATGTTCGACATCAGCCTCACCATTAATTATTATAACATTACCTTTATTCTGATAATACTCTAGAAGAGGTCGGGTTTCTTCTTCAAATATTTCCAGCCGTTTTTTTATTGTTTCCTTTTTATCATCTTTTCTCTGAACAAGTTTATTCTTGTCTCTATCACATATACCTTCAACCTGAGGCGGATTAAAGTTAATATTGTATGTAGCGCCACATTCAGGACATACACGTCTGCTTGAAAGTCTTTTAATAATCTCATCTGGGCTTACCCTGATTTTTATTACCCAGTCAAGTTTCATTTTTTCTTTTTCAAGCATTTCTGTAAGAGCTTTTGCCTGGGCCAGATTTCTCGGAAAACCATCCAGTATAATTCCTTTTTTCTGTTCTTTAATCCTTTTTAACATAAGGTTAATTATAAGCTCATCAGGGACTAGTTTTCCGGCTTCCATAAATTCCCTGGCCCTGGCGCCTAACTCTGTATTTTCTTTTACTTCCTGCCGGAGTATATCCCCCGGAGAAAAATGCTTTAATCCAAAAGTTTTTTCAAGTTTTTTTGATTGTGTTCCCTTTCCTGCTCCGGGCCCTCCAAGCAATAAAATATTCATAACTTTCTCCATTTTATTTCTTTTTCAGAAAACCTTCATAGTGTCTTGTCAACATATGTGCTTCCATTTGTTTCATTGTATCAGAAGCAACACCAACAACAATCAATAATGCGGTTCCTCCAAAATAAAAAGGCACATTAAAAGCAACAATTAGTATTGTTGGAACAAGGGCAATACTGGCAAGAAAAATTGAACCAGCAAGCGTAATTCTAACCATAACACGGTCAATAAATTCGGCAGTCCATCTACCAGCTCTAATACCAGGAATAAACCCACCATATTTTTTCATATTATCAGCCAGTTCTTTTGGATTCATAATAATTGCAGTATAAAAATAAGTGAATCCGATAATTAAAAGAGCATAAAGCGTCATATGAATTGGATGGTCTGGCGAAAACCAGTTACTCAAAGTAACTAGTACATCATAAACTCTGCCGGTTAAATCAAGATTTGTTGTAATCATCTGCAACACCATTCCTGGAAATATAAGTATAGAAGAAGCAAATATAATTGGCAACACTCCCGATTGATTAACCCTTAACGGAATATAAGTCGAGTGTCCGCCATAAACTCTTCTTCCAACTACTCTTTTTGCATATTGAACAGGTATTTTTCTTGTAGCCTCCTGAATAATTACAACAAACGCTACAATTGCAATCGCAAGTCCAGCAAGTATTGCAATCCAGGGTATTAAAAGAGGACTGTCTGAGTAATTCTGGAAAGTTGATGCAATTGCTCCTGGAAGTCTTGCAACAATACCAGCAAAAATCAGCATAGAAATACCGTTACCAATGCCTTTTTCTGTCATTTTTTCACCCAGCCACATAACGAAGGTAGCACCTGCCGTTAATGTTAATACAGTATTCAGAGTGAAGAACAAAAAGTTTTCACTCATCTGCGGGGTTAAAACATCATAATTTCTCAGCATAAATGTCATTCCCAGACCCTGTAAAACAGAAATGAAAACTGTACCATATCTCGTGTACTGTGATATTTTCATTCTGCCCTCTTCACCACCTTCTTTTGAAAGTTTCTCAAGAGCAGGAATAACATATGTTAAAAGTTGCATTATAATAGATGCGTTAATATAAGGCGCTATTCCAAGTGCAAATATTGAAAATCTTAAAAGAGCTCCTCCAGAAAACATGTCAAGAAATCCTAAAATTCCTCCACCCGCATCTCCAAATAAATTTGCAAGTTTAGTAGGGTCAACTCCTGGAACCGGAATATGTGTTCCCAGTCGGAAAACTGCAATTGCACCAAGAGCAAACAGTATTCTGTTTTTAAGCTCTGGTATGCTGAAAATATTTTTTATATTCTTAATCATTTAACACCTCTGTCTTACCGGAAGCTTCCTGAATTTTTTTAATAGCTGTCTGAGAAAATTTATGGGCTTTCACTGTAAGTTTTTTTTCAAGGGTTCCCTCTCCTAAAACTTTCACTCCATCTTTTCCCATTTTGCGTATTAATCTTTTTTCAAGAAGTAGTTCAGGTGTGACATCTGTCCCATCTTCAAAAATATTAAGCGATTTTAAATTAACCACTGCAAAATCTTTCCTAAATCCATAGTTTGAAAAACCTCTTTTCGGGGTTCTTCTAATTAAAGGCATCTGACCACCCTCAAATCCAAATCTATTCGAGTATCCGCTTCTGGATTTCTGGCCATTTTCTCCTCTTCCAGCTGTTTTACCTTTACCAGAGCCAGCCCCTCTTGCAACTCTTTTCCTGGGTTTTCTGGCACCCGGATTACTTTTTATATTTCCTAACTTTATCATTTGTATCCTCCAGAAATATGTTTTTAAACTTCTTTTACATCAACAAGATGCTTTACTTTTGAAATCATCCCGTCAATCTGTTTATTTTTTTCCTTTTTTACAGTACTGTGTAGTTTATTAAGACCTAAAGCTTTAATTGTTGCCCTCTGTTTTGGTTTCCTTCCAATAACGCTTTTTACTAATTTTATTTCAAGTGCCATTTTTCCTCCTCAAGGCTATGCAAAAAGTTTCTTTAACTCAACACCTCTGGTTTTAGCTATTTCATCAGCGTTTCTTAAAGCCAGAAGTCCGTTAATGGTAGCTTTAACCATATTGATTTTATTATTAGAACCAAGTGACTTAGTAAGAATATCTTTAACCCCTACTACTTCAAGTACGGCACGCACAGGTCCGCCTGCAATCACACCAGTACCTTCAGAAGCCGGTCTTAAAAAAACTCTTCCCCCATCGGCTCTTCCTAAAATTTCATGTGGTATTGTACCACCTTTAAGAGATACGCTTACCATTGTTTTTTTAGCTTTTTCTATTGCTTTTTTAATAGCATTTGGAACTTCCTGAGCTTTTCCAATTCCAAAACCTACATTACCCTGTTTGTCACCAACAACAACTAAAGCAGAAAATCTAAATCTTCTTCCACCTTTTACAACTTTGGCAACACGATTAATATAAACAACTCTCTCTTCAAGTTCAATCTCTGGTTCTTTTTGTCCCTGTATTTGTTTATCAACTCTCTCTTCCGCTTTTCTAAGTTCTCTTTCGCTCATTTATCCTCCCGATTCTTAAAATTTAAGACCGTTTGCTCTTGCAGAATCGGCCAATTCTTTAACTCTTCCCTGATATCTGAAACCATTTCTATCAAAAACAACTTCTTTAATATTTTTTTCTCCTGCTTTACGGGCCACAATTTCACCAATTTTTTTTGCAGAATCAACATTTCCGCCATATTCAAGTTCTTTTCGAACATCTTTATCATTGGATGAAGCTGATATAACCGTTTTCTGATTAACATCGTCAATCAGTTGAACATATATGTTTTTCAAACTTCTGAAAACACTCATTCTAGGCTTTGCCGGTGTTCCCATTAACTTTTTTCTAATAGAAATCTTTCTTTTTAATCTTCTTTTTTCTTTTACGTTCTTTTTCATGTCAAATCTCCTTACCAGTTATACTTAAACAGCACGTTTACCAGCTTTTCTGGTAATATGTTCATCAGCATATTTTATGCCTTTTCCTTTATACGGTTCAGGCTCTCTTAAGGCCCTAATTTCAGCAGCAAACTGTCCGACCTTCTGCTTATTTGAACCTTTTAATTTAATAGTTAAACCCTTATCTTCAACAGAGGCTTCTAATCCTTCAGGAATTTGCATATCAATAGGATGTGAGTAACCTACATTCAGATTAATAACTTTTCCATTAAGTAAAGCTCTGTATCCAACACCGCTTATTTTCAAAGTTTTTTCAAATCCTTCATTAACACCTTTAATCATATTTTTAATTTCTGCCGCCACTGTTCCATGCAGTGAACGATGAAATTTTGATTGTGTAGGCGGTTTAACTGTAACAGATTTTTCATCTTTTTCAATAATTATTTCACTGTTAAAAGTTTTCTGAAGTGTTCCTTTAGGTCCTTTAACTGTTATATGATTACCATCAAGTTTCACTTCAACTTTTTCTGGTAATTGTATAGGGTTTTTACCAATTCTTGACATAAATTCCTCCTTTACCATACGTAGCAGACAACTTCACCGCCCACACCAAGTTTTCTGGAAGCTTTATCTGAGATAACTCCCTTTGGTGTAGATAGAATTGCCAGCCCTAATCCGCCAAGCACACGGGGTATTTCTTCTTTACCTACATAAATTCTTAATCCGGGCTTACTTATTCTTTTAAGCCCATTAATAATTCTTTCCTTATTTTTAGCATATTTCATGTCAACTTTAATAAAGTTCTTTTTATTAACTTTATACTCTTTAAAATCTCTAATAAATCCGTTATCTTTAAGAATTTTTGCGATTTCCAGTTTTATTTTGGAATGCGGTATTTCAACAGATTTACTCATATTTTTGTTTGCATTTCTAACTCTAGTTAGCATATCTGCAACAGGATCTGTCATTGTCATTTTATATTTTCCTCCTACCAGCTTGATTTTCTTACGCCAGGAATCATACCTGCACGAGCTAAATTTCTGAAACAAATCCGGCACATTCCGAATTTTCTAATAAATGCTCTTGGTCGTCCGCATAATGGACACCTATTATATTCTCTTACCCTGAACTTATTTGTCTTCTGTGATTTTTCCAATAAACATTTCTTTGCCATTAATCCTCCTGTTTAATTCTTTCTGAAAGGCATTCCAAGATTTTTTAATAATGCAACACATTCATCGTCTTTGTTTGCTGATGTTGTAATTGCTATATCCATTCCTCTAACTTGATCAACACTTTCGTATTTAATTTCGGGAAACACAACCTGTTCTTTAATTCCCATATTATAATTTCCTCTTCCATCAGTTGACTTAGGATTTAATCCCCTGAAATCTTTAATTCTTGGGATTACAACATTTAAAAGTCTGTCAAGGAAGTACCACATTTTATTACCTCTAAGTGTTACAGAACAACCTACAGGAAATCCATCTCTGATTTTAAAGTTTGAAATAGATTTTTTAGCCTTGGTAACTACAGGTTTCTGACCACTAATTTTACTTAATGTATCAATAGCAGACTCAATAGCTTTTGGATTTAGTTTTCCATCACCTATTCCCATATTTATTGTAACTTTTTTTACTTGAGGAATTTGATTTACATTTTTAAAATTAAATTCTTTTTCTAATTTATTGCTTACTTCGCTTTTATACCTTTCCCTTAATCTTGGTTCAGGTCTGGTTTTAGCTTCTTTTTTAGCTTCAGCCATTTTTTTCCTCCTTCTTAAACCTTATCCACGATTTCGCCGGATTTTTTACTGAATCTAACAGTTTTTCCATCAATTTTTTTATGCCCTATTCTTGTCGGTTTATCTGTTTGAGGACACATAAGCTGTAAATTGGAAATATGAACATTTCCTTCTTTTTCAATTATTCCACCCTTTTTCATCTGATTAGTTGGCTTTTGATGTCTTTTAATAAAATTAATTTTAGACACAATAGCTCTTCCAGTTTCAGGGTAAACTTTAAGCACTTCACCGGTTTTTCCCTTTTCTTTTCCGGCAGTTACAAGTACTTTATCACCTTTTTTTATATGTCTTACTTTAGTTTTCATTAGTTCCTCCTTAAATCACTTCAGGAGCAAGAGATATTATTTTAGTATACGCTTTTTCCCTAAGTTCTCTTGCAACTGGTCCAAAAATACGAGTTCCTTTTGGATTTCCGTCAGGATCAATAATAACAGCAGCATTGTCATCAAATCTTATATATGAGCCATCTTTTCTTCTGAACTCTTTTTTTGTTCTAACAACAACAGCCTTTACAACCTCTTTCTTTTTAACATTACCCCGAGGTATAGCGCTTTTAACTGAAGCAGTTACAACATCACCAATTGTACCATATTTTCTATTTGTACCGCCAACAACCTGGATTACGAGAAGTTCTCTTGCTCCGGTGTTATCAGCAACTACAAGTCTTGATTCTTTTTGTATCATAACATTTCCTCCCGTAACCTATTTCACTGCTTTTGCAATGATTTCCGTCACTCTCCATCTTTTATCTTTTGATATTGGTCTTGTTTCCATCATTTTTACTTTGTCACCTTGTTTACATTCATTACTTTCATCATGAGCCTTATATTTTTTCGATTTTCTTACAACCTTTGTATAAACAGGGTGTCTATAAACATTTTCAACTGAAACAACAACTGTTTTATCCATTTTATCACTAACAACAGTTCCTGTTCTTACTTTTCTATCACCACGTTCCTTCATTTAACACCTCCGTTTTTTTCCTGGGTTTCTCTAATTACAGTTTTAACACGGGCAATATCTCTTCTAACCTGTTTCAGTCTTGAATTATTTTCAAGTTTTCCTGTAACAGATTGAAACCTTAAGTTAAAAAGTTCCTGCTTAAAATCATTTTCTTTGTTTTTCAACTCTTCTATTGTTAATTCTCTTAATTCAGCTGCTTTCATTTATCTTTCCTCCCCAACTTCACTCGAATGTATAAATTTTGTTCTAACTGGCAGTTTATGTGAAGCAAGTTCCATAGCTCTTTTTGCAACATCGAAAGGCACCCCTTCAAGTTCAAACATAATTTTTCCTGTTTTAACTACTGCAACCCAGTGATCTACAGCACCTTTACCTTTACCCATTCTGGTTTCAGCGGGTTTAGAAGTTACAGGTTTCTGTGGAAAAATTCTTATCCATAGCTTTCCGCTTCTTTTCATAAATCTGGTTATTGCAATACGTGACGCCTCAATTTGTTGACTGGTAATCCAGCCGCCTTCAAGAGCACATAATCCATACGAACCAAAAAACAGGGTATTTCCATTAGTTGATTCCTGTTTAGGTTTTCTTTTCCCAACATGGATTTTTCTATGTTTAACTTTTTTTGGCATTAACATTTATGTTTCCTCCTTATTTTTGTGCACTTTTGGACTTCGCTCTTTTTTTAGCTTTACTCTGTCTTTCCCCTGAAGCCTCAGAAGTATAATTAACATATCTCTGATCAAGTATATCACCTCTATACAGCCACACTTTAACACCAATTAATCCATATGTAGTGCTCGCTTCAACAAATCCATAATCAACATCGGCCCTTAAAGTCTGCATAGGTACTCGACCTTCCCGGTACCATTCAGTTCTGGCGATTTCAGAACCACCAAGTCGTCCGGAACATTCAATTTTAATCCCTTTCATGCCTTCCATCATAACTTTTCCAATAGCTCTTTTCATAGCTCTTCTGAACGAAATTCTTCTTTCAAGCTGATTGGCAACATTTATAGCAATAAGCTGTCCATATTCGCTCTGTTTTTTAATTTCATTAATGTAAAGAAGAACCTGTTTATTTGTCTTTTTAGTCAGTTCATTTTTTAAGGCATTAATTTCTGAACCACCTTTTCCAACAACCACACCCGGTCGTGCAGTATTAATAACAATTTTCACCTTTGATACAGACGGTCTTTCAATCTCTACATGACTGATTTCACCTCTGGTGATTTTTTTATTTATATGTTCTCTGATTTTAATATCTTCGTGTAAAAAATCTACATAATCTTCACCTTTAGCAAACCATCTGGAAGGCCAGGTCCTGTTAATGTTAATTCTCATTCCGGTTGGATGTGCTTTTTGACCCATTAATTCTCCTCCTTAACAACTTCTGCTTTTTCAGATTTTTTGCTTTCTGATTTTACTTTGTTCTTTTTTTGTGCTGTTTCTTTTTCAGCTTTAGCTTTTGTTGCTTTTTTTTCGTTTTTTTCTGGTTTTACAGGTGTTTTTACTTCCTCTTGTACCTCTTTTAAAATAACTGTGTTATGACAAGTTCTTTTATTTATACGAAATGCTCTTCCCATTGGTTGTGGCTGTATTCTTTTCAGTGTGGGTCCTTCATTTGAATAAATTTCAGAAATGTAAAGTCTGTCAGCATCCATCGAGTGATTATTCACCGCATTAGCTACTGCAGAATTTATTAATTTAGTTAAATAATAACAAGCTTTTTTATTATTCAACTTCAGAATATTTAAAGCATGTTCTGCCTTTTTTCCTCTAATTTCTTTCATAACCTGGTTCATTTTCAGAGGTGAGATTCTAATATGTTTTTGTATTGCTCTAACAGTATTTTCCATTATTATTCCTCCAATTACTTAATAGAAATTGTTCTCTGAGTATGAGAACCGTGCCCTCTGAATGTGCGAGTTGGAACAAACTCACCAAGCTTATAACCGACCATGTTTTCAGAAATATAAATTGGCACATGTTTTTTGCCGTTATGCACAGCAATTGTGTGTCCTACCATTTCAGGCAGTATTGTACTTCTTCTTGACCAAGTTTTAATAACTCTTTTTTTCCCTTCTTTATTCATCTGATTAACTTTTTTAAATACATGTTCATCTATAAAAGGGCCTTTTTTGGTTGATCTACTCATCTTAAATCCTCCTAGTTAATTCTTCTCAAAATAAGTTTATCGCTGCTTTTTCTTTTTCTGGTTTTTAAACCTTTAGCACATTGTCCCCATGGTGATACTGGATGAGGATTACCTTGAGAAGTTTTACCTTCACCACCACCGTGTGGATGATCAACTGGATTCATGGAAGTACCACGTTGCTTAGGTTTTCTTCCCATCCATCTTTTTCTACCAGCTTTACCAACAACAATATTCATCCAGTCAGAATTACCAATTCTTCCAATAGTCGCTCTACACTGGTTCAGAATTTTCCTGATTTCGCCGGAAGGCATTTTCATAAGAGTGTACTTTCCTTCCTGACCAATAACCTGGGCAGCATTTCCAGCACTTCTTGCGATTTGTCCACCTTTTCCCGGTTTCATTTCAACGTTATGTACAAAAGTTCCAGCCGGGATATTTTCAAGTCTAGTATTATTCCCTTTTTTAATTTCAATATCTTCGCCACTGTATATAACATCACCAATATTTAGTCCATCAGGTGCAATAATATATCTTTTTTCGCCATCATTATAATGAAGCAAAGCAATATTTGCAGTTCTGTTTGGATCATATTCAAGTGTCGCTACTTTAGCAGGAACACCATCTTTGTTTCTTTTGAAGTCAATTATTCTATAACTTCTTTTATGTCCGCCACCTCTAAATCTACTTGTAATTCTACCATTATTATTTCTGCCGCCTGTTTTTCTCATAGGAGCAAGCAGAGATTTTTCCGGCTCAACTTTAGATAATTCTGATTTATCTAATGTTGTTAAGTATCTTCTTGTTGGCGTTGTAGGTTTAAATCTTTTAATAGCCATTTTTTCTCTCCTTTGCGTTAAATTCCTTCAAAAACTTCAATTTTGTCACCCTCTTTAAGAGTAACATAAGCTTTTTTCCATTCAGGTCTGCGTCCAACATGAACACCCTGTCTTTTAAGTTTGCCCTGAAATTTTGCTGTATTAATATTTGTAACTTTCACATCAAAAATTTCTTCAACAGCATTCTTAATTTCGTGTTTGTTAGCATAAGGTGCAACTTTAAAACAATACTGATTATCTTCCATCATGCCAACACCTTTTTCAGAAATAAGAGGGGTTCTTACAATGTCATATATATTTTTACTTGGCATCTTTATATACCTCCTCTATTTTATTAACAGCTTCTCTTGAAAAATAAACATTTTCATATCTAACCAAGTCATACACGTTAATTGAATCAACGTTAAGAACCTTTGTTTTAGGAATATTTCTTGCAGATAAATAAATTTTATCTTTACCATCCTTGTTCGAAATCATTATTAAATTGTAAAGACCTGTTGTTTTACAATTATTAAAAAATTCAACAAAATTTTTTGTTTTTATTTCAGATAAATCAAAGTTAACTGCTACTGCCTTCTGATTAATCAGTTTATCTGATAAAGCAGATTTTAAAGCAACTTTTCTCTGTTTTCTGTTAATTTTATATCTATAGTCTCTTGGGTGTGGACCAAAAGTAATACCTCCACCCGGTTTAAGCGGAGATTTATTTGTTCCCTGTCTTGCACGGCCAGTTCCTTTCTGTCTGAACGGTTTCTGTCCGGAGCCCTTAACCATAGAACGTGTTTTTGTTGAATGTGTTCCCTGTCTTTTATTAGCAAGTTGATTTAAAATACTTTCATGAACAAGATTTTCATTTACTTTTACATTGAAAATATTGTCATTTACATCAAGTTTTTCAACTTCCTTTCCCTTCATGTCAATTAAACTCATTTTTGCCATATAGCTCCTCCAAATTACGCTTTCTTCGCCGGTTTAATATAAACAACACCATTTTTCGCACCGGGAATTGCTCCCTTAACAAGAACAACATTGTTTTCTTTATCAACTTTAACAACCTCAAGGTTCTGCTGAGTTACTTTTGCATCGCCCATGTGGCCACCCGTTTTTTTACCAGGAAAAATTCTAGACCAGTCAGATGAACCACCTCTAGAACCTGTTCCTCTATGATCCATTCCACCATGTGTTGCTGGACCACCGGAAAAGCCGTGTCTTTTCATAACACCTGCAAACCCTTTCCCTTTTGAAATACCAATTACATCAACTTTTTTATCTTCTTCAATATTTTCACAGGTAATTTTCTGACCTGCCTCAAAATCTTCAACTTTTTCAACTTTAAATTCGTGAAGATGTCGTAAAACAGGTACATTTTTAGCCTTAAAATGTCCATCATATGGTCTATTGATAGCTTTTTTAACCTGTTTAATCTTACCATTAATTTTTTCTTTTCTCTGTTTTTCCTTAACTTCTTCAAAACCTAATTGAACGGAATTATATCCGTCTTTTTCAACGGTTTTAATCTGAGTTATATAGTTTGGACCTGCATTTATAACAGTAACGGGAACGGCTTCTCCGTTTTCTTTATAAATTGTGGTCATTCCCACTTTTTTTCCAATTATGCCTAACACGCCGCACCTCCAATTATAACTTAATTTCAATATTTACACCGGAAGGTAATTCCATTTTCATAAGTGAATTAACAGTATCCGGTGTAGGGTTTAATATATCTATCAACCTTTTATGTGTCCTAATTTCATACTGCTCACGTGATTTTTTATCAACATGAGGGGATCTTAACACACAAAACTTCTCAAACTCTGTTGGAAGAGGAACCGGGCCTCTTAAAACAGAACCAGTTTTTTTAACAGTATCAACTATTAAATTGGTGGATTTGTCTAAAATCCTGTGATCAAAAGCTTTTAAATAAATTCTCATTTTTTGACTTGCCATTTAATTAACTCCTCCAGTTCTTAGTCAAGTATTTCTGTAACAACACCAGCACCAACAGTTCTTCCGCCTTCTCTGATTGCGAATCTTAGTTCTTTTTCCATTGCTATTGGTGTAATA
>JBNJGP010000034.1:0-13111 GCA_051747805.1 Candidatus Muiribacteriota bacterium
TCTGAAGGCATAAGGTCGGGTGTAAACTGTATGCGTTTAAAATTCAACCCCAGACATTCAGCCATAGTTGAAACCATTAAAGTTTTTGCAAGCCCGGGCACCCCAACTATAAGACAATGACCTCTTGTCATAAGTGAAATAAGAAGAAGTTTCACTATTTTTTCCTGTCCCACAATTACCTTGGAAATCTCTTTTTTAAGTTTATCATAAGACTCATTAACCTGTTCTATGAGTTCAATCATTATAAATTTCCTCCTAAATAAAAAAGGACAGGTCAAATTTAAAAATATAGACACTGCCCCCCGTATTATTACAATTATGCTGCCTGATTAATCATTTCAAGCATTGGCATAAATATAGCTAAAACAATTCCGCCAATTACAACACCGAGGAATACAATAATAACTGGCTCAATTATTGAGGTAAGCCCCTTAACCGCGGTATCTACTTCCTGGTCATAAAAATCGGCTACTTTTCTTAACATAACATCAAGCTCACCAGTTTCTTCACCAACAGCAATCATCTGAATAACCATAGGTGGAAAAATCTTGCTCGCCTTTAATGGCTCAGAAATACTTTCCCCTTCTTTAATTGAAACTCTAGTTTTTAAAACAGCCTCTGAAATAACAACGTTACCAGCTGTATTTGCGGTAACCTCAAGAGCCTGTAATATTGGTACACCAGCTGCAATTAAAGTTCCAAGGGTTCTTGTAAATTTTGAAACTGCAACTTTTCTCAGTAAAACTCCAAACCCCGGACATTTAAGAGAATATGTATCAAGTATTCTTCTTCCCTGTTTCGTATCAAAGAATTTTTTAATTCCAAAAATACCAAAACCTATACCAATCATAATAAAAATAAAATAACTTGCAAAAAAGTCAGATAATCCAATTAATAGTTGTGTAGGCAGAGGAAGAGCCTGTTCACCCATACCTTCAAAAATAGTCTGAAAATTAGGCAAAACAAACGTCAAAAGAAAAATCACAACAAGAATCGCAACAGAGAATACAACAGCTGGATAAGTAAGTGCTCCTTTAACTTTTGCTCTTAAAGCCTCAGAATCCTCAAGATAATTTGCTAGTCTGTCAAGAATCTGATCTAAAATACCACCAGCCTCACCAGCCCGTACAAGGTCACAGAAAAGCGGTCCAAAAACATCCGGATGCTTTGATAATGAAGCTGAAAATGTTGCACCTGCCTCAACATCTGCACGAACCTGAGCAACTATTTCACGAAAAGTTGGATTTTCAACCTGTTCTTCCATAATTGATAAACATCTAACAAGAGGCACACCAGAACCAATCATTGTCGCAAACTGTCTGGCAAAAATCGAAACCTCGCTTGATTTTACCTTTTTTTTAAAAAGAACAATTTCCTTGTTTTTTTCTTTTAAAGGCCCAACAATATAATAGCCTTTTTCTTTCAATTTAGCGATTGCTAGTTCTTTGCTATCACTGTCAATATCACCAGATAATGTTTTACCATCACGGGTTTTTACCTTATAAGCATATTTAGGCATAAAAAAACCTACCTTTAAAAACCATTTATTTAAAAACCGTTACTTAATTATTTAATTTATCGACAATTGTTTAAAAAATTCTTATACACTCGATTTTAACATTCTCTTGAGCTCATCAGGATACATTGTTGCTTTAAGTGCCGCCTCCATAGTAATTAATCCTTTACTGTAAAGGGAGGCCAAGCTCTGTTCAAAAGTCTGCATGCCTGTATTCTGACTTGTCTGCATAACTGTATATATCTGATGAACTTTTGCCTCACGAATTAAGTTCTGTACAGCCGAATTATTAACCAGCACTTCACAGGCCGGTATACGGCCTTTACCACTGGCAACTGGCAGAAGGTTCTGAGCAACAACAGCCTGTACAACAAATGACAGCTGTGTTCTAATCTGCTGCTGTTGATATGATGGAAATACATCAATAATCCTGTTAATAGTCTGTGCTGCATCAGTTGTATGAAGTGTCGCAAAAACAAGGTGACCGGTTTCCGCAAGAGTAAGTGCGGACTCAAAAGTTTCGAGATCTCTCATCTCACCAATTAATATAACATCAGGGTCCTGCCTTAAAACATGTTTAAGTGATTCTGCAAAACTCGTTGTATCACAACCAAGTTCACGCTGATTCACAATAGATGTTTTATGATAATGAAGATACTCAATAGGGTCCTCGATAGTTATTATATGAGATTTTCTAGTCTGATTAATAACATCTATAACTGCGGCAAGTGTTGTTGATTTACCTGATCCAGTTGGTCCTGTAACAAGCACAAGGCCCTTGGGAAGTTTAGCAAAATCAGCCACTTTTTCAGGTAAACTAAGTTCGTCAAGTGAAGGTATTTTAGACGGAATAACCCTGAAAGCGGCCCCTATACATCCACGCTGTTTATAAACATTTACCCTAAAACGACCAAAGCCGTGAACAGAATAAGAAAGGTCAAGCTCTTTTCTTTCTTCAAATTCCTTCTGCTGATCTGCGTTCAGCATATTATATATCAAACTTCTTGTATCCATTGGAGTTAAAATATCAAGATCTGTCGCAATAAGCTCACCATCAACACGTATAATAGGCGGAGCCCCAACTGTGAGATGTAAGTCTGATGCCTCATTATCAATTACCAGATTAAGTAAATCATTTAATACAAACATTTATTTCTTCCCCCTGTTTTATGCGATAGTAACCTGTGTTACCTGATCAGTTGTTGTTACTCCAAGCAATAATTTTCTAACTGCCGATTCTCTTAAAGTATACATACCTTCTTCCCTGGCTTTTTTTCTTATTTCCATAACAGATTTTCTCTGAATAATCATCTCTTTAAGAGCCTCGCTTATTGTCATAACCTCATAAATTCCGGTTCTTCCTTTATACCCCTCGTTATTACACATCTCACAACCCTTACCTTTATAAAAAACAGGATTATTTAAATCTATATTTTTTAATCCAAGTTTAACAAGAAGTTCTGGAGTAATTCCCAGCACTTTTAATATTTCAGGTTTAGGTTTATATTCCATTTTACAATTTTTACATATAGTTCTGATAAGCCTCTGCGCCTGTATTAAAACAACAGAAGTCGCAACCATATAAGGTTCAACCCCCATATCAACAAGACGACCAACAGTTCCGGGTGCATCATTTGTATGAAGCGTAGATAAAACAAGATGCCCTGTAAGAGAAGCTTTAACAGCAATTTCAGCCGTTTCATAATCTCTTACCTCACCAACCATAATAATATCCGGGTCCTGTCGTAAAAACGAGCGCAGCGCAGCCGCAAAATTAAGACCAATATCAGGTTTACACTGAACCTGATTAATACCATGGAGATTGTATTCAACAGGATCTTCGGCTGTCATTATATTTACATCGGGCTGATTTAATTTATGAATACCTGAATATAAAGTTGTTGATTTTCCAGAACCAGTTGGTCCAGTAACCAGAACAATTCCATTAGGCTGTTCAAGAGCCCTGTTGAATCTTTTAAGAGATTCTGGTTCAAAACCAGCCTTTGTAAGATCAACATTCAAATTAGACTGATCCAGAATTCTCATAACGATTTTTTCACCAAAAACTACCGGAAGCGTTGATACACGAAGATCAATAGGTTTTCCATTAACTTTTATTTTAATTCTTCCATCCTGCGGAAGTCTTTTTTCAGCAATATCCAGCTTAGACATAATTTTAATTCTGGAAGTAATAGCTGCCTGAGCTTTTTTTGGAGGGTTCATTCTATTATGTAGCACTCCGTCCGTTCTGAATCTTATACGCAAATCTTTTTCATAAGGCTCAACATGAATGTCACTTATTCCACCCTCAACCGCCTGAGAAACAAGCAGGTTAACTAGTTTAATAATTGGAGCATCATTTTCTCCAAGCTCTGCGTCAAGCTCATCCAGATTGTCAATATCTTCCTTATCTTTACCGATTTCAGAAAGGTCATCTATAAGATTACTAACCTGACTATCTGCCCCAAAAGCATTATCAAGAGCATTATTTATATCAGTTGAGGTGGCTACCACAGGTTTTACAGAAAGCCCGGTCATAAGCTGAATATCATCAATAGCTAAAATATTGAGAGGGTCAACCATGGCAACAGTAAGTTTATTACCTACCTTATTTATGGCAACAAGCTGATATCTTCTGGCAATATGTTCCGGAATAGTTCTTGCAATTTGAGGGTCTATAAGATAAGTGGCCAGATTAACATACGGTATTTTCATCTGCTTAGCAAGTGCTTCTACCATATCCTGCTCAGAAACAAGACCCATTTCTACAAAAATTTTTCCCAGTCTTTTACCAGTTTTTTTCTGAATTTGTAAGGCTTTCTGAAGCTGTTCCTCGTCAATCAGCCCCTCTTCAAGTAAAGCATCACCAATTCTCAATCTTTTTTTTGGCATTACCATATACTACTACCCCTGAAAACTCCGTTGAGTTGAATAACCTCTTATCAAACTCAAAAGATTATTTTTTATTTTTTTAAAAAAAAATTCAGCATTAATATCTGTCATAATATTAAAATTTATTAAGGCCTGATTAATCAGTAAATCAATAGCATTAAAGTTTAAATCATCTGCCTCTTTATAATTTATATCGAAAATTTTATCATAATTAATATCTTTATTCAATTTTAATTCAGAAAAATATACCGGTGTAACGTTAACAATTAAATCAAAGTTTTTAAAGTTCAATCTTGAATATGATAAAATATTAAATCCTTCTTTTTCAAAAATATTTTTCTTATTTTCCGGATTTCTTGAAAAAAAAACTATATCGACACCCTTTTCTTTTAAAGCATATGCAATACTTTTACCCGTAACTCCTGTTCCAAGAATACCCACTTTTTTTATTTTATTCAATCTATTTTTAATGCATTTAATAAAACCTGCACCATCAGTATTGTATCCACATAATTTTTTTTCTGCTCTATATAAAAAATTAACCCCGCCGGCCAGTTGTGCACTTTTAAAAGGAATGCAAAAATTCATTCCCCTTTTTTTAAATGGATAGGTAATATTTATTCCTTTAATTTCAGGTATTTTTATTAAAACTTCCATACTATTTTTAAAATCTTTTTCTTCTATGGAATAATGACTATAAGAAGCATTAATTTTGTAGTGAGAAAATAAAAATTTATAAATCTCAGGAGAAAGTGATTTTTGTACATTCTTTCCTAATACACAGTAGGAATCAGTAAACATTTTTATTTTTTTCAGAATTTAGCGACTGTATTGCCTCTTCATTTGAATCGAAAATGTCAAAAACTTTGGTAAGCTTGGAAATATCCAGGATATTTTTAATAAAAGGTTTTACGTTTGAAAGTTTAATATCGCCATTATTTTTTCTTGCAGTTTTCAACATATTCGCCAGGAACCCCAGACCACTGGAGTTTATATAATCAACTCCCCTGAGGTCAACAACAAAGTATGGAGAATTTTTTTTAAAAATATTAACAAAATCTTCTTTCAAACTTTCGGTAACCTCTTCAGTTAAATCACCCGAAAAAGAAAAAACTGTTATTCCCTCAATCGGCTCAGAATGATTGTAATTAAAATTATTGCTCATAATATTATCGCGACTCTCCCCATTTATTTAATCTTCTCCAAAGCATGTTTACAAGTTCAAAAGCCCTTGTACGAGGTGCTTTTAATTCAAGTTCATCTTTGGTTTTTTTAAGCTCATTCAGCTGATTAGTTTTATAATATATATACCCTATATAATAATAGGCATTAAAATTATTATTATCAATTTTAACAGATTTTTTTAAAAGTTTCAATGCTTTATCATAATCTTCTTCAATAAGATATTTTCTGCCAAGCTTAAATAATTCAGGGGAAAAAACAATAATTTTATTTAAAGATACATCGGAAACATAAACCTTTCCATCTTCTGCAACAAAAATTTTTCTCGGATGTTTGAGCTCATTCTGTCCAAATACAGCCATAAGCGTCCCATCTTTGTCAAATTTTTGAACCCGACCATTATACTGGTCACAAACATATATATTATCAGAAAAATCACCTGCTATACCATAAGGTCCCCTGAACTGCATGGGATTAATTCCCCGGCCACCGATAGAAAAAAGGAATTTAAAAGAATCACTGAAAACGTCTATTCTGTCACTCCCGTTTAAAGTAACGTAAATTTCTCCTTCAGAATTAATAAATATGTCAGCAGGTTCATTAAGTTTTCCCTTTTCAATTCCAGCTTCATCAAAGAGGTTATTCAGCCTTCCAAAACGGTCAATTATCTTAATATTATCGTTTACACGATCTGTAACATATAAATCATAATTATCATCCATGAAAATACCGCCGGGATATCCAAAATTTAAATCTTTATAACCCTGAACCCCACCGTATTTCAATATTTCTGTTCCATCTATAAGGTTTATTCTTACAGAGTAATCTTCTGTATCAGAAACAATCACCCTGTTTGTCCCTTTTATATGAAACAGGTCCTCGGGATTTTTAAATCCTTCTATTATTTTATAAAAATCTCCATCTCTGAATATACTGAGTCTATTATTTCCAGAATCTGCAATAATTAACTGATTATTTATAACCTGTATTCCCTGAGGGAAAAGTAATTCCCCTGGCTCTGAACCAGTTTCGGAAATTTCATCTACTTTAACATAATGATGGGCTTCAAGTCGATTTTCAAGATTAAAATATTTATAATCATCCTCAAGTACCACAAGATCAAAAGAAAAAATTTTGAAAAATAAAATAAAAATAAAAATTACAGATAAAGTATTCTTTTTCATAGTTTTTTTATCGGCAATTTTCTCCTGAAAATAAGATTTAAAGATAAAACTCTTTTCTTCTATCCTCAAAAATATTATTAAAATCATTCATATTTTTATTATCAGCCTCAAATGGATTAATTTCTTTAAAAGAAATATCAGTTTTTTCCTGGGAGGCTCTTGTCAAAATTTCACCTCTGGGGGAAATAATTTCGCTTTTACCTACAAAGCTGAAAGTTCTTTCTTTTTTCACTTCTGTTCCTACTCTATTTGAAAGAACATAAAAAACCCTATTTTCAATAGCTCGGGTAAGGGCAGCATCAGGGCAGTATGGCATAACAAGATTTGCCGAATGACAAATAATATGTGAACCTTTAAGTGCCAGCGTTCTAACAGACTCTGGATATATCCAGTCATAGCAGACCATCAAACCAGCCTTAACTCCGTTTTTGAGATTAAAAACTTTAAATCCCTCATCACCGGGTGTAAAAAATAAGTTCTCTGTATTAAAAAGATGAATTTTTCTATAAACGCCCAGTAATTTACCATTTTCAATTATTGCCTGTGAATTAAAAAATTTATCTTTGATTTTTTCTGCAAATCCAAAAACAATAGTTAAATTATTTTTAGTGGAAAGCCAGCTCAAGGCATCAAATGTATATCCCTTTCCAGCTTCCTCAGAAAGTTCCTTCAACTCAGATTTATCGCTGAAATTATATCCACTTGAGAAAAGTTCCGGTAGCACAATTAAAGCCTCTTCTGTCTGAAGAAATTTTTGACATACTTCATCTACATTTTTTTTTATATTTCCAAACTCCGGATTATTCTGATAAAAACCAACTCTCATAAAAACCTCCTTTTTATAAAAAAATAGAATGTGTAGGTCTCACCACTAAAGTATTTTCGGTCAAATCAAGAATTGCCGCCGCTTTTTTAACTTTTAAGTCTTTTAATAACATTAACCAGCTCTTCAACGGTAAAAGGTTTTGTCAGAATATCATCAAAACCATAATCTCTGAAATTCTGCGTTATATTTTTTCTGGAATATCCACTTGAAACTATTACAGAAGACTTTAATCCCAACTCCCTGATTGTTTTTATAGTTTCCAGTCCCCCCATTCCATTTTTAATAGTAAGATCAAGCATAATAAAACTGTATGTTTTTTTATCCTTTATTTTTTCTATAACCTCTTCACCTTTAGAAGCAAATTCTACCTCATAATCCATTTCATTAAGCATCATACTTAAAACTTCTCTTATATCATAATCATCATCCATTACAAGCACTTTATTCCTCTGCTCAGAAGAAAAATATTTGCTGTTAACCGCCGCCGGCAAAAAAACACTGAAACTTGTACCAAGACCGGGCTCTGAATCAACTTTTATAAAACCACCATGATTTTTAACAATCGCATTTACAGTGGCAAGTCCCAAACCTGTACCATTTTTTTTTGTAGTAAAGTAGGGCTCAAAAATTTTTTTTTGGATTTCCTTTTCAATACCGCGACCTTTATCTTTTACAGTAACTTTCACATAATCTTTTTTATCAAAATAGGGATTGTCTATTTTATCTGCCTCAATATTTTCGGCTTTAATAAAAATTTTTTTATCTCCATTATCAGCCTGAATAGCATTTATAATTACATTATTAAATACCTGCTTCAGCTTGGTTATAATTCCTTCAACCCCCGAAATATTTTTATCAATATCAACTTTTATTTTAATTTTTTCTTTATCAATAGAAATATTAATACAATCTTTAATCATTCTCCCTACGTCAATAACAGCACTTTCATCAACCTCTCCCTTTGCAAAAGTCAAAAGCTCCCTGGTAAGCTCACGTGCATTTTTACATCCTTTTTCAGCACTTTTGAGACAGATAAAAGCTTTAGTTTTATCAGGCACAATCTGGGAGGCAACAGAAATATTTCCAAGTACTGAAGTTAAAATATTATTAAAGTCATGGGCAATTCCAGCCGCAAAAAGTTCAATAGACTCAAGTTTCTGAATATTAATCATTTCCTCCTCGATTTTTTTCTCATTCCGTATATCCCTGAATGAAATTACAGTTCCTTTAAATTCATGAAAATTATCAAAAAGAGGGGCACAGGTGATTGCAACAGGAATTTTATTTTTACCGACAAAAGCCTGTTTTCTGAGGTTAATAATTTTTTTATTGTGTTTAAGTTCTGAAATAATATTCAGTTTATCTTTTTTTAAATATATTTCCAAAAAACTATTTATATTTTTTCCAATCAATTTTTCTTCATTAGTTTCAACAATATTTAAAGCTGTTTTATTTACAATAAGTATATTACCTTCTGAGTCGGTATTAATTATCCCTTCTCCAACAGCGTTTAAAACAACTGACATTCTTTCTTTTTCCTCATAAAGCTCTTTTTCCATTCTTCTTTCTTCTGTTATATCTACCCCTATAAAAATAATATTTTTTTTATCAAGAGGACTCAACATGGCTAGAATTATTTTATTATCACCTGTATAGGAAGAAAAATTTAACTCTTTAATAAAAATTTTTCCCTCTATTACTTTATTTTTTATATTAGCTATATTTTCCTTTTTCTCATTTTTCCAAAAATCAAAGATAGATTTCTTTACTTGATTATTTTGATTAATTCCTGAAATCCAGCCAAATTTTCTGTTAAAATCTTTCAGCATAAAATTTTGATCAAGTAAAACTATCATATTTGGAGAATTATCAAAAAGCATTCGATATTTTTTTTCAGAATCAACTATGGATCTTATTTTTGTGTTATAAAAAATACAAATAACAATAACAGAGAGAGCAATAAAAATTAATAAGCTATAGCTTTCTTCAAAAATCATAAAATCACCTTAAATTATTAAAAATACATACTTTAAAATTACTATCATCATACTGTTTTTGAAAAATAAGTCTTCCATTTAAAACTTCCGGTGAATCAAAGCTTTCAAACATAATATTACCAAATGTTTTTTCATATTTAATATTATCCTCAAATGATACATTCGTCAGATAATCTCTACCGTCGCCGCTTTTTAATAGTACACCCTTGTTATTATAAAAATCATATGCAAAATCTTTAATTTTATAATTGGTTTTATAAGTATTTTTAAAAGGGGGCTTCTCAACCGAATTATCGCTTCTTAACAGGGTGATTTGGTTTTCGTTAATATAGGCAGCACAAAAGCTGTTTTTATAGGAAGAAAAAAACAGTTTTCCTTCCCCTCCTTTATAAATATCTGGTTCATCGGAAAAAGTTTTTCCTCTATCATTAGATTTGTAAACATAAATTTTATTTTGATAGTTTACATATACATAAACATTTGAATCATTCACACCCAGATATACGTTGTTTTCTCTTTTTTCTGGCGGAATATCTGTACTGATAGGGGTTGAATATAAAACCTCTCCGTCCTCTTTCATCAGCGAAAATAAAATATAATCTTTTTTTGTGAATTCAATATCAAAACGCGAAAAATCAAACTCATAAATTAAACCATATTCTTCTTTACATTCCTCTTTAGTATAATTCCCATCTGAGTAATCAACAGCTTTTTGAAGATAATCATTGGCTTTCATGTACAGAGGACGATTTGAAGTTACCGAATAAAAATAACTTTCATCTCTTTTAAAATCATCAGTCTGCCACAAGGGATGTTCATAATAACCATAAAATTCATTAAAAGTATCTGTATAACGAAGAACAATTCTTTTAACATCCATATTTAGTTTACTTAAATAATAGGCCGCCGGCAGACTTTTATTATATACCCTTACAAACATATCCCCCTCACCTTTTATAAGCTCGGGATTTAATTTATCATCGTTCAAATTCAGTTTATAAAAGGAAGGGAATGTTTTTTCAACATAAATTGAATTATCATAATTATCAACAAAAATGTTTTTAAAAGAACCAGGGCTTTGATATTCAAAAACAATATCACAGGAAAATTTTTTTTGATAAAAATAAGAAAAAAGAAACAGTAGTAAAATGATTACAACAATTATTAAAAGTCGACCATAACTTAATTTTTTTAATTTAGTCATCAAATATCTACCTCGTGAAATATACATTTTTTTATCAACACTCAAAAAAAGAGCTTATTAAATTCAGCTCTTTATTCACCTCGGACTTTTCAGGTTTTCTAGGATAATTATACCATATACCGGAATACTTTTCGTTATAAAAAGGCCGATTACAATTTTCACACCCGGTTGTTTTTAAAAAAAAACCATCAGAAAGAATTTTACAGGCCTTTTCATAATTTAACTTGATTTTTTTTATTTTTTCATCATTATTAAAAACAATATCATTTTTTTTAATAAAATTGTTTTCTGCAAGAAACAAAACAGCCTGAATTAATCTGTAATAAACTATAGAAGGCTCTTTTTTATCAGCCAGCACACCATTTTTTCTAACTGGTGTAAATGCAAACAGGGCAATTTTAATATTATTTGCAATCATATCAAAAACAAAATTAACTGCCTCATTTGCACTTTCTCCAATACCTATTATAAGATGAGTTGAAATCTTATCTTTATAAATAGCTGCAATTTTTTTCAAAAATTCTATTTTTTTATTATAATCTCCCTTTTTTATTGCAAAATATTTACTTTCTGAAACACAATCCATTGAAAAACCTATTCTATGGACACCATTTGCCAAAAATTCGTTTACAGTCTGCAAGTTATATTCAAAATCTGCTGAAAGACTTATTGTAAATTTTTTATTAATTTTATTTTTTATTATTTTTATAATTTTAAAAACCTCTTCAAGGTTTTTTTTACTTTTTGTAACCTGAAAACATATATTGTTAATTTCGCTTTTATCAAAAGCTTTTATAAATTCTTCAAGTAAAAACTCTGGCCAGCTTACTCTTGAAAGTCTATTTTGATTTTCATTTTGCGAACAGAACTCACAGCCGGCCTCACACTTGTCACCATATAAAACATAGGCAGTTTTAACATCTACAGTTTTTATCTTTTTTTTTAAACCTAAAGTAACGGCAGTCCCATAGGATAATTTTATTTTAAAAGACGCAGCATTCATAATTATTCCTTATATCATAATAATTGTTTTTTGTATATTCCTGCAAAACTTTATGCGGCATTACAAAAGACCTTACATTATTTTCAAAAGCAACCAAATCAAGTTTTTGTCTGTACTTACCTCCTGGTCGCATACAACCAATAGTAACCACAGGTATTTTATCTGTACAGTATTTAATAAACTTTTTCATATCATCAATGGAAGGCGGAGCAATATTTGAAAAAGATGTAGCAGCCTGGGGTTTAAGAACAAGTATTACTACTTCTTTCACTTTTTGATTACATAAAAAATCAATAATCTCATATTCCCCTTTTATTCTGCCGTAATAAATTCCACTCAGTATATGCACAACAAATTTTGAGGAGTTTTTTTGAATTAAATCAAAAGACCTCAGAAAATCCTGCCGCGAATAAAAACCTTTATATATTTCATTTATCGTTTGCTTATCTAAAATCAAATCAAAAGATATACAATCAACATACTTATTAATTTCTTTTAAATATTGTTTATTTTTTAAAACACCTGTATGCAAATTTATTTTAAGCCCAGCTTTTTTAAGCTCTTTTAAATAGGAAACATTTGATAATACAGGAACTTCTCCCTCTGAATTCACCCCTCCGCTGATTAAAACACTTTTATATTTAAAAAGAGATGAGCTTTTTATACTTTTCATTTTTTTAAGAAAATGTTTTTGACAATAGGGACAGTTAAGAAAACAGTCCTCACCAGTAAGACTTACAGAACAAGTATCAACAGGGAAAAAAAAATTTACTCTGTTACTACTCACGACGCTCAGGACAATCTATATCATCACATAAAGCACAGATATAGTTACAATCCATATTTTTTTTCTTTTTCTGTGGTTCTTTTTTTTCTTCACTTTTTGTTTCTTTCTTAACTTTTTTTTCTTCACTTTTCGTTTCTTTATTTTCTTCTTGAGGCTTTTCTTTTTTATTATTCTGCGGTTTTAAAGTTGCCGCCTTTTTAGTTTCTTCACGGGCTTTATCTATTTCATCATCAACATTATCGTCTGTATCAGTTTCTTCTTTATTAATTTTCACAGACTCTTTTGCAGTTTCTTTTATCTCAGGTTCAATTTTTTCTGGCTTATCATTTTTTTTAATCTCTTCTTCTTTTTCTTGAGCAACTTTTTTTAAATCTTCTTTTTTTTCATTTTTATTTTCAGCAACAGCCACTGGTTTTTCTGGTTTTTCTGGCTTATCATTTTTTTTAATCTCTTCTTCTTTTTCTTGAGCAACTTTTTTTAAATCTTCTTTTTTTTCATTTTTATTTTCAGCAACAGCCAC
>JBNJGP010000034.1:13211-27760 GCA_051747805.1 Candidatus Muiribacteriota bacterium
TGGTTTTTCTTTTTTAAACTGACTGATATTTTCAGGATTAACAGGTGGATATTTATCTCCCATATATTTATTTCCTTTAATAACCCCCTCCACTTCTTTATCTGGCATACATATAACATGGGAAGAAATAATAGCGGAAGAATTAACTGAGTTCTCTCCAGCCTCTACAGCAGCTTTTACAGCGGCAACATCCCCTTCAATTTTAATAATAACCTGACCAAAATTCGCCTCATAATTTATCAGTTTAACCTCTGCAGCTTTAAGACAATCGTCTAAAATTTTAAGAGCCGCAGAAAAACCTACTGTTTCAATCATTCCCAGTGCTTTCATATATAATCCTCTATTAAAAATAATTTTAACTCAGTTTATTTTGAATTCATTGTATTTACCTGAATAATTATAATATTTTAAATCAAGTTTTTCAACTTTGGCTGAAAAGGGGCCTCGTTTTAAACTTTCAACCAGTAGTTTTAATAGATGACTCTCCCCTTCTGCTACAACTTCAACAGTTTTATCAGGTAGATTCCTTACAAAACCACTCAAACCAAGTTCTTTTGCTTTATTTAATGTAAAATACCTGTAACCAACACCCTGAACTCTTCCTTTTACAATTGCTTTAAGAGATTTCTTCATAATAAATACTCCTGTCTATTTTCACAAAATCTAATTCCCGTTAAGAATTTTAACATAAATAGCCGATGAGTTATATAGAAGAATAAAAAATTGAGAGGGTAATTATGATAAGCAGATTAAATTCATCCAAAACTATAAACCTGCTGTCAAAAGGTCTAGATACTGCATCAAAGAGACATAAAACAATTTCTAATAACATTGCCAATGTTGATACTCCAGGATTTAAAACTTCTGGCGTATCATTTGAAAACTCTCTTAAAAAAGTTTTAAACGATGATGGTCTCAGGGGCGAAAGAACTCATGGCGGTCATATGAGAGTAGGACTTCCTAAATATAATGAAGTTGCTCCTGAAGTTTACAAATATAATGATACTAATTACAGAAACGATAAAAACAATGTAGATATTGATGTCGAAGTTGCAAAAATGGCTAAAAATAAAATTTATTTCGAGGCAAATACACAAAGATTAAACGGTACTTTTCAGCTTTTAAATGATGCAATACAACGTGGAGGAGGTAGAGCTTAATGCAAGTATTCTCAGCAATTAATTCAGCATCTTCAGGATTAACAGCACAGAGACTTAGAATGGATACAATTTCAAATAATATAGCCAATGTTAACACAACAAGAACCGAAGAAGGCGGACCTTATAAAAGACAAGTACCTGTATTTACTCCAAGACAGGATAAAAAATTTAACGCTCCTTTCCCACCCCGTTCATTACAGGATAATATCGGAGAGGGTGTAAGGGTTGTGGGTATAAAACAGGACGACTCACAGTTTAGAAAAGTTTTTGACCCGGCACATCCCGATGCAAATGATGATGGCTACGTAGAATATCCCAATGTTCAGATAGTAAAGGAAATGGTAGATATGATTTCTGCCAACCGTTCTTATGAGGCAAATACCTCAACAATTCAGGCAGCAAAAGAAATGTCTAAGCAGGCAATTTCAATAGGAAGCAGATAAAAAAAAGCCCTGTTTAAAACAGGGCTTTTTGAAATTTTAAAGTTTAAACTCTTATTAATTAATCATCATCATCTGGTGGATGTGTAGCACTTCCGTGAATATCACAAGTAACACCATCGTCATTATCATACTTATAATTACCATTATCAGGACACTCTGGGAATTTACTACCTGATAAATATTCAGATAAAGTATCTGATTCACTACTTAAATCCTCGGAACTCTCAATCATATCTGTTCTTGTTTCCATGTTGTACATTTCCACGGCAGATTCAAGGTTTCTTGAGTTACCCCAGCAAGTTTTTTCTTTAGCTTGTTCTCTTGCACGGGCAAACCTTGGTAATGCCATACCACCAAGAATACCGATAATCGCGATAACAATCATAAGTTCAATAAGCGTAAAACCACTTCTTTTTCTGATAAACATAGTTTTCACCTCCTTATCTTATTATATTCCTACTTTAATTTTAACACATTTTTTAAATATCGGCAATAATTAAAAAAATATTAGAGCAGTTATTGTCGCCGTAAACAACAGGTAAAGCAAACAGTAACTTTATTATCATGACAAAAAATTTCTCGCTGAGATTTGATGTAATTTATTTGATTTTTTTATTAAAAAGTTTTAATATATATTTATACTGAAAAATTTAACAAACGTAAAGAAGGGGCATAAAGAGCCTTTTTTCTTTAATAACGAGGGGTTTATGGAAAACAAAATTACAGTTAACCAGAAAAATGAAAGAATTTTCATTGTAAACTTCGAAGGTTTTTTTAATAATGATGATGATACAGATAAACTTACCGAAGTATTAAATGGGATTTATGAAAAAAAACCTAAAAGAATAATTTTAAATTTCAAAAAAACACAATATATTAACAGCTCAATAATTGGTGTTATGGTGCATTTTTATAAAATTTTACCGGAAACCCATATGCAGATTTACTGTAAAAATCCATTTATAAAAGAGCTTTTTCAAATAACAAGTATTGATAAAATTTTTGATATGCTTGAAACAGAGCATGAAATTCAGCAACAGTTATAAAAACTAATATGCTAGGTAAAACCTATGTTTCATAATCCAGCAAATCTGAATTAACTTTTTCTACATGTTTTTATTATTAATAAAAGGGTTTCATAAATTGGTGGAGGCGGCGGGATTCGAACCCGCGTCCGGGCATAACCACCCTTCAGACCAGCTACAAGCTTAGTCAGTTATAAAATTTCGCTGCAATCTCGCCAACTGACAAGCTTGATTACAGCTATCAGCCTTTAATTTCCCATGTGCATCGGCTGCTTCTGCACAAGGTAAGCCGATTAGTCGACGGCTCACAATGGTATCGGCGTCACACTGTTCACCGTAGCCGCGTTTTTACGCAGCTAAAGCGTAATCGTTATCTGCAATTAAGTTTAAGTTGGAGGGTTTTAACGTAGTCCACTGCCATCTACGGCTTGCTCCTAAAGTTCAACTATACCCGTCGAATCCATAAACGCCCCCGTTTTAATTAAAACGGTATATCTTCATCAAAATTCATATCATCCTGTGGTAAATCATTTTTATCTTTATGAGGCGCAAAAGGTTCTTCTGTCGATTGCTGCCTGTCTGTATTATAATTATTATTATCGTTCTGGCTTTTTTTTGTATCTAAAAACTCAACATTATGCCCTGTTACTTCCCATGTGAAAATTCTTTTCCCGTCTTTTTCAAAAGAACCTGTATCAATTCTGCCACTAACCGCAACTTTTGAACCTTTATTAAGATACTGATTACAGCTTTCAGCCGCTTTAGCCCATACTTTTACGGGAACAAAAGCAGTTCTTTTATTATCTCCCCATCCAGTATTAACAGCAACTGTGAAAGAAGTAACTGAAGTTCCATTATTGGTTGTACGCATTTCAGGGTCCTTTGTTAAATTTCCAATTAAACTAACATGATTCATATTTCCCTCCAGTTGAGTTTTAAGATATATTTTTTCTTATCTTATATGGTACTATTTTTAATAAAGAAAAGCAAGTGAAGTAAGCGAAAATTTTTTGTTTCTATATTAATTTATATGTATCTTTTGCGATTTGAAGCTCTTCATTAGTTGGTACAACTGCAATCACAGTATGAGAATACGGCTCGGATATCACGCCAGATCCTGAGCCTATTTCTCTGTTTTTATTATAATCCATAACAATACCTATATTTTCAAGTCGATGACATACTCTTTCTCTCATTCTCCAGCCGTTTTCGCCAATTCCACCGGTAAAAACGAGAATATCAACTTTATATAAATTGGCTGAGTATGCTCCAATATACTTACGAATAGAATAAGCATAAGTTTCAAGCGCATCTATTACTTTTTTATTACCCTTCTCTGCTTCCAGTTCAAGATCGCGCAGGTCGTTTGATATACCGGTCAATCCAAGAAGTCCGCTTTTTTTATTAAGAATTGTGGTTATTTCTTTCATTGAATAACCTCTATCATAAAGATAAGGGATTATTGCGGGATCAATATCACCACATCTGGTTCCCATAACAAGACCAGCAAGCGGAGTAAACCCCATAGAAGTGTCAATAGATTTTCCGCCCTCCACGGCTGTTATAGAAGCTCCGTTTCCGAGATGACATGTTATTAGATTAGTAAATTTTTTAGGTCTTTTTAAAATCTTTAAAGCTTCAGATGCTACATATCTATGACTTGTACCGTGAAACCCATATTTTCTAATTCTATGCTTTGTATAAAATTCACGGGGAAGAGCATATAAATAAGCTGAAGGTTTTAAAGTCTGATGAAAGGAGGTATCAAAAACTCCAACATGCGGAATATCCGGGAAAAATTCCTTTAATGCCTTTATTCCTGTTAAGTTTGCCGGATTATGAAGAGGAGCCAGTTCAATATTATCCCTGATTGCATTTTCTACGTCTTCATTAATAACAACTGAATTTGAATATGTTTCCCCTCCATGAACAACACGATGACCAATTCCTGCAATTTCATTTTTTTCTTTAATTATTTTATTCTCTTCAGACATAAGGAGTTCCATAACATTTTTAACAGCCATTTTATGGTCTTTTAAAACAGTTTCTTTTTTAATCTTTTTATCTTTATACTCTAAGGAAATACTACCTTTTTTCTCACCAATTCTTTCCGCAACACCACCCGCAATTGATTTACCTACAGGCAGATTGAAAAGTTCATATTTTAAAGAAGAACTCCCGCAGTTGATTACAAGGATTTTTTTTGATTCTTTCTTACTTTTTCTCATATTATACTCCTGTTAGCTGAAGTTTTTATAATTATTTTTCTATCTCAAGCTTGTTTTCAAATATAAGGGATTGTGTTGGGAAAGCAAATCCTATCCTCTCTCTATCAAATGCTTCTTTAATTTTAAGGTTAATTTCCTGTTGTATATCCATATATATATCATAATCATTACCATCAATATAATAAACAGTTTCTATAATTAAATTAAAATCACCATATTCTTTAAAATGGCAACGTGCAAATTCGGTATTATCAATTCCCACAATAATATCCTTAACAATTCCCGGTATTTTTTTAAGCTGCTCTGCAGTAGTTTGATATAAAATTCCAAGCTCAAAAGAAATTCTCCTTTTTTCCATTTTCTTAAAATTTCTTACTCTACTACCTGTTAAATCGGAGTTTGTAAAAACTATTTCTTCCCCGCTCAGACTAGTCATCCTTGTAGTTTTAACCCCTATATAACTTATTACTCCAGCATTTTCACCTACAATAATAAAATCACCTACCTCAAAAGGCCTGTCAAAAAATATTACAATGTAGTTAAATAAATCATTCAGAATATTCTGTGAAGCTAAAGCAATTGCCACACCACCAATACCAAGACCGGCAATTATTGTTGATATATTAAATCCTAGATTATCCAGTATAAAAATCACGCATAAAAGAACCAGTGAAATTTTAATAAATAGAAGTATTCCGTGAAATGTGGTTTTTGTTATTTGTGTTTTATCTTTATTAAACCACTTTTCAGTTATCAGAAAATTAATTAATAAATATGTAAACTTTGTAATCTGAATCGCAACAACTACAATTATTAATGCTTCAATAATATTTTTCAAAGTTGGACTCAACTGAAGCTGGGCAAAAACTATAAACACAGGCAAAAAATATAAAAGCGGAAGGATTTTTTCTTCTGCAAGGTCAACTATCAAAGTATCTATTTTTAAAGGAGTTTTAGAAATAATTTTTTTAATGTTTTTAAAAAGAAATATATTCAAAAATTTTAGAATTATAAGTGCTGTTATAAAAGAAAACAGAGATGCAATATAAGCGCCTAAAGAATTTCCAAATAAATAAATATTCCAGAAATGTGAACTTGTATAATTTGCAATATTAAAAAATTCTGCCACAAATTCAATAAATTCCATTTTCAACCTCCGTTTTTTCATTTTATTTCAGGGCTATATTATAGCATTTCTAATTCAAATTCAAGAAAAAGCCCGATTAATAAAAAATTAAATTGATAATTCCTGAATGGCTCTTTAATTTGTTGATTTTTATTGATTTTTTTTGTAATATTTTTTTATGAAAAGAATATTAGCTCAAATTTCAGCATTTTTTTTAATTAACCCTTTTGTTAATAATTTTTTTAATGGTAAAATTTATCAGGGAAACTTAAAAAATATTTGCGTCCCAGTATTAAACTGCTGGTCCTGTCCGGGAGCGGCCACTTCATGCCCACTGGGTGCAATTCAATTTTTTATTGGAAATACTGCAAGAATTATCACCTTCTATACTCTGGGAATTTTATTTTTAACGGTTGCTTTTACTGGTAGAGCGGTTTGTGGCTGGGTATGTCCTTTTGGTTTTTTTCAGGATTTACTCTTTAAAATTAAAAGCAAAAAATTCAAAATTCCTTCCTGGATGAAAGATTTTAAATTTTTTTTTCTAATTCTATTTGTATTAATTTTACCGTTTCTTACCCCGGCCAACGATCCCTGGTTTTCAAAAATTTGTCCTGCTGGATATTTCTTTGCAGCTCTTCCTCTTATTGGCGGAGACCACTCATTTATAGAGAATATTTCTTATTTTTTTTATATTAAAACTCTAATTGCCCTGATTGTGCTCATTGCTTCTATCAAATTCTCCAGACCTTTCTGTCAAACTGTCTGCCCTCTTGGTGCGATTTTTGAAATTTTTAAAAAATTTTCTCTATGGCAGATTGAAGTAGATAAAAATAAATGTATTTCCTGTAATAAATGCTTTAAAAACTGCCCAATGGATATAAAAATATATGAAACAAAGTTTGATTGTATATACTGTCAGAAATGTATTGAAACCTGTCCTGGTAATGCTATAAAAAATAATTATTATAATCCGCTTAAAAAAAATAAGCTGGCGTGGTTTATATTTTCTTTCATATTTTTAATTACCGGAATTTTTCTTGCCGAACCTTCACTAATAGGAAAAGTTGGTTCCTTTATCTGTTATAGTTGTATTGGATTTTAACTTAATATAGGTGACCAAAAAGCTTTCAGCTTAGTAAAATCACCTAAAGGTGATAGTAAAGTTATCTAACGATAACAGTAAAGTAAATTAAAATTATAAAAAATGTACCCCGGCACAAAACATAGCCGGGGTGAAAGCAGGAGCAAAAGATAAAGATTATATGCAGAAAATGAAGTTAAAAATTCTCCTCTCTTTATCATTACCCCTGTATGAATACAAATTTAGATTAGATTTTGTGCAAAGATTAAAATCCATAATATTTTCTTTAATAACATTATTTTCTAAAAGTTGATTTATATTCTCTTTTTTTAAATCAAAATGAATTTTTTTAACTGTATCAATTTCATAACAGTTTTTACAAATTGCGGGGCCAATAAAAAAATAAAAATCATTAACATTTAACTTTTTTCCCTTTAAAATTTTCATAAGATTTATAGAGATTCCAAGTTCTGTTCCTTTTCTGCCAGCATGTAAAATTCCATAAATATTTTTTGATTTATGAAAGAAAAAAACAGGAACACAATCTGCCGTTTTTATAACAACAGGAAACTCAAGTTTTTCAAAAGCAATTAACCCATCACAATTTTTATAAAAAAATTTTTTTTTATCTATTTCTGAAATATAATTACCGTGAACCTGCTCTGAATGATAAAAATCTGTTATATTAAGATTTTTTTTAAAAGTATTTTTGTCCGAAATTACTTTTTTGGTGCTTCCGCAAAAAAATATGTTGCTTTCTATATAAAAATATTTGTTGTTTTCTTTTATTTTTAAAATATATTCCCTCCTTTTTAATAAAAAAATAAAAATGAGGTTAAAACTTGAGTTCGGCAAAAATCAGAATTTTCTACCGGCACCACCACCACCAGTCATTCCACCCCCAAAACCGCCAACACCACCAGAAAAAGAGCCGCTTCCGCCATAACTTCCTCTACCCCGGGCCATCATCATATAAAGCAATAAAAAGGCAAGTCTTGGATTTATCATAAATAAAATTCCAAAAAAAATAAAAAAGATTATAACGGCAAATAAAGGAATTTCTTCTCTCTGATTAACATCATCTGAAACACGAAAATTTCCAATCTCTTCAACCTGACCAAATATCATAGCCATTTTTATAAATGCTTCTGTGTATTTTTCTTGAGTATAAAGAGGTATAAATACTTCATCAAGAATTCTTCCTACTCTGCCATCTGGAAAATCACCCTCGGCACCATAGCCTGTTTGAACATTTATTTCATTTTCTTCTGCATTTAAAACTACTAAAATCCCATTGTCTTCTCCGGATTTACCCGGCTGCCATTTATCAAATAATTCAACAGAAAATAAATTAATATCATTAACTCCATAATAATTATCAACAACGGCAAAAACAACTACATAATTCCCATTTTTATATATATAATTAAGAGCATGCTCAATTTCAATTTGTGCTGAAGATGAGAATTTACCTGTAAAATCATTGAAATAACCCTCATAATCAGGGAGACTTTCTACAGTAAATATTAAAATAAAAAACAAAGAGAAAAAAAATAGATATTTAAGCTTCATATTTATCTAATTTATCAGCAAGCTCTTTTATTTCATAATAAAGAGAGCTAATTATTTCATAATTTTTAATAAAGTTAAAAAATTTTATTTTATAATTCTTTAACTTCTTTATTGCATTCATCTCTATATCAAACTCTTTTTCTAACAACTCAATATTTTCATAAAATGGAAGAAAAATATTTTTATCATCAGATATCAGGTTCGCACAATGCTTAATTAAAAAGCTTATACTTGTTTTCATTTCTTTTAAAATATTTACCATATTAGCCCTTCGTGCACCTTCAGAAAAAAGAACTCTCTGTATTATCTGGGCTTTTGACCTTAATTCATATTCAAGCTGATGTCTGTAATTACTGTTTTCAATTTTAACTTCCGAAAGAAGGTCCTGACCGAATATAACCCGTGAGTTTGATTTCATAGCATAATATTCAAGAGGGAAAACATCTGTTGAATAATAAAAATCTTTCTGTGAAAGAAAAACAACATCAAAAGCTTTAAGAAACTTTCCGGCCTCTTCTATAAAAGTAAGCTCAAGATTATATAAAACTACTGTAATAGAAGCATTTGCCGGGTTAAACATATCCTCTCCCCAGACAATTACAGAAGCTATATTCTGTTCAGTAAAAACTTTTTTAAGATTATTTAAAATTGCATTATAATTATTAATTTTTTCTGACATATTCCTCCAAAGTATTTAACATCATTTTAAAAAACGATGGTAACATAAACATAATAAGAAAATAATAAATAAATGAAAAAAGACCGAATAATATACCAAAATTTTTATAAAACTTCCCCATCATAAATGTCTACTCTGAAAATCCCTGAACTCAGCTGTATCTAAAAATATATTATCTTTTGTTTCCAGGTCGTAAACATACGAAGAATTTATATTTTTGTCTTTTATCATATCATAAATAGTATTAAATCTATTTATATGATTTTTAGTTCTTTTAACAGCATATGGAACCATTGTTTCTGTTGTCATTATAAATGCCCAGTCTGAACTCTGTGCCAGAAAAACCTCTCTGGCCATCTGATTTAAAGCCCTTTCAAGAATTCCATCTGCCTCTTCATGTTTATTTGCAAGCTCAATCATTCTTTCCTGCATTTTATGTAAATGTTTATATATCCAGTCATTAGTGCCATTAAGCCACACTTCGGAATATCCTTTATCTCCCCATGTTGACATAGATGGTGTTGCCACCTGATTAACGGGGTTTTCTTTTAAATATTCATAAGGTGTTGTAAGTCCTAGAGATTTAGAATTTTTAGCCGTTTCTCTCAGAACGTGTTTTAAAAAAACAGGCCCTTCATACCACCAGTGGCCAAATAGTTCGGCATCGTATGGAGATACAACAACAGGCTTTTTTTCACCCATAATATCTGCAAGATATTCTACCTGTTTTTCGCGGTTAAAAACAAAATTTCTTGCATGTTCTTCTGCCTTTGCCTCTGCCACATCATAATTATAAGGCTCTTTGTGTTTTGATTCTCCGGTAATTTTATAATATTTGATTCCTAAATTAGTTCTAATACCACCACCATGAAGATAAGGCTTTAAATATTCATAATCCAGGTCAAATCCAATATCTCTATAGAATTCTCTATAATTAAAATCGCCCGGGTACCCTTCTTTTGAAGACCATACTGATTTTGAAGATTCAATATCACGTCCAAAGGCCGCTACTTTACTTTCACAGTAAATTGGAGCAAAAACCCCATACTTTGGCCTTGGATCTGAATAAAGTATCCCGTGAGCATCAGTAAAGAAAAACCTCAACCCATTTTTTTCAAGCAGACTGTCATCACCAGGATAATATCCGCATTCAGCATTCCATATGCCCCTGGGGTTCGTTCCAGTATTTTTTCTAAAACATCTGACTGCCTGACGAAGCTGGGCGTTTTTAGCCTCTTTATTAACCATCAACGGGAAAAAACCATGTGTTGCAGAACAAGTTATCAGCTCAAGATTTCCCGCATAATGAAATTTTGCAAAAGCTGATACAATATTTTTATTATATTTTAAAAAAGTATCTCTGGATCTTTCAAACTTACTTAAATACATTTTTGCAGTTTTATTGAATTCGGGTTGAAGTTTTGTTCTAACAACTTCTTTTTGAGCAAGTTCAATAAGCATATCAAGATGTCTTAAATATCTATTTTGAAGGAGTTCATCGGTAAGCATTTCCATAAGAGGCGGGGTGCATGACATTGTGAGTTTAAAATCTGTTCCCTCATCTTTTAATTCTTCAAACCCCTGAATCAGCGGAATATATGTTTCCGTGATAGCCTCATATAACCAGTCTTCTTCTAAAAACCTATCATATTCAGGATGTCTCACAAATGGTAGATGGGCGTGTAATGTTAATGCTAAATATCCTTTTTTATCGCTCATATAAAACTCCTAAAAAATTTATTTCGTCTTTTTTTCAACATCTATTTCTGCTTTCCTTTCATGCTTCCTGTTTTCTGAAAGGGCTTTTATTTCAAAGTTCTGTTTTCCATCTGGCAGCTCATATCTTAAAGTAAAACTACCATCCTCTCTCAGCTTTATTTCTTCATCATTAATTTTTACTGTTGCAGAAGGAACAGTTTCTCCGTAAACAATTAATTCAGTCCCAACTTTAAACCAGAAACCTTCCTGGTCGGATTTTTCATCCTGTAAAGATTTTGAACCCATTGAAGAAACCACATCAGAGGAAAGATTCATCTCAGAAAAAAGCCTTTTAGTTATTTCACCCATTACCTGTGAAGAACCCTGACCTATATTTTCTGAACCAGACATTTGAAGTATTTTTGAAAACTTTTCTTCAACCATCATCCACTGCTGATCAATATTCTGACTTATGCCTGCCCTTGGAGTTTTAATTTTATTTGATCTTGCAATTAAAATAAACTGACCGGAGGGGGTCAGTATTCCTAAATCCACGATGAAATCACGATTTGGATTCCCAGTATTAATGTACCAGCTAGAGGAAAAAGGTTCTACTTGAATATCAAAATAACTAATAGAGTTTTCACCATTAAAATCAATATCAGTAACATCATGAACTCTTAATGCACGTGTACACTCCTGAAATGAATCTCCAAGCATACTTTTTAAATCTTTTAACTTTTTTTCCTGAACTTCCCAGTAAACATGAATCCATAAAGGATCCCTTACCATAGCTACAATTTTTGTATCTCCATAATTTTCAGGAAGATCTGCGGGTTTGTTTTCACTTGAAAACTTTTTTTCTGTTATTTTACCCTTAGGGCTTGAACCAGTAAATCCAAAATCTTTTTCCATAATTCCTCCAACACAAAGTAAGTTTATAAAATAGTTACAAATTTCATTCCATTTATTAAAATACAAGCCTGAAATTAATTTCAACAGGCTTTTCCAAATTTTTATATAATTATGCTGATTAAATTGCTTAAATGTTAATCAAGTTTTTTAATTTTTAATCAATTTTTTTTCTTATTATTTCGTTTTTAATAATTTTACCGTTTATTATTTCAATTAAACCATATGAAGTATAAGGGGCAAACGTTTCGTCTAGAAGACTGCCGGGATTTAACATAAGAATTTTTTCCCGGTACTCATTATATGGATGATGAGAATGCCCGAACAAAATAATATCTGGCTTTTCCTTTTTTAAAATTTCATAGGCATTTTCAGGCGTCTGTGCTGGAGCCCCCGTAGAATGTGTTACCCCTATTTTCAAACCCTCTACCTCAATTATTTCAACTGAGTTTAAAATAGTTTCGAGACTTTCTCTATCCATATTACCAAGAACAGCTATTAACTTTGAATCAAAAATTTCTTTCAATTCACTTAAAAAATCTATTCCATTAATATCACCACAATGAATTAAAAAGTCAACCTTACTTTTTAAATCTTTGAAAAAAAATCTTAAATCTGCTGACATAACGTTCTGATGTGTATCAGATATTATACCAATTTTCATTTTGTTCCCCTTCTTCTTTAATAATTTCTTTTATATACAAATTTTTCTCAAGTTTTAAATTTACTTCATCATCTTCGTTATTACCGAGAAAGATTTTAGGCTTCACCCAAAAACCATTGTTTGTACCAGCAATTGAGGCCATTTTACCATTACTGAGCTTTACTTTTGTTCCGAGTGGGAAAAAGCCAACATGTTTTAAAAAAGAATGCATAAATCCCGAATCAAACTTTTCTGGTGTATTCGCTATCATATAATTTAAAGCCTTTTCGGGGGTGAATGCCTTTCTATAAGCTCTTGGAGATGTCAGCGCATCATAAACATCCGCAATTGCAACAATCTTTGAATAATCCGTTAAGTCTTCTTTTTTCTGACCAAGATATCCAGAACCATCAAGTCTTTCATGGTGCTGCAAAGATACTGTTGCAATAATATCTTTTAAATCATCATTTTGTTTTAAAAGCTCAATACCTTCAAAAACATGATATTTCAACGACTCTCTTTCTTTTTTCTTTAACTTCCTTGTAGAATTCCAGAATTTATCTTTTAATTTTATCATTCCCACATCTGCAAGCAACGCCGAAATTCCAAGCTCACCAATTTTATTTGAGTCATAATCAAGAAAAACTCCGGTTAAAACAGAAAGAATACAAACATTTAAAGCATGGGAGTATAAATAATTTTCCCCAGTAAAAATATTTCTTAATCTAGCAACAAGGTCTCTATTATAAAAAATCTCGTCAATAAACGACGAAGTAATATTTTTCACCTTTTTGATATCCGGTACTTTGTTTTTTGTTATTTCATTAAAAATATCTTCTACATGACTGTTTGCCTCAACATAATTTTTTTTAAACATTTCTACAGCTTCTTTAACATTTTTTACCTCAATATCGCTAGCACTATAAAAAACTTTTGTATCAGTTTTTGAAAGAGTTGAAAATACTGGTATTTTTATGTCAGGAATAACTTTTTTATTTTCTGAAGATTTATAATTTAATAATTTTTTAAGAATATTCAATCCTGATTTTATGGATTTATCCTCAAAGTCAAGATTATTTAACCTTTCCACAGTAAGCTTCATCATTTCACTGTCAAAGGATTTAAAAAATCGTGTTATGCTGTTTATTATCTGGGCCTCTCTTGTCTGACCTAATAGTTTCAGCATATAAATAATACTTTTGTTTTTGTCCGATAATTTTTCAATAATAAAAATTGAGGATAAAACTAATTTTTTCTCTCCTGAAAATAGTAGTTTATGAAGAATTTCTTTTATTTCATTGTCAATTTCAAGTTTTTTACATTGTATTACAAGCTCGTTTAAAATACTCGGCTGATTAAACTTTTTAAACCCCAACTTAATTAGAGTGCTGAACTCAGGATGATTATTCTGAGATAATTGTCTTATTGTATATATAACTTCTTTAGGTTCGCTTTCTGAAGAAAAATCAAGAAATTTATTTTTTATTTTATCATTTATTGTTTTATCTGTTATCATTTTTTCTTTACTCTCTTTATTTACAACTTTGCTATGAGTATTTTTATCATCCATAATCTTGACTTTTTTAATTTTAAGCTCATTAAGCTTATTTTTCACCTCATCATTAACCTCTGTATTTTTTGAGTAAATAATTGCGCCATTAAACAAAACCGGGAAAGCAATTATATCACCCATTTTCAAGTTCTCAACTTTTTTAGCCTTAACCTTCAAAGTTACCCCCTAAAAAATTTCAGAATATAAAAATTTAATGCCTGATTATTCTCTATTTGGCAAATTTAATTTAATTATAACTTTTTTTTTTATAATACGCAAACTTATTAGCCAATTTAATTATAAAAGACTTTTTTGTCGTTTTAATTAAGTGAATAAAGCGAGTGGTCAGGCCGACATAAAAGTAAAAAGCTTTCAGCTTAGTAAAATCACCTAAAGGTGATAGTAAAGTTATCTAACGATAACAGTAAAG
>JBNJGP010000035.1:0-5176 GCA_051747805.1 Candidatus Muiribacteriota bacterium
AAAAAGAATTCACAATAAAAGATATCTGTGAAAAAATCTGGGAATTAGAGCAAAAATATGATTTATTTTCACTAAACGATAACAGAGTTCCCTTATGGGAGATTATTAGATTTAATATTTATAAACAAGTAACCTGTGAAACAGGTTTATATAAAGAGGCACAACATTCAAAAAAAACAACATTTGATAAGTTTTTATATTTTCCAAAAATTGTTTATTGGACATTATTTTATAATCCTTTTTTATGTTTAAAAAAAGTTAATTATATAGTTATTGAACATGGTAGAAAAATAGAAGTAGATAAAAAAAAAATTGATATCTATACTTATTATTTCACAAAAAAACTTTCCCGAAATGAAGTTTCTTATGAGTGTTATGATTGGCCATATTCAAATATGCATAATGCAGAATATAATAAAAAAAGAAAATATTTAGATTTATTTAGGGTTGCGGGTTTTATTGGGAAATATATTTTGAGTTTTAGTTTATCATGCAGAAATAAAGAAATTTTTTTAAAGGTTGAAAATGAAATCAATAAATTTTTTAATATAAATATTGATTTAATACCTTGTATAAAAAAAAGTGCTAAAAAATTTAAAATAAATTATTATTTTTTTAAAAAATTATTCAAAATAAAAAAACCTGAAAAATTATTTATTTTAGAATCTTATGGTGAATTTCAACAGGCAGCTGTTAAAGCTGCAAAGGATTCAGGAATAAAAGCAATTGAGTTTCAGCATGGTGCTATTAATAATTATCATATGGGTTATAGTTTTCCCGGCTTAAAAAATAACAGTCTAAAGTGTTTTCCAGATAAAATATTTGTGTGGGATGATATTTGGAAACGAATATGTGAAAATTTTCCATTATCTCAAAATAATTTAATTAATTGTGGGTTTGATTATTTGAAATATCAGAAAAAAAAGTTTAATAAAATAAATAAAAAAGATAATCAGATACTAATTATATCCCAGGGAACTTTAACCGCTGAAATTTCCAGTATAATTATAAAAAACATAAACAGTTTGCAAAAATATAAAATAATTTATAAGTTGCATCCGGGGGAATATGAAAGATGGAAAAATTGTAATAAATTAGTTCAGTTATCAGAATTTGATAACGTTAAAGTGATTGATAATAATAAAATACATTTATATAAATTATTAAAAGAATCAAAATATGTAATAGGGGCATATTCAACGGTGATTTTTGAAGCTTTATTTTTTGACTGCAGAATATTTTTACTGGAACTACCAGGTGTTAAGGAATTTATGAAAAAATTTTTTGAAGAAAAAAATATAAAACTAATTAAAGATGATGAAAAAATTATAAATTTTCTAAAATAAGTTATTTTTTGCTCTCTAGTTGTCTTTTTATTTTATTAATTAAAACAGATAATACTTTTTTATTTATTCCCAAAAAATCAAAAAGATATAGAAATGAGGCAAATATTGAATAAATGAGACAGTTTATTTTATCATTTTTCCAGTAAAGGTTTTTATATAAATTAAAATGATTATCTGAAATCCAGAAGGAAAAAAATATTTTGTTTAAAAATTTTAAAAGAAGAATATACTCATGATTAGTAAAGTTTTTATTGAATTTTTTGGCCAGAAAATGACAGGTTTGAGGTGAAAATCTAGTCATTTTAGTAACCATGTTTTCTGAATCTTGATAATAGATTGCGCCAATATGATTACTCCAGAGCATTTTTTTTACTTTAGAAAAAATAATAAACCAGGCATATTCATCGCCGCCTCTAAGCGTTTTGCCCTCTGGAAAAATTTTTATTCCTTTAAGTTCTGGACACTTTTTAAAACAAGCCACAATCGTACAGACTGGTGAACCTGAACACCATTTTTTTTTAAGATAATTTTTTAAGCTTAGAAAATGATTCCCCATTTTTTTGTTTAGTTTATAATATTTTTCAAATTTTTCTTTATTATTCTCAACACATTTCCAGCCGGATGATAAAAATTTTATATCAGGATATTTTTTAATTAAAATAAAATATTTTTCTAAGTGATAAGGAAACCATTCATCATCAGCGTCTAAAAAAGCAACCCATTCACCGCGGGCTTTTTTTATTCCAAGGTTTCTGGCTGCATATCCACCAGGACCAGGTTTTTTTCTATGAAATAAACGAATTCTTTTTTCATCAAACTTTAGAATTTCTGCCAGACTGTTATCTGTAGAGGCATCATTAATAATAATTAATTCAAAATCAGAATAAGTTTGATTTAAAACTGAATTTACAGCCCTTTTAATATGTTTTTCTTTATTATAAACAGGAATTATCACGGAAAATTTCATAATAATTAATAATACATAATTTATTTCTTTATTAAAATATTTTAAGCAATAAATTTTTTAATAACTCTCCATAATTTTCCTGATAAGCAGTTCATAGAGTTTTTCTGTGTCTTCCGGTAAAAAAAAAACTTATGATAATTCAATAAAAGCGACGATTATTAAAATAAGAAAAGACCTAATTTAAAGATAAAAATAGGCTAATAATAATCAGAGGGTAAAATGTATAAAAAAACTATAATAGTATTTTTACTTTTTATATTAATTATCTATTCATATTCATCACCTTCTGCCTCAATCAAGGGACATATCATTAATAGAGTTAACAGAAATCCAGTTGAAGAAGCTCAGGTCGAAATTGGCGGAAGAATATATTATACAGATTCAAACGGGTATTATGAATTTAAAAATATTGTAATAGGAAATTTAATTGCAAAAGTTTCCCATCCGGATTTTTCCGAGTATATTGATTTAGTAAAAATTGAACATGGTACAAACAGCAGAAATTTCCATATTGAACCACGGCCTGTAACGGTAAAAGTTAGAGGAGTTGTTGAAAATGAAGATACCCGAATCGGAGTAGCCAATATAAATGTGTCTTTTGATAATATTATGGCTCAGACAGATAGTATGGGTAGATTTTATATGGACGGGTTAACTCCGGGTAAGTATATTGTAAGAATAGACCACCCTGATTATAAAAGGCTTCTTGATGAGGTAGAAATAACAGACGCAGATATTAATAATGTTAAACTGTTTTTAGAACCTTTTAATCGTTATGGCCGGGTTATCGGCGAAATAAGAAACAGCGGCGGAGATTTAATTGAAAGTGCTCAGGTAACAATAGGTGATAAAGAGCCGGCTAATTTACAGGGAGGAAAATTTGTTTTAGAGGATATTCTTATGGATGAACATAAGATGATTGTTTACGCGGATGGATATAAACCTTATGAAGAATATATCAAGGTTGAAGATGTTACACAGGCCAAAGTTATTTTAACAAAAGATGCCCGTTTTCAAATGGGTGACAACGCAAAAGAAAAAGAATCTGCTACAAAAAAAGATAAACAGGATTATCCTGAAGGTGCACGGGGTAGTCTGGAGGGATTTGTAAGAGACGCAGAAACTCATGAATTTCTCCCCGGGATTACTTTAGCTCTTGCTGGTAACCATACGGTTTCAGATAAAGATGGTATGTATTATTTTAATAATATTAAACCGGGTGATTATACATTGAATATTATTGCTGGAGATTATGGTGTGTTTGAGGCAGATATTGAAATAAAGCCGGGAACAGGGGTATTTAATATTTCACTTCAAAAAAGCAGTGCTGATGCTTTAATTTATGGTAAAGTTATTGATAAAAAAACACAGCGTCCTGTAATTGATGCAAGTGTTATGCTCTCTGGCAAAAGGGTGCAGACAGATAATAGAGGATTTTATCAGTTTAAAGTTAATAAAAATGATTATTATGAGTTAAAAGTAAATATTGGTGGAACCGATTTTTATAGAGAAATTATTCAGATAAATTCAGATAGACAGCAGAAAGATATTTTTTTAGAGGTAAAATAGTATGCCGGTATATTATTACAGTGCCAGAAACAAAGAAGATGTGATTGCTACTGGTAGATTTAAGGGAACAAAAATTCAGGAGCTTCACGATTATCTGGCAGGAAATAATTTAACATTAATTAGTGTATATGAAAGTCCGGGAGTTTCTTTCTGGAAGTGGTCAACCATATCTGATAAAAATCTGTTGCTCTTTACAAATTATTTTTCAACCTTAACTAGAGCCGGTATTTCAGCTTATAAAAGTATAAATTTGCTTGAAAAACAGGAAAAAAACCCTAATCTAAAAGAAAAATTACAGGTAGTTTCTCATGATATTAAAAACGGATCTCAGCTTTATGAAGCATTTACCAGATTTTCAGATACATTTACTCAGGTATATCTTGGGCTTTTAAGAACTGGTGAAGAGGCTGGACGTTTGTCAGAAATGCTTGATAAGTGTGCGGCTTTAATTGAAACAAAAATTTCTATTCGACGGAAAATACTTTCAATAATTTCATATCCAATTATTATAATTACACTTATAGCTATTTTAATATTAATAATATTTATGCAGATTGTTCCAAAATTTCAGACACTTTATGGGCAGATGGGTTTAACACTTGATGATTTACCCTTGATAACGCAGATTGTGATTGGTATTGCGGATTTTATACGAACCTATATTTTTTATGAAATAAGTGCCCTGATTTTAACTATTGCCTTAATATATCAGATTTATGTTACCGAGAAGGGTAGATGGGTAATAGATACCATGCTTACAAAAATCCCTGTTATTAAGGGATTGGTTCTTAAATATTATCTTGCAAGATTTGCAAGAAATCTAAGTGTTCTTTTTGAGTCAGGATTTTCAATAATTGTAGCTTTTGAAAGAAGCCTGGAAATTGTAACAAACGTAGCACTAAAGGCAAGGCTGAAAGAAGTTTTAAAAAAAATCGAAAACGGAAGAACTATTACAGAAGCATTTTCTGAAGTTGATGTTATTCCTGAAATGACGCTGGAAATGATATCCATTGGAGAACAGACGGCAAAATTTGACCAGATGCTTAACAGTGTTGCGGGATTTTATGAAAAAGACCTTGATTATGCGACAGAAACCTTTATGAACTGGATTGAACCGTCGATAATTATTATACTGGGAGTAGTTGTTGGAACAATACTGCTTTCGGTATATTTACCAATATTCTCACTGGCAAGTCAGATGAGAGTACCGGTTTAAGAGCAGTAAAACTGGATAAATCCAGTAGTAAACGACAAGTTGTCGAGTAAAGTCGATTATCATCGACAGTAAAGTCAG
>JBNJGP010000035.1:5276-27077 GCA_051747805.1 Candidatus Muiribacteriota bacterium
TTAGACTGCTGAATTTATTCAGCTTAACTTGGTCGTAGACCATTTACTATCACCAATAGGTGATTTTACTAGACTGAAAGTCTTTTACCTGCGAAGCAGCTGATTGTGCTTGTCATACCGGGCTTGACCCGGTATCTAGCTTTTGTGAATCACATAAAAATGAGAGGGTATTTATGACTAAAAAAACCAAAATAATATTAATAATTGTTCTCAGTACAATTTTGCTTCTTGCAAGCGAAGATGGTGCAATAAATCTTAATTCAATTAATACTGGACAGACTTCAGATTCTGTTGTGGTTGAGCTTGAGTTCAGCGATACGGTAAAAAAATATACAACAAATACCCAGGGAAATAATATAATAGTTGATATAGTAGATAGCAATCTTAAAATGCCTGATGTTCCAATTCAGGTTCAAGTGGATAATCTTAATATTATTCAGCCTATGCAGCTTAAAAAATCCCCTCCTGTTACAAGAGTAATACTGGTTAAAAACAATCAGGCTGAATACACATCTCTTTCAAGAGGGAACAAAATAATTATAAATTTTTTAAAAGAAACAGATAACTCAGAAAGAATGGAAAAAACTTTAGAGCAGGAGCTTGGGCTAAAAGATACATCAGAAAATGATATAACAAACTATTGGGACGGATCTAGCACTGAAGTTAAAACAAATGAAGCATCTGAAGAGGTAACTTCTTCAAAACAGCCTGTAAGTCCTAAAAACAGAACCGATGATGATACAATCAGTTTTAATTTTTCGGGAATGAGTTTAAGAGAAATTTTTGAAACTCTTTCTAATTTGACGGGGAAAAATATTATTGTTGACGGGGATGTAAAAGATAGGGAAATAAATCTATTTATTCAGAATTTACCAGTTGATGAGGCTTTAAATCTTGTTATAACTTCTACGGGTCTTTCTATGAATAATTTTAATCACAATACTTTTATAATATCTGAAAAAGAAAGAGCACAGGAAATACATGTAATGAGAAGACAGAAAGTTTTCAGGTTAACTAATTCAAGTGCCCAGGAAGTGATAAGCCTGATTTCTTCAAATAATCGATTAAAAGAAATAATCGATACTTCAAACCTTTCAGTAGATACAAGAATTAATGCAATTTTAGCCTATGATACAGAAGAAAATCTCAAGCTTCTGGGTGAAATTATTGAAGATATTGATAAAAAAGAAGGTCAGGTAACAATCGAGCTTCATCTTGTTGAAATGAACAGGACAGACTTAAATAACTTTGGCTTTGACATTGAAGATTTTCCGTTAACTCCGATGAATATGGATATTTTAAACCTTCCTTCTGACGTTTCAATTTATGGCCAGCTTGAGGCGCTTGCCAGCGAAGAAAGGGCAAATATTCTTTCTTCACCAAAAATACGTGTAGTGCATGGTAGAAAGGCTGATTTTGAAATAGGTGATGAAATACCTGTTCCTTATTACTCATATCAAGAAGCGCATAAATTTGTTCATGAAAGTGGCAAAGATTTAAGAGTTGTTGAACCGCTTAAAAATTTCACAAAGGCTAATGTTGGAATAAAATTAGAGGTTGAGCCATATATACATGATAATAACGAAGTTAGTTTAGACCTTGATATATCTGTTTCGGATTTAATTAAAATAGATGATGAAGGACAGCCCTACACTTCAAATAGAAACACAACAACTCATGTAAGGCTTAAAGATAAAGAAACTGCGGTGCTTGGCGGACTTATTAAGCAGGAAGAAAAAAAATCAGATAGAAGAGTTCCAGGATTACAGAATATACCTATACTACGCTCTATTTTTAGAAGTCGTAAAACAGAACAGACTAATCAGGAAATGCTAATGTTTATAACTCCGCATTTTGTTAACAGAGATGATGAACCGGATAATATTGGAGTTACAAAACCAGGCGAGGGTAAAAAGGATAATTTTTCGCAGAACGAAAAGAAAAGCAGCGATGAGTATTATGATGTAATAGGGGAAATAAAGCAGATATCTAAATGAAGTTAAAAGCATCTGCTTCGCAGGTGAAAAGCTTTCAGCTTAGTAAAATCACTTGAAGGTGATAGTAAAGTTATCTAACGATAACAGTAAAGTAAATTAAAATTTACAGTATTAAAACGTGTGGTCTGCTATTATCTGCTTTCGTCTAATGTCTGTTTTTATCTGTCAGCTTTAGCTGACTTTACTGTCGATGATAATCGACTTTACTCGACCTCTGGTCGTTTACTGTTTTAATACACGTTTTAGTCGTCACTAGAAAGTGTTAACTTTTGGTCACTGCTCTTAAGTACCGGTCACCAAAAAAACAGGTCACGTTAAGTTTTATTTCCATATAGTCGATACACTTGACAGGTTTTTCTTTTTAAGGTAATATTAAGAAAGTAAAATCTATTAAAAACAGGTTTTATTCTTTGACCACGCTCAAAGAACAGTATTGGGTTTAAGGCTGTCAGCAGGGATGGTCTTGAAAATATCAAAAAAACACAAGGAGGTAGTCTTAATGATTAGGACTAAGAAAGGTTTTTCTCTTGTGGAACTGGTTATTGCTTTAGGTATTATTATCATAATGACTGGTGCCGCAGCTCTATATCTAGGGGACATCTATTTTAGAGCACAAGTAACAAAATCACTAAGTGATATGGAAACAATAGGTAAATCACTTCTTTTGCATGACACAGAAAATGGTGCAGATTTATTTGAAACTGATTTACCAGCAGAAATTGATGGGATCGAAGAATTTGGCGACAAAGACAACTTGAGAAATTTACTAGGTAATTATCTTGCGGTTCTTCCTATGGACCCATGGGGTAATACTTATAAAGTAAATGCTTATGCTGGTTGGATTTCTACATATGCAGGTAACTATCAGATTTCAGGTACTTCAAAGTATGAAAGAAGTATTAAATATTATTATCTTCCAGAAGATTTACTTGTTTCAAAAGTTAGAGTTGAAGATAATAACGCAAACTTGGTAGTTGATACAGATGATACATTACGTGTTTATTTTACAAAATCAATAAGACCAAATGTTGAAACTGCGAATGTTTTAAACAGAGACGAAGCTGACTTAACTGGTGTAGATGCTTCTGTATCAGGTTTTGGACCTCTTGCAGGGGGCGATGATGATGAAGGTCATTTTACTTATCAGGATTTTGTTGGTATAAGACCTGATGGTTTAGTTACACAGATTAATGATTTACATGATGAAGGTGCAGACAATGAATCTCCCAATGCAAGATATTCAAGACCAGATGATTCACCTTTTACTTATAATATTTTCTCAAGAGTTTTAGAAGGTAGTATAAATGCATTACAAACAGGCGGTAATGATCCAATGTTGGATGGTGAAATGTATAATGCTGTTTGGGCTCTTGGTAATGATGTTTATATTCCAACTGGTGTTGAAGCTGATGAAGATAGAAGCAGAGCTTATATGGTGTGGGAATCAACTCAAGGTTATTTAACTTATAAAACACCTGGTGAAATTAATAGACTTTATTTAATGCAACAGTCACCAGAGCTTTCATCAAGAACAGTTCTTTTTATGGACCTTGTTGACTAGAAATTTCTTTATAAAAAAATCAGGGCGCTTTTTGCGCCCTTTTTTTTTATGTGATTGGAATTTTTAATTGAATTATTATATAATACTTTCGCTATGAATAATAAAGATATCACAATAATAATACCAGTATATAATGAGGAAAAATCACTTTTACATTTAAAGGATAAAATAAAAAAACTTTCTGTTCAATATAATATTTTATTTGTAAACGATGGATCAAAAGATAATTCTGAAAATATATTGAAAGAGGCTGGATTTAACGTTGTATCAAACCCGTATAACATTGGATATGGGGGTGCGCTTAAAAAAGGAATACGCGAGACCGAAACCTCTAAAGTTGCTATAATGGACGCTGATTTTCAACATCGACCTGAAGATTTAAAAGAAATTATTAAACATTCAGATAAATTCGATATGGTTATTGGGCAGAGAGGGGCTGATTCTTATTTTCCCCCGCTGAGACGTCCGGGGAAATTTCTGATTAATAAATTCGCCTCCTATGTTGCTGGATTTAAAATTAAAGATATTAATTCAGGTATTCGTGTTTTTAACCGGTCCGATGTTATGAAGTTTATGAATATTTTACCCAACAGTTTTTCTTTTACAACTACAATAACTCTTTTATATATAAAAGAAGGATTTTCAATTAAATATATTCCTGTAAAAGTATTAAAAAGAAAGGGTAAAAGCTCGGTTGATATTATTGACGGCTTAAAAACTCTTCTGCTGATTTTACGTACACTTCTTTTAATTGGACCTTTAAGATTTTTTTTACCTCTCAGCCTCATTTTTTTTGTAACTGGATGTCTTGAGCTTTATTATGAATATTATTTAAATAATTTTTTCCACGTTTCTACTTCCAGTATTTTAATTTTTGTAAGTGCTTTACTAGTTTTTTTATTTGGGTTAATATCAGAACAGATTAATGAACTGAAAAGGATAGATAAAAGTTGAAAAAATTCACGTTTGTTTTCCGTTTTATTGGTATTTTTTTATTTATTTATTTTGTATATAATGCAGATTATTCCCGTATATTAAATCATATTGACAAGCTGGAATGGAAAGATATATTTTTATTTATTTTTTTAATTTTTTTTTCACAGATTGTACGTTCATTACGTTCATATTTAATGTTTAATAATTTAAACAACACTAGTTATAATTATTCGTTTAAAGAAAATTTTTTAATCTATCTTACAGGACTTTTTTTTGGGGCCGTTACCCCCTCAAGGGTTGGGGAAATTGTTAAAGTGCGTTATCTTAAAAAAATAGGAAAACCGGAAGCTCTTTTTGTGACTGTCGGGGATAGAATATGGGACGCTTTCTATGTTGTTTTTTTTGCCTGGCTTTCTTTTTTATTTTTAGAAATGTACGCTCTTTTTATATGGAGTACAGTTATTGCAGTTTTAACCTGTGTGATTATTTATGGGTTTTTTAAAAATAAAGTTATTCAATATCTACAAAAATATAATTTAAAAAAATTTCTGGATTATTCACCTGCTCAGTATTTTAAAATTATATGGATCACACTGGCCTCAAATCTTATTTATTTTTACCTTTATTTTTCAATTTTCAGGGCGATTGGGGTGGATTTACCTATTAGCACAATATTCTGGATTCATAATTTTTCTATGATAATAATTGTTATGCCAATTTCAATAATGGGTTTTGGAGCCAGAGAGGCTGTTTATATAGGGTTTTTAAATCAACATGGATATTCAAATGAATATTCTATATCTATAGGGGTTGTGGTGATGGCATTTTATCTTTTGGTTATATTTGTCAGCTTTTTAAGCTGGGCATACCTTGAACATTTTATTAAAAGGAGACCTGAGTTTTATGAAATTTAAATTTTTATGTACGCTTGTTGTTACTGTTTTTTTTGTTTCAGGATGTGCACCTTATTTTATGCTTGATGAAGAGGGTCGCGTAGAACATATTATACAAAAATACAGCAATTATATTAGTAATCAGCAGTATGATAAGGCTTTTGAACACTTAACTTTTATTCATCAGCCGCAGAGTAAGGATTTTGAGATGTTTAGAATGGCCCAGGATATGCTTGTAAGTTCATGGAATGATATTGAGTATAATATATTAGATATTAATATTTTTGATAATCTGGCATCAGCCGAGGTAAATATGCTTTTTACTCATGAAAACCCGGAGGCTAATCGTGTAAAAGTTAAAACACAGTTTATTTTATATAAGCCTGAAAATTCTGAAATCTGGTTTATTGTTTCAGGTAACGAGGATTCACGTGAAGTTTTTTTAAATGAGTATGATAATGAAGAAAACATTAAATTAATAAAGGATAAAACTTATATTTCTTCCGATGGTGAATGGAAATTACAGGAATAATTTAATATTTTTACTGCTTTTTCTGCCGGTTTTTATTATAAGACCTGCTGGTTTTTTAATGCTTTTTTTTATTCTGGGAGCGGGTTTTTTAATAAAGCCAGGCTCTCTTTTTATTGAAAAAGTTTTTTATGGTTTTTTTTACTTTTATTTACTAATATTTTTTTCTACTTTATTTCAAATTAATCTTAATCTGACAATTTTTATTATTTTTGCTGGGTTAATTTTTTTATTCATTTACAGGGGGAAAAAAAATCAGTTAAGTATAGATTTTTTTAAAAGAAGAATTCCGAGGTTTTTTTTTATTGTTCCGGTCGTGTGTTTTATTTTTATATTTGCCGGAACTTATTTCAGCTTTTCAGATTCAATGTACCATTATTCGCGCATTAATAAAATTCTTGCAGAAAACTATTTTATTAATTTCTCTCCGTTTTATGGACCACAATTTTTTGATTTAAGATATGCTTATGGGTTTACATCTCCCTTTTTTGGAATTTTTTCCAGACTGCTTACCTTTTTTAATATTGAAAAAGGAGAGGCTGTGGATATTATATATAATTCCACGCATATTTTTTTATATATTTTAAGTGTTTTCTCTATTTATGGGCTTTCAAAAAAAATATATGGCAAAAAAACCGCCGGATTAAGTATTTTTGTGTTCTCATTAATTTTTATTTTTATAAAATCATACTCTTATCATGGGTATGGATTTTCTCTTTCTTCATATCCCATGGCGTTTATGGTTTATTTATTTTTTTATGTAATTTTTTTTAACTCCTTTTATAAATCACAAAAAGAATGTTTAATGATTGGATTTTTAAGTGCTGGAATTCATACTTTTTATCATCTGCTTTTTTTTCCTTTAATGCTTGCCTCTGCTTTTTTTAAAAAGAAAAAAAAATATAATTTTGTTTTTTATGTTCTGGGCGGTCTGCCACTTTATTTATTAAGATTTATTCCTGCAAACACCACTGAAAATTTATTTTTTAATACGTCTGCACAAATAAATAGATGGAATAATTTTAATTTTTCAGGAATATCAGTGCCGGGTTTTTTACCCGTTGTTTCGCTGATAGTTTTTTTCTTTACATATAAAATATATAAAAAAAGAAAAGGTGTGGCATTCTTGCTATTTTTTGCCACTATTGTTTCTTTTATCGCTCCTGAAGTGTCATCGCTTATTCAGTTTAATTCTCAAAAATTTTCCCGCATTTATCAGCTTTTCCCGGTTATTTTAATTCTCTCGCCTTTTTTGACATTTATTATGAGGAAAAAAAGATTTATAATAATTTTATTAATAATATTTATTTTGTTTACAGGAATTTCTAAAGCTTATATTTTAAGAGAAAATCTTTATACTACTTCTAATTTAAAGGAGTTGAGGCAGGTTTTTTCGCAGTTGCCAGAAAAGAAAAAAATACTTGCGGATGTTGAAACTTCGATGCTTATAGCAAGTTTTTCTGATGCATATACAGTTGGTGTTTACAGAGAATATTCGGCACCCTCGGTGGATAATATTAAAAAAAGAGAAGAGGCTTATGCTTATTTTTTGAAATTCAGAGAAAATAAGTTTAGCGCAGATTATGTGCTTATTATTCCAACACATAGAGAATTTTTTAAGGGAATAGACTATAAAGAGTTGGGAAAAGGGTTTGGGTTGCTTGAATTATGATAAAATTTTTGAAAATAAATAAAAATCATTTAATGCTGGCTGTTTTATGGCTTCTTTTTTTAATTTATTTTTTAAATCTTGCTCCCGGTTTAAACACGCGTGACAGCGGAGAATTTCTTGTTTCTGCAAAATATCTTGATATTACACATCCGCCCGGTTATCCGCTTTATTCAAGTGCCGGCAGGTTATTTTATGCTTTTGGTGGAGAAAGGGCAATTATATTCATGTCCTCTTTTTTTGGGGTTTTAAGTTTTTTTATTCTGTATTTAATGTGTTCAAAAAGTATTACTCTTGCAGTGTTTGGTTTAATTCTTTTTTTATCAGAATCCTATTTTTATTATTCAACTACAGCAGAAGTTTATACTCTTAACTTATTTTTTTATGTTCTTGTATTTTATTTTTCTTTAAAGCAGAAATATTATGCCGCGCTTTTTGCAATAAGTATTGCAAGTTTAATTCAGCCGGTGAATTTTATACTTCTTATTCCGTTTACTGTGGGAGCATTTTTTAAAGTAAAGAGAAAATGGAAAGCCTTTTTTATTCTCGCACTTGGGGCTGTTCTTTTTTTATACCTTCCTTTCAGGGCCTCTGCAGAACTTCCTTTAAATTATGGAAATCCCTCAAATATAAAAAACTTTCTTGTGCAGATTTCAGGTCTTGACTTTGGTGTTAGAGAAAATGTATTTAATTTTGATCTTGAAAGAGTTGCAAATAATTTTTTTAATTTTTTTAAAAAAGCTTCAATAAGAATTGAAACTATTTTTTTTATACCTGGACTTTTTATTTTATGGAAAAAAAACAAATATTTTTTTTATAAATCAACTCTTTTTTTAATTCTTTATGTTGTTTTTTTTCTGTTGCTTAATTTGAATATAGACCATGCCTGGCATTTTTTTATGCCCGCCATGTTTTTAGCATATTATATTTGTATTTTAAGTTTTAAAAAATTAAAGCTTAATTTTAAGATTTTAATTCCACTTCTATTAATATTTTATATATTCCCCAATTCAACCCCGAATCATACAAATGCTGCCTATAATTATGTCAAAAATGCTGCTATTTCAGCCCAGGAACCTGCAATTATTTTTACTGCAAGAGATAATAGAACTTTTTATTTTCTTTATTATAAGTACTTTAAAGAGAATAAGGAAGAAGATTTTATAAATATTAATATATTAAATCTTGGGGAGGACTGGTATTTAAAAAATTTAAGTCAAAAACTTAAACTTCCCGACACTCTGGGTGATAATCCTGAGTTTAACCTACGTCAAATTGTTGGATTTCTTTCTTCTGAGTATAATTTATATTTGGACGTTAATCCTGAAATGTTTGGGTTTACAGGGAACTATTATAGACAGGGAGTGCTTTATCAGCTGTTTAAAAAATCCCGTAATGATTTAATAATTGCGCGTAATTTACGTATAGAGGGGTTACCCTTTAAGTTAGACAAAAAAGATCCGGAGCTATATAACCTGGGAATAAGTTTTTCTGATACGTTTGATTATTATAAAAAATATTTTAATGAAGAAAAGAAGAGGTTTTATTCAGAATGGAAAAATTATTATACTTCTGTTTATTATTAACAATATTTACACCCGCTTTTTTTACCAATGAGGAATGGCTTATTTCAAGAGTTGCAGCCTCTTTTATAATTGTATGCATACTTTTTTTAAAAAAAGTAAAAATAAATAAAACAGCCTGTCAGGCAAGTATTTTTCTTTTTTTAATAACTGTTTCTGGTATTCTTTTTTCAGCTCATTTTTACAATACTATTTATCTTTTAAACTGGTATTTTACCCTTATTTTAATATATATTTTTTTTCTTAATTTTAAAAAAATAACTTTTTTGAAATTTTTTTATATAAGCGCCTTTATAACAAGTATAATATCTATTATTTCTTTTTTTGCCCAGATTAACTTTTTATCATTGGTTCAGACAGGTCTTAATCAGAAACTCTGGTTTGTAAATCCCAATTATATGGGGGCTTTTTTGCTAAGTGCAGTTATATGGGGAATTTTGAAGTCCAAAAAGATTAAAAAATTTCATTTAACTAATTTAATAATTTTTGCAGGAATAATTATTTCATATAATCGTGCGGCCTGGGGAATTTTTATTCTAATGTATTTTATAATTTATTTAAAAAACAAGTACAAAAAAGCTGTGTTTTTCATTTCGGTTCTGACTGTTTTAGTTGTAAATATTATAATTATTAACGGCTGGATAGAAGAACCCTCGTTAATACATCGAACTTATTTTTTCAATATTGGACTGAGGCAGTTTATTGATAACCCGGTTACAGGGGTGGAAAGTGGGCAGTACAGGTATTTTTATGGAAAATATATTAAAGATGTTTATGAGCCTGGAATTTATGATAGACTACCCGCCACTCATTTTGTGCATAATGATTATATACAGTTTCTTGCTGAAAATGGGCTGATTGGGGTCGGGATAATTTTTTTCTTTTTATGGTGGGTTTACTGTCAGAAGAAAAATTTAATTTTTTATTACGGAATAATGGTGTTGTTGATGTCCTCAATTAATCATTTTCTTTTCTTTGAAGAGGGGATTATTATTTTTTTAACAGCAGCGGCTCTTTATTCAAAAGAAAAAATGTACAGACTGCCGTTTAAAAAATGGGTGTTAAACGTTTTTATTTTAATTATTATTATTACAAATTTATTTTTATTTTCAGGGGCCTATGGGTTTGAAAATGTCAGTAAGGGTGAGAAGGCACAGAAATTTCTTGCAATAAGGCCTGGATACTCATTTTTACAGTATAATACTGGGGCTTATTACTATAATGAGGGAAATAAAGAAAAGGCTTTTTTATTTTTTGAAAAAGCAATTAATAATGATCCATATTATGGCCGTTTTTATAAAGGAGCGGGTTTTTCTGCCGGACAGTCTGAAAGTTATGAAAAATGTTTTGATTACTATAAAAAGGCAGTAAAATACTTGAATTTTGATGAAGCTTTTGAAGCCTCTTCTGAAGCTTTGTTTTTTGCCAGTAAAATTGATAATAAAGAAATGATTGACTATTTTTTAAAAACGTTAAAGAAAAATATGTATCTTGAAAAACATAAGGAGCTTTATAGAAGAATTTTATTTATGATTTAAAGTATAACTCTGAGGGTTGCAATTTAACCTTCAATACTGTACAATATATCTCAAACTTAAAATTTAAATTTAAAAACGGGAGAATTGCTATGAAATTTTATAACACTGACAAAATAAGGAATATAGTTTTAACTGGTCCTGCGGGGTCTGGTAAAACATCTCTGGCAGAAGCTTTTTTATTCAATTCTGGTGGGAACAACCGTTTAGGAAGTGTAGATTCCGGAACTTCGGTTTGTGATTTTATGGAAGAAGAAATTGATAAAAAAATGTCTGTTTCTGGAAAATTATGCGCAATAGAGTGGGAAGATATAAAAATAAACCTTTTAGATACACCTGGAAGTCCTGATTTTATTGGAGAGGTTATTAGAATGGCAAAACCGGCAGACGCGTTTCTTTTTTTAATTGACGCTTCTATTGGTGTAGATGCACAGGCTATGAAGTTATATGAATATATTAAAGAAAAGCCTGGGCTTATTTTTATTAATAAACTTGAGAACGAAAGGGCAAATTTTGAAAGCTGCTATAATCAAATTAAAGAAAGACTTTCTTCAAATGCTCTTCCTCTTTTTGTTCCAATGGGAGAAGAAAAAAATTATAAAGGTGTAATTGATTTAATTAACGAGAAAGCTATTTTTACAGAAGATAATGGTAAAAATGTAAAAGTGGAAGATATTCCTGAGGAGTTTAAAGATACTTTTGAAAATTATAAAGAACAGCTTGTTGAAAGTATTGTAGAAACTGATGAAGAAATGATGGAAAAATATCTAGAGGGAAATGAAATTTCTAAAGAAGAGCTTATGAAAGCTTTTATAACCGCAGTTAAATCAGGTAGTGTTACTGGTGTTGTATGCGGACTAGCTGCAAAGAATGATGGAATAAAAAATATTATGGATATTGCGGTAAAATATCTTCCATCCCCTGCAGATATTGGTAAAATTACCGCCATAGATAAAGAAACTGAAGAAGAACTTGATGTTGATATTTCGCCTGAAGGTGAGTTTTCAGCATATATATTTAAAACTCAAATTGAGGGGCAGGCTGGAGAATTTGCTTTCTTTAAAGCTTACAGCGGAAAATTTTCTGGCGGAGAATTAAAGAATATGAATAAAGATGCTGCAGAAAGAATTAATCAGCTTTATACTTTAAGAGGTAAAGATAAAGTTGATATTTCTGAAATCGCGGCAGGTGATATAGGAACTACTGTAAAATTAAAAAGCACTACTACTAACGATACTCTATGCGAGCCTAAAATGGCTATTTTTCATAAAGAGTATGAAATACCTGAGTCACTCATTTCAATTGCAGTTGTTCCAAAAACGCAGGCTGACCAGGATAAGCTTGGTTCTGCTCTTACAAAAATGACTTCAGAAGACCCAACTCTTAAAGTGAATTTTAATCCAGAGTTTTTACAGACAATTGTTTCTGGAATGGGCGAGCAGCATTTAAATCTTGTAATTAACAGACTCAAAAAAAGATATAACCTGGACGTTGAAGTAGAAAAACCCAGAATTGCCTATAGAGAAACTATCCGTAAACCTGTAAATGCAGAAAAAAAATATAAAAAACAATCAGGTGGTAAAGGCCAGTATGGTCATTGTCTGATTGAAATGCACCCTCTTGAACGGGGAGCAGGTTTTGAGTTTGAAGATAAGATATTTGGTGGGTCCATACCATCAAAATTTATACCTGCAATTGAAAAAGGTATTAAAGAAACTATGCAAAAGGGTGTTTTAGGGGAATATCCTGTTATTGATGTTAAAGTTGTTGTTTATGACGGCTCTTACCATGATGTGGATTCATCTGAGATGGCGTTTAAACTTGCGGGGGCTATGGCGTTTAAAGACGGAATGGCCAAAGCAAATCCTGTTTTACTTGAACCTGTTATGGAGGTTGAGGTTATTGTTCCAGATGATTATATGGGTGATATTATGGGCGATTTAAACGGTAGGCGCGGAAGAATTATGGGAACAGAAGCTTATAAAAAAGGGTTTCAAAAAATCAAGGCAAATGTTCCAGAGGCTGAAATGTATAAGTATATAAACGATTTACGTTCAATGACTCAGGGACAGGGAACATTTTTAATGAAATTTTCTAATTATTCTGAAGTTCCTCACAACGCGCAGGAAAAAGTAATTGAAGAAACAAAAAAATTAAAAGAAGAAGAAGCAAAGTAGTTATTATTTAAAGTGAGCATTTTTAAAAAAAAATTTCATAATTACAATTTAATTCTCGGGGGCGGAGGCTCCCGGGGACTTTCTCATATAGGTATTCTCAAATATCTGCAAAAGGCGGAGTTTCCTTTTCCTCACAGAATAACTGGATGTAGCATGGGGTCAATTATTGCAGCCTTATATGCTATTTATAAAAATGCAGAAACAGTTGAAGAAAAAGTTTCACAGATTATTGAATCAAAAGATTTTAAAAAAATAAAAATAGAAAAATCTGTTAATATTTTCAGCTCCTATATTCTTTTAACAATACTTTATAGAAGAAAATACCTAGCCTCGGTAAGCAGAATAAAAAAAGTTCTCGTGGATTTTATACCCGATGATATAAATATAGAACAATTAGATACAAAACTTGAGTTTTCTACTTTTGATATAGAAAATGGAGAGAGAATTTTATTAAAAAAAGGGAATCTTCTTGAGGCGGTTATTGCCTCATCGGCTATTCCAGGTATTGTGGAAACTGTAAAAACAGGAGATGATTTACTTGTGGACGGAGGTGTTGCAGGCTCTATTCCCTTTTTTAATTATAAAGATGATAAAACAAAAACAATTGTTGTGGATGTAAGCTATAAGCCGGATAATATAAAACCTTTAAAAAATGGCTTAGAAATTTTTTATCGCTCAATTGAATGGCAGCTGTATTTTTTTGAAAGGCTTGAAAGAGATGTTAATAAAAACAGAAAAAATGTTTTGGTGCTGGAGCCTGACGTAAAAAAATACAAGTTAAAAGATTTTTATAATTATAAAAATATTATTGACTCAGGTTACGAATATGCCCAGCAAAAAAGCTTGGAAATAGATGATTTTCTGCATAAAAGATTCTGGCAGTAAATTCAAGTAACGGATTAATACTGTTGAAAAACAAATAATTTAAAGATAATATATTTTATATGAAAAAAATAATTTTCACTTTCATTTTAATAAATATAGTTTTAATAACTTATGCCTCTTCTGTAGATAAGCATCTTATAGATGGTATTCAGGCATATCAGAATCGTGAATTTCAGAAAGCAATCAATCATTTTAACCGAGCTATCGATCTTTCGCCAAGGGTTGGAGAAGCATACTATTATCTTGGTTTAATTTATTATAGAGAAAATGAACTTGCCCGTGCTGAAAGAAATTTAAAAAAAGCACTTGAAATTGACCCCAGATGGAGTTCTGTGCTTGAAAAATTAGGACAGATATATTATGAGCAGGGTAGAGATGAACAGGCCAAAAAAACTTTTTCAGATGCGCTTAAATTTAATGAAAACAGCAAGGAAGCTTTAGAATTTTTTTCAGAGTATTATTATAATAAAAAAGAATTTGATAAGGCTGAGGAATTTTTAATCCGGCTTGAAGAGAACTCTTCGCTTTCGGCAGAACTTTCTAAAATGTTAGGATTAATTTATTTAAAACGTCAGCATTATGATAAAGCATTAACTTTTTTAAACAGATATTCTGGAATGTTTCCTTTTGATAAAGATATTGCAAATAGATTAATTCTTTTGAGAATGTTAAAAAATGATAAGCTTGATTTATCTGATAATATTATTTTACATATAAAAAATCTTTTAAAGCAACCGGAATTATCAGAACGTGACGTTCAGGCAGAGATTGCTCGTCTGCTCAGCCAGGAACAAGATGATAATAAGGTAGTTGAAGAAGAAAAAACATTTGAAATTCCAGAGGTTAGCTTTACCCAGAATACATTTATCGATAAATTAATATTTACGTTGGCTGGAATTTTCTTTTTTGGTGGATTAGGTTTTGCTGCCTTTTTTATATGGAAAAAAATAGATTTTTCAAAAAGTACTTCTTTAAATTATTTAAAAAAGAAAACAAAAATCACAAAAAAAATGATTGAAGAAACAAATGATGAAGAAACTTTAATCAGTTATCTTGAGGCTTTAAAAAATAATAATCAGGACACGGGACTTGAAATTCTTCTTTTAAAAAAAATTGGAAAGAAAAACCCTGAGTTTTTATATTCGGCAGCTATTAAACTGGAAGAAAATGGAAACAATACTGAAGCTTTAAAAATCTTAAAACAGATTAAGGATAGTTGTGGAAGCGATATGTATTTTGAAGTTTTAATGGATATTATCCGTATTAATCTTAAACTTGGTGATTCAGAAAAAGCTGTTGATGTTTTCAGAAAGATAAATAAAATAGGTAAAATTAATATGAATACATTCAATAAAAAGATTCAGTTACTTCCAAAATCTATATGGAATGATTTTATATTTTTTGAAAATATTATTGACTTTTTTCTAAGCCGGGAAAATACTGCCCAGGCTATTTCAAAAAGCGAAAAGTTCATGGAGCTAACAGATTCGGAAGAAAACAAAATAAAAATGGCCCGGAAGATGGTTAATATTTTAAGTGAAAACAACCTTAACCGGGAAGCAGTTAAAATATATAAAAAGCTTATAGAAGCACAGCCTGAGAGCATAGAAAATTATTATGGTATTGTTGATGCTCTGCTGGCAGCTGGAGATATGTCCGAGGCAAGGCCCTATATTTCAACCGTTATTAAGGGTTTTTCAGACGAAAAAGAGAATTTTGTAAATAATTTAATAATTTATTTGAAAAAGGGTGAGAAAAAGCCTGAATCTTTTCTTATGTTAACAGATATTTTAAGCGATGATGATGCTCTTTATACTCAAATTAGAGAAATTTATGAGCTTTTTGTAGAAAATTTTCCTTCTGAAGACAACTATTTTAAGTATTATGAGTTTTTAATACAAAATGACGAAGAGGAGGGATTGAATCTTATTTTTAAATTTGTAGAAAACGACTGGACAAAGTACTATAATCGATTTCTTGATGATTTAAATAATTATCTGCAAAAAAACCCGGATGATATGGAAAAAGTCAGGTTGATGGCTAATATACTTGATTTAAGCGGAAGATATGCGGAATCTCATATTTTATTTAAAAAGATTTTTCATTTTAATCCAGATGATAAACAGAATCTTTTAAATTTATTTAAAACAGCAAGTTTTCTTCAAAGAGAAGACGATATACTGGAATATGGAAATAAAATTTTATCTTTAAATAAAAATATTCAGAAACAGGCGGTAGAATTTCTAAAAATTGATAATGAAAGTTCGCTTCAGTTACAGATACTTCACAGTCGTCTTATGGTTAATATAGGTAGAGAGGGTGAGGCGTTTGAAAAACTGAGATATATGGAAATAAAACAACCTGATAATATTAAACTGAAAGAATTTTTTGCCTCTCTGTTGAAAGATTTTTATCCTAAAGAGGCTCTTGAAAAGTACAAAGCTTTAATAAAGATAAACTCTGAAAATGTTTATTACTGGTATGAGGCTGCAGAACTTCTTGCCCGGTTAAACGTTAGAAACCAGGCTTATAAAGCTTATGCAAAGCTTTTGAAGTTGACTGAGGAATCAGCTTATATTGAAGAGGCAATAAAATTTTTTATAAATTTTGGTTTTTTTGATTACGCATTAAAAAATTTGCATAGACTTGAAGATAAAGAGCTTTTAAAAAAATATGAAAAAAAACTGCTTCTTGAAAAATCCAGATTCGAATTTAAAATTCTTAACTCAATTCAAAAAGGCGGAGATGTTCCAGAAGAAGCTGTTAATCATATAATTGCTGGTAATAATATAGCTGTTGAGCCTACCAGACGTGTAAGAGAAAAATATGAAAAGCTTGACTCTCAAGGTATAAAACTTGAAATGATTGAAAAATATTATTATATGGAGCTTTATGATGAGGGGATAGAGCTTGCTCAGGAAATATTAAAAGAGAATGAACACTGGAAACCCCGTTTCTATCTGGGGAGATTTTTTCTGCAAAAAGAACTTAATGATATTTCTTTCAGGGAGTTTGCAAATATTAAATGGTCGGATTCGAGCTTAACTCTTGAAGAAGTTATGAATAAACTTTATTATATAGCCTCTCTCTTTGAAGAAAGAAATATGGAAAAAGAGGCCATACATTTTTATCGCGAAATTTTTGCAAGAGATGTTAACTTTCGTGATGTAAAAGAAAAAATCGAGAATCTGGATACTAAAATTTTAATGAGCAAAACAGTTGATGAAACAACAGGGCTTAGTCTTTCAATAAGACGACGGTATGAAGATATTTCCGAGCTGGGTAAAGGTGGAATGGGAGTGGTTTACAGAGCAAGAGATAAAAAACTTGGAAGAATGGTCGCATTGAAGGTAATGCTTTCAGAATTCCTTAATAATAAAGGGGCTGTTGACAGATTTTTAAAAGAAGCAAGGGCTATTGCCGCCCTTAATCACCCTAATATAATCAGTATATTTGACGTAAACTCTGAAGAAAATGTATATATTGCCATGGAATATTTTGATGGAAAAAATTTAAAACAGCTTCTGCAGAAGAAAAAAATAATTCCTCTGGATAACGTTATAGAATACGGACAAAAAATTTGTGATGGTCTTGGATACGCTCATGAAAATGGGATTGTTCACAGAGATATTAAACCAGAAAATATTATGGTTGATGATAGAGGTAATTTAAAAATAATGGATTTTGGACTTGCAAGAATTGAAACCGAGGAGGCGGCGAAAGCTGGTGAAGTTATGGGTACGCCTTATTATATGTCCCCTGAACAAATTAAGGGAGACCCTGTAGATGAGAGAACTGATATTTATTCATTTGGTGTTACTTTGTATATGATTTTAACTGGTAAGCTTCCTTTTTCTGAGGGAGATATAAAATCCAAACATTTAAAAGAAACCCCTGTTGAACCACGTGTTTTAAATTCTGATATTTCTGAAAAAATGAGTGAAATAATAATGAAATGCCTTGAAAAATACTCAACTGACCGATATTCTAATATGAAAGAAATTAAAAAAGAGCTTAAAAAAGTAAAATATGTTTAAAATTAAAATAAATCAAACTTTATTACTTTATGATGTTCTCTGTAAAAAATCTTATAAGTACATTTCATGCATTCAAGTTTATTATGATTAAACTCGTTAATATTTGAAATTTTCCTCATTTTTTTACCGCACATTGGACAGTTCATAAGAAAACCCCCTCAAATTATTTACTCTTAAATTTTTATCGTCTTTTGTTAAAAAAAAATTTAATTTTACCGATAAATTATAAAAAGCAGTATATGGGAGTAATAAATGAAAAAAAATGTTTTAATTTTGTTTATATTTTTCTTTGTTATAGTAATTTATTGTGAAAATGATTTAGATAAAGTGTCAGATCAGTTAATACAGTCTGGATATTCAACAATTCTAAAGAATATTGAAGAAACAAGAACTCGATACAAGAGTATATATCCCGATGGTCAGCCAAAAGAGCATGCAGCAGATAATATCTATGGTGATGACTATGTAATTAAGGATATAGATGATGTAGATGACGGTTTTAAAGATAAAGTAATTATGTACTATCCTGCTGTTACGGGAAATACTTTAAGAGGATTAACAGGACTTGTTAATACAATAGCGGCTGGTGGTTTAAAAAAAGGGGAATATGCAATTGGCGGCAAGCTTGTAATGTCTAAAATACAAAAGTCAAATGGTGATAAAATAGATTTTGCTTCCGGCGAAAAGGCGGACATCAGCTCGTTTTATACAACGGCGGCAATGGGAGTTTCAGATAATTTTGAAGTTGGTTATTCACTTCCTATGAGCTCATTTACAATAAATTCTTCAGACCTTTATCCTTACGATGTAAATGAATCTGGAGTAGGAGATGTTGCTTTAAGGGGTAAATTTTCTTTTCCTTTTGGAAATGAAGATGGATATGCTGGTCTTGGTTTTGGAGTTAAACTTCCCTCCGGAAACGATGAAAAAATGTCTCCGGCAGGAGCAACTGGTGAGCCTGAAATTGAAATACTTGCGCTTGCAAGCTCTAAATTTGGTTTAATAAATGGTCATTTTAACCTTATTTATTCTTTTACAGGAAGTAAAGATGATAATAACAAACCCTATACATATAATGATAATCGCTTTTTATTTAACTTAGGTCTTGATTATTCAAGAAATGAAATTGTAACACTAATGCTTGAAATTACTGCAGAGGACTGGGGGGCCTATGGAAACAGGGCAGATTTTGTTCCTGGAGTAAGAGCCAAAATTGATGAAAACATAAGTGCTGAGATAGCCTTCCCGATATCAATCACAAATGAGCAGTATTATGGATATAATTACAAAATGTTAATGGGCATGGCATATACTTTTTAATATGTTTAATATTGTATTAGTCGAACCTGAAATCCCGCAGAACACCGGAAATATTGTCAGGCTTTGTGCTGCCACGGATTCTGTATTGTATCTAGTTGGTAAACTTGGCTTTTCAACTGAAAATAAATATTTAAAAAGGGCCGGCCTTGATTACTGGGAATTTGTAAATGTTCAGTTCAGAAATTCGTTAGAAGATTTATTTATAGAAAATAAGAATGACAATTTTTATTTTTTTTCAAAAAAAGCCTCGAAAATATATTCAGAAATTAACTTTGAAAAAGGAGATTTTCTGGTATTTGGGAAAGAGAGTTTTGGTCTTCCCGAGAAACTTCTGGAAGAAAATAAAAAAAGAAGTTTAAAAATTCCAGTTAAAAATGTACGCTCGCTGAATTTGGCAAATTCTGTTGCTATTACTCTGTATGAGGGTTTAAGACAGAACAATTTTTTTAATGGTTAAAATATTTCAGATAGACTTTTAATATTTCTGCGCAGCTCCAGGCCTGCATAGGAGCTCCCTGTGCTTTATTAGGAGAATCTCCGTCAAAAATTTCTGGTATAAAACCACATCCTGTTTTAGAGCAGTTTTCAAAAATAAAATTCTTAACTGATTTTTTAATAAATTTACATGAAATTTCTGAAAAGTTGTTTGTTTTTAAAAAAGCTTCAAAATAGGCTCCTGTTAAAAAAGGCCAGACGGTTCCCTGATGATAACAGGAGTCTCGTTCAAACCAGTTTCCTTTATATTCTCCTTTATAATCTTTTTCTACAGGCGACAGGGTTCGTATTCCTGATTTCGTATGTAAATGTTTAGAGCATATAATAATAATTTTTTTCATTTTATTTTTATTAGTCACAACGTTAAATGGTAGAGAAAGTGCATAAAGTTGATTAGGTCTAAGCTGTGAATTGATTCCATTTTCGCAGATAAAGTCATTTAAATAATTTTTATCTGGATTCCAGAACTTTTTATTAAAATTTTCTTTTATATTCTCGCCCAGGTTAAAAAAGTTAATTGCATTATTGTTTAAGTTTATTTTTTTTGAAAAAAACTCCATTATTTTAACAGCATTATACCAAAGAGCGTTAATTTCAACGGTTTTTCCGTAACGGGGAGTAAAAACAACTCCTTTATTTTTTGCGTCCATCCAGGTAAGCTGAGTTTTTTTACTTCCTGCTTGTATTAAAAAATCTTCTTTATCCATTTTTATATTATTGATAGTTCCTTTTCTGTAATAAAAAATAATTTTGTTTAAAAAAGGATAGTACTTATCGATAACTGACTTGTCCTTTGAACATATATAAAACTCATAAACTGCGTTAATAAGCCATAAAGAGGCATCTGCAGTATTAAAAAGTGTCTGACTTGACTCAAGTATCACGTTTGGAATAATTCCTTTTTTTCCTTTTAATAGAAAAGAATCTATGACCTGATGGGTTTCCTTATAATGCTTTTGATAAATGAGAAGTCCTGGTAGCGATATAAAAGTATCTCTGCCCCATGGACCGAACCATGGATATCCTGCCATAATATAAATTTTGTCATTATTATTTACTATAAAATTTTTAGAGAATTTTGAAAAATAATGAATTGAGCGTCTGTTAAATTTTATTTTATCTTTTAGTTTAAGTATCTTTTTTTCTCTTTCTGAAGTGCCAAAAGATATGTTGAGCTCGTTTTTCTTTTTATAAAAGCTGTAATTGTAATAACCCGGCGAGGAAACCCCGAGCTTATGTTTTACCATTTCATAATCAAATTCATTTTTTAAAAAAAGGTCTTTATTAAATTTTTTTTTGATAAAATTCGATTTTCTGTCAATTTTAAATAGAAAATTTTCATTAATTATAATATCTCCAGTGTTAAAAAAATCTTCGGTAAAGTCATTAAGTGAATCTGTTTTTCTCTTTTCAAAATATGGTCTTATAAAAAAGGAAAGCTTTTTTAAGCTGTTATTTTCTATTATATATTTAATTTTTAAAATCCCGTCATTTTCAGAGTAAAAAATTTTTATTATTTTGATATCTTCAATAATATAAGTGTACTTTACTTTATCAGGCAGTACTGAAATTTTTTTAATATGGTTAAAGCCTTCGGGTAGGTAATTTTTAGAGTCAAGCTGACAGGAATAAAGGTTGTAGAATTTACCATTAATATCTATTGTTTCGTCTATTGAATGGAAATATGAGGTTCTGTCAACAGGTGGATTTAAAGCGCAATTATATAAAGAATGGTACCGCCTTGAAGGAATTAAAAGCAAATTCTGCATAGAATAAGAACCGTTTCCCAGCGAAATCAACCATTCGTTTTGTCTGAGTTTATAATAGTTATTTTTATTATTTTTGAAAATCATTAAAAAAATCCTAGTATTCGCGATGATTAAGTACAACTTGTCTTTTTCGGTGTTTATAGAGTTTATTTAATTTTTCGATTTTTTTTTCAAGTTTTTTTTTGTCTTTTTCTTTATCAATATGTTTGTATGTTTTTATATCATCGAGTGGGTTTGAGGATTTATAATTTTTCATCAATAATATAATAACAGAGAAATTTTAAATACTCAATCTTCTCACCTCTCACGGCTCTTCTCGGCTTAAAATTATATTACTTCAAAAATCACAAAAAACCGCTTATAAGAGCAGTTATTGTCCCACACTTACTTTAAAGAATTATATAAAAACGAACTT
>JBNJGP010000036.1:0-9622 GCA_051747805.1 Candidatus Muiribacteriota bacterium
TAAAGAAATTTTAAAGAAGCTGGTTGATGATGAAAAAGAGCATCATCATATTGTGGATAAAATATTAGAAGGGCTGTAGAACATTTTTAATGAAACATTTATTTTTTGAAATTATTTTTTTTCTACTGACTCCTTTTATAAAGAAGAATAAAAAACTTATTCTTTTTGGTACTGGTTTTAATAAATTTACTGACAGCTCAAAATATTTATATCTTTATTTTTTAGGAAAAGACAAATATAAAGTTTTCTGGGTTACCTCCAATATAAAAACTTATAATTTTTTAAAGCAGAATAATTTTCCTGTATTAATGAAAAATAGTGTTAAAACTTTTTTTTATGTGCTGAAAGCCTATGTTTTTTTTGTAACACATTCTTATAAAGATATTTATTTTTCTAAGCCAGGAAATACAATAATGATTAATTTCTGGCATGCAATTCCTTTTAAAAGATTTTGCCGTGATGCTGACTTTAAGAATCGAAAGAACTTTTTTATAAAAAAAAGAAGTTATTCTTCCTGGGATTATATAATTGTTTCAGAAAAAAAATTTATTGATATTTTTAATGCGGCAACAGGAGTAGCAAAAAATAAAATTCTTCCCCTTGGTATTCCAAGAAATGATATTATTTTTAATATTAAAAAAGATGAGAATTTATTTTTCAGTATAAAAAAGAAAGTATTAAATAAGTATAATCTGCCAGGTAATTCAAAGATTATTCTTTATGCCCCAACTTTCAGAGATTCAATAGAAAGAGAAATGGAGTTAAATATGGTTATACAGGAATTAGCTAAATCTTTTTTAAAAAAATTTGGGCATAATAATTATTTTTTATTTATAAGAAAGCATAACTTCAGTTTAGATAAAGAAATAACTTTTTCAGATAAAATAATTAATGCCTCAGATTATGATGATATGCAGGAACTTTTAATATGTGCAGATAACTTAATAACTGATTATTCATCCAGTGTATTTGATTATAGTATTTTAGAAAGAAAGATTATTTTATATGTTTGGGATTATAATAAATTTATAAAAGAACGCGGTAATCTATATTTTAATCTTGAGAATCTTCCTTTTTTTAAAGCTTATAATTGTAATGAGGTATTAGAAATAATTGGGACAGAAAATAAAAAAAATAAATTTCAAAACAACTTTAATACATACCCAGCCTGCCACAACTGTTTTGAATTTATTCAAAAATTAACAGGTTAAAACTACTTTATTAAATAAATTCTTGAAAAATAATTAAATTTGTGTAAATTTAATATACAGAATTTGTAAAGGATAATTATTGAATGACATTAACCCTGAAACAGTTTAATTATGATAAATATAAAAAAATCATTACAAAAACAGCCGAAATATTATTAATTTTACTTTTTTTCTTTCAGCCTCTTGGAGTGGCTCCGGCTAATATAATAACAACTTTAATATTGCTTTTTTTCCTTGTTTCGGGAGAGTATAAAGCTAAATTTCGTGAAATAAAAAATAATAAAGTAGCTGTTGCACTTCTTCTATTTTTTTCCCTTTTTGTTCTGGGTTTTTTATGGAGTTCTAATATTCAAGAAGCTTTTTATATTTTAAGAAAGCAGAGAAGATTTCTATTAATTCCCTGTATGCTTTTTTATTATAAAAAAGAAAAATTTATAAAATATATTAATGCTTATCTTCTTTCTGTTTTGGTAATGTTGTTTTTTTCATTTCTTTTATATTTTAATTTTTCCCCACCAGATTATTTTGTAACTAATTCTTCTAGATTTACTCCTTTTCATCATCATGTTAATCACGGAATTTTTATTTCTATAGGTTTTTTTATAGTTGGTTTTAGAATAATTAAAAATTTAAAGTCTAAAATGCTGTTTTTTTATGTGCCATTAGCTTTTCTTATGGGATTTAATATATTAATAACTCGTGGACGTACGGGGCATCTTGCTTTATTTTTTGCTGTTTTTTTTCTGTTATTAAAGTTGTTTAAAATTAATTCTATAAAAAGAGTTTTTTTATGCTTAATTTTTACAATTATATTAATAGTTAGTTTTTTTAAGTTTCTTCCGGCAGAATATACAAGAGTAAATGAAATGTTGAGAGATTTTAAAAGAATTTCAGAAGCGCAAAGTTCTAGAGATTATGCGCATATTGTAACTGGTCGCGGGTCTTTCTGGCTGGCTTGTATTGAATTATGGAAAGATAATAAAATATTAGGTACAGGTCAGGGTGATTTTAAAGAAGAATTTATAAAAAAACACAAAGATATGTTCAATTCAAAACCTAGATGGCCTAATAATCCGCATAGTTTTTATTTGTTGACATTAGCCAGACATGGTATTTTGGGAGTTGTTATTCTTTTGTTTGTGTTTTATCAGATGTATATTTTTGCCTTTAAAGATAAAAATAATGAATTTTTTCTTTTTAGATTATTTTTTATTACAACTTTTTTATTTATAAATTTTTTTGATATATATTTTGAAAATCATGCTGTTTTTAATCTTTTTGCAATGTGGACACCTCTGCTTTTTAAACGGGAATAAGCTTTATAAAGGAAGGCATTAAATGGATTTAAAAAAAATTTCAGTAACAATATTAACCAGAAACAGTGAAAAACACCTGGCTGAATGTTTAGATTCTGTGAAGGATTTTGGGGAAGTGATTTTACTTGATAATGGGTCTGAGGACAAAACATTTGAAATAGCCGCCAAATATAACAATGTTAAAGTATTTAAAGATAAGTTTAACGGTTTTGGTCCTCTTAAAAATAAAGCCGCTGATCTTGCTTCAAATAGCTGGATATTTAATGTTGACAGTGATGAGATTTTAACAGAGGAGATTATTAATGAAATAAAAGAAACTGAGTTTAAAAAAAATCATGTGTTCAATATGAAAAGGTTTAATTATTATGGAAATAAATTTATAAAATGCTGTGGCTGGTATCCTGACAGGGTAATTAGAATATATAATAAAAAAATTACCAGATATCATGATTATCAGGTTCATGAAAGCGTGAAACTGAAAGGGGTTAAGTTAATTCCTTTAAAAAATGGTATAAAACATTATTCAGTCGAAAGAGTTGAAGAACTAATTGATAAAATGCAGAGATATTCAAGTTTATTTGCAGACGATTATAAAGGTCGTAAAAAATCAAGTGGAATGAAAGCTTTTGGCAGAGGTTTATTTTCTTTTGTGAAAAACTATTTTTTCAGAAAGGGTATTTTTTATGGTTATGAAGGGTTCTTACTTGCTTTCTGGATAGCTTCCGGAGCTTATTTTAAATATATTAAACTCTATGAAAGGAATAAAAATAAATAATTATGAATATACTTATAGCAAATTCATCAGTTACCACCTTTAATTTAATAAGACCTGAAAATGAAATATATATTTCAATGAAAGAAAAAGGCCATAATATTATTATTTTAACTCAAAAGGATGGCATTTATAATAAAAGATTTTCACAAAATAATATTAAGGTTGAATATGTCTCTTATAAAAAAAGAATTGATATAAATACAATAAAAAAAATTAGACAAGTTATAAAAAAAGAAAAAATTGATATTGTTTATGCCACCAGTTCACGCTCAATTTCAAATTCAATTTTTGCCTGTATCGGGTTGAATGTTAAACTGGTTACTTATCGTGGAACAACAGGTGGCTTGTACTGGTTTGATCCGTCTGCATATTTAAATGCTTTGAATCCACGTGTTGACAGTGTTATTTGTGTGTCAAATGCTGTAAGAAACCATGTTTTGAAAAAAACATTATTTAAAAACAAAAATCAGATAGTAAAAATCAATAAAGGCCATGATTTAAGTTGGTACAATAAAGAAAAACCTTTAGAATTGTCTGAGCTAAATATAGATAAGAATAATTTAAATGTAGCTTTTATTGGTATTGTCAGGGCTCATAAAGGATTTAATTATCTTCTTGAAGCTGCCTCTCTTCTAAAGAAATATCCAAATATCCATTTTATTATAATTGGTAAAGGCTATGAAAAAGAGCCATATAAGTCAGAAATTTCAAGATTAAAAGATAAGGTTCATGTTTTAGGTTACAGAGATGATGTTATAAAAATTTTGAAAGCCTTTGATGTTGTTATTCAACCATCATTCAGAGAGGGATTATCCAGAGTGATATTAGAGTCCTTATCATGTGGAATTCCCGTTATTGCAACCAACAATGAAGGAAATAGCGAGCTGATAACTGATGGGAAAAACGGTTTTCTAGTTCCGTTAAAAAATTCAGAAGCAATTGCAGAAAAAATTTTAAAGCTTTATAATGAACCAGAAACATTAAAAAAACTAAAACAAAATGCACCTGAATTAATAAAAAGGGAAATGTCACATAAAAAAACTGTAGAGCAATATCTTACTTTTTTTGAAGAACTAATATCAAAAAATTAGTTTTTCTATTAACTTCAAAACTTTTTTAACCGAAAGCTCTGATAAATTTTCAAATGATAATGCTTTATTTATTTCGGTTTCATAGCTGTTTCTTTTATATGAATTTTTAGCTTTATCCCAGTAAAGTGTGATTGAGGGTTTGTTTATTGCAAATGGTATATTTGATGGTCCTGTATCTGGGCCAATGATTAAATCAACTTTTGAAAACAGATAGATTAAATGACTTAATGTAAGTTTAGGAAGCACTTGGGCGTGTGATTTTTGAGCAATAATCTCTGCATTTAATTTTTCATTTGCACTACCCCACGTTATAAAACATTTATAGTCAAGTCTGTTAATGATTTCAGCATATTTTTGGGGTGGAATAACTCTTTCCGGTGTAGTGGCAGATGGTATAAATACAATATTTTTTCTATCGGTTTTTATTAAATCATCAACAAGTTTTAAATATTCATTGCTGTGATAAAGATAATTTTTTTTATTTAATAGTTCTTCTTCTGTAAAATTAAAGTCTAAAGCTTTTGAAACAAGAGTAAGGTTTCTAATATAAATATTTTCTTTATATGGTATTTGAACTTGGTTTTTATAAAAAATTGAGCTTAAAGGTTCTCTTGCGGATTTTTTTGCAAAACCCCAGGTGTTTTTACCTAATATTCGCGATACTATAGCACTTTTTAAAAGTCCCTGCATATCAATTACTAAATCAAATTTTTCATAAGCTGATATTTTTTTTAATTTTTTAAATGTACGCCATAGATTTTTTTCTTCTTCTGTAAATATTGTATGAAGTTTTGTGATGTCCGGGTTATATTTTAAAATCCCTTCAAATTTTTTAGAGCATATCCAGTGAATCTGGTATTCAGGATAATTTTTTTTTATAAACTGTAAAACTATCATACTATGAATTATGTCACCGAGTGATGATAATTTTACAATACAGATTTTCATGGCTATAATATAACCGCTGATAAACTTTTTTGCAAATTAAGAATTGCAAGGTTTTTTAAAAGGATAATATAAAATGATATGTAAATTATGTGGTGATAATATAAAATCCTCTTTTGGAATTTTAAATAAGAGAAAATTTTATTTATGTGATAAATGTGAGCTTCTTCAGGTTGATTATAATTATTTAATTCCTTTAGAGCAGGAAAGAAAAAGATATCTTTCTCATAATAATTTTATTAAGAATGAGGGGTATGTGAATTTTTTAAACAGGTTAATAAAACCGGCTGTTAAATTTATTAATTCAGATATGTATGGGCTGGATTTTGGCTGCGGGCACACAAAAGTTTTAGAAGCACTTCTTAAATTAAAGGGGTTAAAGGTTGATAGTTATGACCCATTTTTTTTTAAAGAGTTAAAGCGGGAAAAATATGATTTTATCTTTGCTTCAGAGTGTTTTGAACATTTTCATAATCCTGAAAAAACAATTAGATTTATTTGTGATTTGCTTTCAAAAAATGCATATTTATTTATAATGACTAAATTTCAGCCTACTCCCGATAAACTTAAAACGTGGTTTTATTTAAACGACCCGACTCATGTTTCTTTTTATTCAATGGAATCATTAGATTATATATGTAAGAAGTTTGGTTTACGTATGATATTCTGCGATAATGAAAACCTGGCTTTTTTTAAAAAAAATTAAATTTCAGTTTCTTCGCTTTCATCTAATTTAATTCTAATAAGGCCACTTTCGTAGAATTCATTATTGTATTTTTTTATTAACTCTTTTTTTCTTTCAAAAATTTCATCCATATCTTTTAATGGACTATCTGTCTGCTGCTCTTTATATAAATCCCTTTCTGCCATTCTATAGCTGAGTTCCTGCCAGAAAATCTCGTCATTATATTTTTCAATGTGATGGGATAGATTTTTTTCATACTCTTTTTTTTCCGGAGTTTGAAGTTTTCTTTTAATTTTATCCTGAACGTCATAGAGGGCTTTTTTATCTTCTGATGAGAAAAATTCAGATTGTTTTGTAAGTGCCATATGTTTTCCAAGTGAAAACAGTTTTGTTACGATAATTCTTTCTTTTTCTGTTAATTCCCATTTCATAATAAATAGTCCTTTTATAATGGTGTTTTGATTAATTATAAATGATTATTAAAAAAAAACAAGGGGCTGGACGTTTATAAGGTTATATTGTAGAATATTAATTACTTGAGTTAGGTAATAATTAAAAAGCAGGGGGCAGGTTTTACCACTGTATTTTTTTAGTATAATTTTACGAGCTCAAGAGGTATAACAAAATAAAATCTGGTAGATATTTTGCCAGAATTGCAGGAGTTTTAAATGGACTTATTACAACATCCAGTAGTTATAGGAATATTATCAGCCTTAGGTGGTGCTTTTATTGCATGGTTATTTTTTTTATTTGATAAAATGAAACTTTCAAGAGAACTTAAAAAAATGAGAGGCTCCCTTGCCGATCAGATGGAGATTACAGCCGAGGGGAATAAATCTTTAAAAGAAAGATTAAATAAACTAAATGAGGAAAATCAGAACCTTCGTGTTTCAATTCAATCATGGCAGCAGAAACCTGATAGAAAAGAGCTTAGAATGCTTTATGTTTATGATAAGGCGGCGGCTAAACTGATTGAAGAGGCTCCTGGTTTTGGACCTTTATGGCTTAAGGCTGTTAAAGAGGCCGAGCAGGAAATTTCTAAATCTGAAAAAGGCCTGTTTGCCTTTACTAAAAACTTGCTAGGTTTAAAAGGAACTCAAAAACTCAAAGCGTATGAAGAAATTGAAGAAGGTGAAGTTGAAGAGGAAGGCGAAAAATAAAAACTGTTTAGGGGTTTCTTATGAAATTAGCTGTTGTTGGGACAGGTTATGTTGGTTTAGTTGCCGGGGCCTGCTTTGCTGATACAGGCAATAATGTAATTTGTGTTGATATTGACAAAGAAAAAATAAATAATTTAAATAAGTCAGTTATTCCTATATATGAGCCGGGGCTTGAAAAAATAGTAAAAAGAAATGTAAGTAAAGAAAGACTTGTTTTTACAACTGATATTAAAAAGGGTGTTCAGAATTCAGATATTATTTTTATTGCTGTTGGAACTCCCCCGGACGAAGATGGTTCCGCTGATTTGCGGCATGTTCTTGAGGTGGCCAGCAGTATTGGCAAATATATGAATTCATCTAAAATTATTGTAAATAAATCTACTGTTCCGGTTGGAACTGGTGAAAAAGTGAAAAATAAAATTGAGGAAGTATTAAAAAAACGATTTTCTAAAATCCCTCCCTTTACTGTTGCTTCTAATCCTGAATTTTTAAAAGAAGGAGACGCGGTAAATGATTTTTTAAAACCCGAAAGAGTTATTGTTGGCTCTGATTCAGAAGAGGCAAAAGAGCTTCTGCATGAACTTTATGAGCCTTTTACAAGAAGAAAAGAAAGATTTATTTATATGGACCTTAAATCTGCCGAGCTTACTAAATATGCTGCAAACTCTATGCTTGCAACCCGTATTTCTTTTATGAATGAAATTTCCAGGCTTTGCGAGGCAGTTGGGGCAGATATTGAAGATATACGACGTGGTATAGGGTCTGATTCAAGAATAGGGAACTCGTTTTTGTTTGCAGGTTGTGGTTATGGTGGAAGCTGTTTTCCTAAAGATGTTAAGGCTCTTTTAAAAACCGGAAACGACAATAATCTTGAAATGAATATAATTGATGCAGTTGAAAGAGTTAATCTGTGTCAGAAAAATATTTTATTTAATAAATTACTAAAACATTTTAAGGATATTAAAGGAAAAACTTTTTCAATTTTAGGTCTTTCCTTCAAACCTAAAACTGATGATATGCGCGAAGCACCTTCCAGAACTCTTATTAAAAGTATTTTAAAAAGTGGTGGCAAAATCCGGGCTTATGATCCGGTTGCCATGAAAGAGGCAAGAAGAATTTTTGGGGAAAATGAAAATATCTTTTATGCCAGCAACCTTTATGAGGCTGTTTCTGGTACTGATGCCATGTTTCTTGTGACTGAATGGATGGAGTTTCTTCGACCCGATTTTGATAAAATAAAAAGTTTAATGAAAACCCCTGTTATCTTTGACGGCAGAAATCAATATAAACCTGAAAGAATTAGAAAAAAAGGGTTTATCTATCATTCAATCGGAAGGGTTTAGCTCTATAAATTACAGAAAACAGAGTATATAGTTAAAAAATAAATTATATATTTTTTTTTAATTTTAATTAAAAAGGGTTTAATTACCGGATTTTCTATATAAAGGGTGAATTTTTTTTAAATATTTGTTATTATTATTTTATGTTTAAAAGAATCAATTTTTTATTTATATGTTTTACTGTATTTATGATGTCTGGCTGTATGTCTGATCAGGGTCTTGTATTTTTAAAAGAAGAGGCTGAACTGATTAAGGTTAATGGTAGACTGGTTATTAATGATGAATTAACTAAAACACAAGCTAATATTTCCAGTCAATCAGGCTCAATTAAATTTAATAACCTTTATAAAGAGTTTGAAACTGATTCATCGGGTCGATTTTCTGTTAGTTATAATACAAGTGAGCTTGCTGGTTTTGATTTTAAAAAAGAAAATATTTCTGATTTTATTTATAATGGTGAAATGTTCAGGGATTTTATTGACGATTTTCCTTATGATACAGAAGAGGTAAATTTTTCCAAATATGCCCCTGTATTGTCTATTTACGATTTTGATGATTATGATACTCTGGAAATTATTATTTCACCGGCAGTTTTATCTTTTGAAAATAATATCGAGCTTGGTGTTGTTGAGCTGCTTGCTACCGATAATCAGGATTATTTTTTCAGGGGAGAGGATTTTCTTTTAAATTTTAATAACAAAAATTTCTATTTCAATGTTTTTAACCCCTCAAAAGATTCTGAGGATATTGAAAAAATAAAAATTATTAAAGATGAATTGATTATCGGGGACTATTATTTGCGAACTCATCCCTATATTACAGAAATTATAACTGATGACGAAGCCTTATATATTAACGGCTTTAATTTTGGCAGAGACACGGCAAGTGTTATTATTAACTCAGAGGAAGTTGCGCCTTCTTTATGGGATACTAACGAGGTGAGGCTGGTTTATAATGATACTTTTAAAGAGGATTTTTCTGTTAAGATAAAAACAGAAACTGGTAGTAGCAATATTTATGATTTTGAAAATTTAAAAGATGATAAAAAAATAAAAATAGTTGATTCAGATGAAAAAGATATGATTTCTGATACTTCAGA
>JBNJGP010000036.1:9722-27015 GCA_051747805.1 Candidatus Muiribacteriota bacterium
TGATACTTCAGAGGTTCAATTTGAACAGGATTCTTCTGAAACTGAAATTATTTCAGAAACTGGTGAAGTTGAGCTGGTTTCTGAAAAAAAAGAATTTGATATTATAAAAGAAAATATAAGAATAAACAATAATAATTTTTCTTTTAAACAGCTTAATAATATTTTTTACTTTATTTATATAGATTCCCGCACAAATAATTTAATCTGCCTTTACTATAATAATATGAAATGGTCTGAATTTATCGTTGATAGAGATGTTGACTCTGATTTTGGCTTTGATTTATCTGTTTCTGAAAATGGTTATTTAAAAGTTCTTTACAGGCTGGAAAACAATTCTGAAAGAATTTATGCTGCAGTTAAAAGCGAAGGCGGGTCATGGAGCTTTTTTGATTTTGAGGCTGCTGTTGATTCTCTTGAAATGGTAAATGTTTATTATAAGGATTTGCTTTATGCGGCCTGGATAGAGTCAAATGAACACGGGTCAAGTCTTTATTATGATATTATTGGTTCTGTTAATAAGGGGAGTCAACTTGTTTCAAGACTTCATTTAAATAATTATCTTGTCTGGCTTGATGACGAGGTTATTAAGGTTGTTTCTTCCGGAAATAATCCTGAATATATTGAATTTAATAAAACCGATGATGACTGGGAAAAAAACGCTATAAGCCTGGATTATGATTATTTAAACGACGCGCAGAAGTATTTTTATGACGGGCAAGAAATGGTTCTTGTTAAATATAGTAAAAGGAACAGTGCTTTTATAAAATTAATAGATTACAATAATGAAAAAACTTATTTTGAAACAAGATATAATAATGATTTAGATAAAAAGCTCAGATTTTTACAGAAAGATTCTGACTTGCTTTTATTTGCTCCTGATTTTAAAGAATATTTTAGTTTGAATTATTCAAGATGGGAAAATAATAAAACCCCTCATATTTATAAAAATTACGATATTTTAGTCCCGGTTCCTGAATTTAATGGTTTTGGTTATATTTTATACAGTGAAGACGACGAAGCTATTTACTGGGATGATAATAAAAATAATGGTTGAAATTAATTATTATAAAGGTGTTTAGTTAAATGAGAAGATATTTTTTTCGTCTGCTTCTAATGGCGGGTGATTTATTTGCTTATGTACTTTCTTTTTTTGTGATTTTATCATTTTTTACTGTTTTATCCTATACACCACAGCTTCTTATAATTAATGGTCTTATATTTTTTGTGTTTATGATAATTGAAGAAACCTATTCATTACGCGAAGAAGATTATGTTAAAAAATCCTTTTATATACTGAAAGGGGTTATTTTTTCCTGTTTTGTAACTTTCTTATTTGTTTATAATACTACAGAAAAGTTTTATCCTATGCTTTTTATTGTTATCTGGTATTTACTCCTTTATTTTTTTATTATCAGCATTAGGTATGCAATTGAAAGAGCCGCTGTTAAATGGAATATTTATTTCAGAAAAACTCTTTTAATTGTTTCAGATAATTATGAAAAAAAAGTTTTTAAGAAGATTTTCAGTAAAGGTTACAGCAGAATTAACCGTGTAAAAAGAGCCCGCAAGTACCAGAAAATACTGGAAATGACAGATGATGAGCTGGATGATATGATTGAAAAATATAATATTTCACAAGTTATTATTTTTTCAAGAAATATGAGTTTCAAAACCTTGATGAAGTTAGAAGAAAAAATCGAGGGAAAAGTTTATTTTATTAAAATTATTCCGGCATTTAATCAGATACAGCTGGCCGAGATGGAAGTTATTAATATTAATGAAAACCTGGTTCTTGAAACCAGACAGAAATTATTATCTCCTTATAGAATGCTTTTAAAAAGAGTGATGGATATAATTCTTGGTATTTTCTTTCTAATTTTGTTTTCACCAGTAATGATTTTAGTAGCCCTGGCAATTAAAATTGAAAGTCCGGGCCCGGTTTTGTTTAAACAGAAACGGCTTGGACGCAAAAAGAGCATTTTTTATGCCTGGAAGTTCCGGTCTATGTATAAAGACGCGGAGGGAAGGTTAAACGGTCTGCTTGAGGAAAATCCTGAAATGAAAGCTGAATACGAGAAATATGCTAAAATTTCAAATGATCCGCGGGTTACAAAAGTTGGTAGGATTATCAGAAAATTAAGCATTGATGAGCTTCCGCAGTTTTTCAATGTTTTTTTTGGTAGCATGTCAGTAATGGGGCCAAGACCTTATCTTGTTTCCGAGCTTGAAAAAATGGGTTACAAGGCAAATATTATTCTTGCAGCAAAACCAGGAATTACCGGATTATGGCAGACACGTGGCAGAAACGAGATGACTTTCGATGAAAGAGTATCTCTTGAAAGTTATTATGTGAAAAACTGGAGCTTATGGGGAGATATTGTAATTCTTTTTGAAACCCCATGTGCTGTTTTATTAAAAAGAAAAACTGGATAATTTTTAATATTCCCACTTTTGAAATGTTTTGAATTGATGAGGTCTTTTAATGATTAATGTAATTCTCTGCGGCGGCGCCGGAACCAGGCTCTGGCCAGTTTCTAGAAAATATTATCCCAAGCAGTTTTGTAAATTTCTGGGAAAATATTCTCTTTTCCAGCAAACGCTTCTTCGTAATTTAAAAATATCTCAAAAAATTATAGTAGTAACAAATGATGCTCATTATTTTATTGCAAAAGATCAGGTTGAGGAATTAAAGCTCAAAGATTTAAAAATAAGTTACATTCTTGAAACAGTTGCAAAAAATACTGCTCCGGCTATTGCAGCCGCCTGTTTCATTGAATCAGAAGGAAACGCCCCCTTTTTAATTACTCCGGCAGACCACTTTATTGAAGATAAGACTCAATATTATAAGTTAGCTCAAAATGCCTCTGATTATGCACAGGAAGGTGAAATAATCACTTTTGGGATTAAGGCGGATAAGGCTGAAACCGGTTATGGATACATTGAGGTTGAAAAAGACGTAAAAGTAACAAATTTATTTTATAAGGTAAAAAAATTTAAGGAAAAGCCGGATAAAGAAACCGCTGACAAATATATAAAAAATGGGAACTATTTTTGGAATGCAGGTATTTTTATTTTTGATAAAAATGTATTTTTAGCCGAGCTTAAGAAGTTTAGGTCAGATATTTATAATAAAACTGCCTCAGCCTGTGAAAATGTTCAAAAAGTTAATTCAAATACTTATAGATTAAAAAAAGAACTTTTTGAGCTTATCCCCTCACAAAGCGTTGATTATGCTGTAATGGAAAAAACTCATAGAATTTCTACTTTTAAAGCAGATATAGGATGGGATGATCTGGGAACTTTTGATGCATTATCTGCCTATCTTCCTGCTGATAAAAACAACAACACAAGCGATGATAATATTATATGCGTTGATTCTGAAAATAATATGATTTTAAATCAACATAAAAATATATCAATGCTTGATGTTCAGGATTTAATTGTTGTAAATACATCTGATGCACTTTTAATTACAAAAAAGAACAAGTCAGAAAATGTCAGAAAAATTCATGAAATATTAAAGAAAACAGAAAATTCTCTGACAGATTTTCATACTACAATTCATAGACCCTGGGGAAAATATACTGTGCTTGAGCAGGGATACAGATATAAAATTAAAAATATAACTGTAAGGGTGGGAAAATCTTTATCTTTACAGAAACATTATCATAGAAGTGAGCACTGGGTAGTTGTTAACGGCACGGCGGAAGTAGAGCTTGAATATAAAAATTTTATGCTCAATTCGGGAGAATCTGTTTATGTTGGAGCCGGCAAATTACATAGACTTGCTAATAACGGAAAAATTCCCCTGGTGATAATAGAGGTTTCTGTTGGTGATTATTTGCGAGAGGATGATATAGAAAGGTTTGAAGATGAATATGGAAGAAAGTAGTAAAAGCAATGTTGAGTTTTGAATTTGGAATGTCGAATTAAAAAATGCTTTAAATTCAAAATTCGAAATTGAAAATTTGCTTTAATTGCTACTAAATCGGAGGATTTCATGAAAAAAGCTTTAATTACAGGTGTTACCGGTCAGGACGGGGCATATCTGGCTGAATTTCTACTAAAAAAAGGCTATGAAGTTTATGGAACTGTCAGAAGAACAAGTTCTGTAAATTTATGGCGGTTGTATGAGCTTGATTTATTTAATTATAAAAATTTTAAAACTGTTCAGTTTGATTTAATAGATCAGGCCGATGCAATCAGAACAGTTAAAGAAATACAGCCTGATGAAATTTATAATCTTGCCGCAATGAGTTTTGTTGGTGTTTCCTTTAAACAGCCTACTGCTACAGCTCAGATGAACGGTATGGGTGCGTTGTATCTGCTTGAGGCTGTAAGAATTTTAAATCCCGATATTAAGTTCTATCAGGCTTCTACTTCTGAGCTTTTTGGAAAAGTTCAGGAAACTCCTCAGAATGAAAAAACCCCCTTTTATCCAAGAAGCCCATATGGAGTTTCGAAGCTTTTTGCCCACTGGTCAACAATTAATTATAGAGAAAGCTATAATATTTTTGCCTCCTGTGGAATATTATTTAATCACGAATCGCCCCTTAGGGGTATTGAGTTTGTAACCCGTAAAATAACAGACGGGGTGGCAAAAATAAAACTGGATAAACAGTCTTTTATCGAGCTGGGTAATCTTTCGGCCAGAAGGGACTGGGGATTTGCAAGAGAGTATGTAGAGGGAATGTATCGGATGCTTCAAAAAGATAAACCCCACACCTATGTGCTTTCAACTGGAAAAACTTATTCTATACGGGATTTCTGTGAACTTGCTTTCAAAGCAGTTGATATTGAAATAAAATGGCAGGGCGAGGGTGTTGAGGAAGTTGGTGTTAATAAAAAAAATGGTAAAATTATTGTGAAAGTCAACCCTATTTTTTTTAGACCCACTGAGGTTGATTTGTTAATTGGCGATGCTCAGAAAGCTTATGAAGAATTAGACTGGAAGGCTGAAACTGATTTGCCGGAATTAACCCGCATGATGGTGAGCAGAGATTTAGAAAGGTTAGGGAATTTTTTATAGTTTGTGGGAAAAATTCCACATAATTATCTATTATAAACTTCTGCTATCCCTTGTTTTACAACTTTAAATTCTGGCATATTTTTTGTAATATTAATTCAGAAATATTTACTGTTTAAAAAACTTATCAAAAATTTGACGGAGGAAAAATGGACCTTGTAAAAATGAATGAAATGATTAGAGAAAAATCCCTTTTTATTGATAATATCAGAAATGAAGCCTCAAAAGTAATTGTTGGGCAAAAAAAAATGATTAACTCAATAATTATGGCTTTTTTAACCAACGGCCATATTCTTTTAGAAGGGGTTCCCGGGCTTGCAAAAACCCTTACTATAAAGACTATATCCGATATAATGGATTTGTCTTTTCAGCGAATACAGTTTACTCCCGATTTGCAGCCAGCTGATTTGATTGGTACGTTAATATATAATCAGAAAAACTCCAGTTTTGAAATTAAAAAAGGTCCAATTTTTGCAAATATTATTCTGGCAGATGAAATTAACCGTGCACCTGCTAAAGTTCAAAGTGCTCTTTTAGAGGCAATGCAGGAAAAACAGGTAACTATCGGGAACGAAACTTTTAAACTGCCTCAACCTTTTTTAGTGCTGGCCACTCAGAACCCGATTGAGCAGGAGGGAACTTATCCTCTTCCCGAAGCTCAGGTTGATAGATTTTTTATAAAAACAAAGGTTGACTACCCTGCTTATGATGAAGAAAGGGAAGTTATTAAAAAAATGAGTGTTTCACCTGACTTAAGTGTAAATACAATTATTGATGGTTCAAAAATACTTGAGGCTGTTTCTTCTGTAGAAGAAGTTTATATTGATGATAAAGTTATAGATTATATTCTTGACCTTGTTTTTGCAACAAGAAATCCTGAAAAATACGGCCTGAAAAAGTTAAGTAATCTTATATCATACGGGGCCTCTCCGCGCGCCTCAATTAATCTTACAAAGGCGGGTAAAGCATATGCTTTTATTAATCATCGTGGATATGTAACTCCAGAGGATATTAAGATTATCTGTTATGATGTTTTAAGACACAGAGTTATTCCATCATATGAGGCAGAGGCAGAGGAATATACTTCAGAGACAATCATAAAAGAACTTCTTGATAAAGTACAGGTGCCATAATGCAGATAAAAGATTTAATGAAAAAAGTGCGTAAAATTCATATTAAAACAAATCGACTGGTTGATGAATTATTTGGCGGTGAATTTCATTCTGCATTCAAGGGAAAGGGAATTGAGTTTACCGACTTGAGAAAATATGAGTTTGGGGATGATATTCGTTCTATTGACTGGAAAGTTACGGCCCGCTTTAATGAGCCTTATATAAAAGTTTTTGAGGAAGAAAGAGAACTGAGTATTATGCTGCTTACTGATATTAGTCCATCAATGGATTTTGGTTCATTGTTTGAAAATAAAAAGCAGATTGCAACTGAAATTGCCTCAATTATTTCATTATCTGCTGTAAAAAACCGGGATAAAGTTGGATCTATATTTTTTTCTGATGATGTTAACTCTTATTATTCTCTAAAAAAAGGGCTTCAGCATTCTCTTGTTATAATAAGAGATATGATTGCGAGAACTGGTTCAGGAACTAAAACAAATTATGAGGTAGCCGCAGATTATCTACTTAACTCCCAGAAAAAAAAGGCGGTTGTATTTTTTATTTCTGATTTTATAAATTTTAATTCATTTAAAAAGCTTGGCATAATTAATAAAAAACATGATCTTATTTGTGTTCGAATTAAAGATAGACTTGAAAAAAATCCCCCTGAGTTTTTTTATGGTAATTTTTTAGAGCTTGAAAGCGGTAAAGAAGCAGGTATATCATTCGGGGATAATAATTTATATAAATCTGAAGCATTAAGCGAGGATGAAGCGTTTAAAAAAAAGTTGAAAAAATATGGGATTGATTTACTTGATATTATGACAGAAGATGATTACGTTAAGAAGCTGAACCTGTTTTTTAAAAAAAGAATTGCCAGAAAAAGTCTCAGATAAATTAGTTTTGCTTATTTAAGGAGATAATAGATGAAAAAAATACTTATTATATTATGGGCAATGTATTTTTGCTTTTTTATATATGCCGATGTTAGTTTTTCCTTTGATACAGATGAGGTTGAGTTTGGAATTCCTATAAATCTGACGGTTAACTATGATGAAAACAGCTATTCATGGGATGAGTTAGATAAGGAATTTGAGGATTTCCGGCATATTCGAACTGATACAGCTGAAAACCAGATTAATATGGAGCTAATTCCTTTAAATGATGGAGTGATTGAGTTTGGACCCAAATCCTTTAAGTTTAGGGATAAAGATGGAGAGGTTATTGAGTTTTATAACGATACTATGTCAATAACGGTAAGGTCATTACTTGATGATTCCGAAAACCCAGAGCCAAAACCTTCAGCTGGATTTTTTGATTTTATGTCAAAATACGATTTTAAAAGAATTGGGCTGACCATTTTTATTATATTGGTAATAATCCTTATTATTGCCGGGATTTATATATACCGAAAAAGATACAAGATGAAATCCCTTCAGAAGTTTCTTGATCCCCCTCATATTTTGGCGTTGCGCGAGCTGGAAGAACTTAAAATTAAAAATTATATCGAGGACAATAAACAAAAAAGTTATTGCGTGGAATTATCCAGGATATTAAAAAATTATATTGAAAGAAGATATCATTTTAATGCCTCAGAAATGACCACATTCGAGCTGGAAAATCATTTTTATAATTCAAATATGGATATTTTCCAGTTTAATAAAATAATTGAATATTTAAAAAGTATGGACCTTGTTAAATTTGCTAAATACAGGCTGGAAAGAGAAAAGCTTAAGAATATGTTTGAGTTTGCAAGAGAGTTTATAATAAATACAAAAGAGGAAGAAGAAAATGAGGCTGGAAAATAGTTTATATTTATTACTTATTATACCTGTTTTAATAATACTTTATCTTAAATTTAAAAAATTTGAGACTAAGCTTTCTTTTCCTTCGATAGAGAAATTTGCCTCTTTTTCATGGAAAAGTTTTTTCAGATATTTATTGAGAGGAATTGCTATAATACTGATTATTTTTGCCCTTGCCCGACCCCAGCATTATTCTGAAAGAGAAATAGTCCACGGTGAAGGAATTGATATAATGATTCTGCTGGATATTTCTACCAGTATGCTGGCCCGGGATTTTCCGCCAAACAGAGTAGAGGCTGCAAAAAGATTAACTAAGGATTTTATATCCAAACGACCAAATGACCGAATTGGACTGACTTTATATGCGGCTGAGGCAATTAACTGGGTACCTCTTACGCTGGACCATCATATGCTTAAAAAGAGGGTTTCAGAGGTTGAACTCGAGCTTATTGATGAAAGATATTTTGGTGGCAGAGGGCTGCAGGCTGAAACTATGCTGCCTGATGGTACGGCAATCGGAACAGCAATTGCCGTTGGAACAAATAGAATGAAGGAAGTTGAAACAGATGAAAGAATTATAGTTTTAGTTACTGATGGAATTAACAACAAAGGTGAAATCACCCCGGAAATGGCGGCTGAAATGGCTGATTCAGAAGGAATTAAAATTTATACAATTGGCATTGGCTCACCAGTTACGAGAGGAGATTTTGAAGAAATTGATGAACAACAGATGATTAGAATATCAAAAAAAACCGGCGGGAAGTATTTCAGGGCTTACGATGAGGAAGAGCTTCAAAAAATTTACGACACAATTTCTGAGCTTGAGCCCTCAAAAATTGAAAGCACAATTTTTGCCGTTACCAGGGAGTATTTTCATTATCTGCTCTGGCCAGTAGTTGCTGTTTTATTTATTGAATTGATTATATTTGATTTATATATGAAAAGAATACCTTAAAGTCATGTTCTGGGTTGAATAGATAATTACAGGGGATATTGTATGAAAATTTTTGCAGAACCGTTTAATTTAACTTTAATATTTGCTATTCCATTCTTAATCATATTGTTTACCTTAATTTATTTTAGAAAAAAATCCTTTATACATAAATATTTTTCAAATGCAAATTTTCAACGATTAACCGGGTTTGATTATAAAAAAAATCTTATTTTGAGAGCTGTCTTTTTAAGCCTGACTCTGTTTTTTCTAACTTTATCTCTTGCACGTCCACAATGGGGAAGAGAAGTGGTTGAAACAAAAAGACATGGAATGGATATAATGGTAGCAGTTGATTTATCTAACAGTATGTATGTTGAGGATATGTCACCCTCAAGATATTTCTGGGCAAAAGAGGCCGTAAATGAAATATTAAATGGTCTGGTAAATGACAGAATTTCTCTGGTAATATTTGGAGGATCACCTCTTGAAATGGTGCCTTTTTCCCTTGATTATGGTGCTGTAGAAGTTGCGCTTGATAGTATAGAGCCTAATTATTTTCCTCTTCAGGGCACCAATTATGCTGATTTGCTTAAAACTTCCAGAGAAATTTTTGAGCGTTCTCATGCAGCCTCAAAAGTTATGATTATCATTTCTGATGGGGAAGACCATTCAAATATTGATGAAAGCATTTTGGAAATTGATGATGTGGTAGTTTACACAATCGGGGTAGGAACAACTTCAGGTGAGATTGTCCCGGTTTTTGATGACAAAGGAACTAGAACAGGAGTTAAGAAAATAGGGGATGAGATAGTCATGTCCAGACTAGAAGAGAATACATTGAGAGCAATCGCCCATGCAAATGAAGGAAAATATATTCGACTCTCTCATTCAATGAAAGAAATCGATGAATTAATTCACAACCTTAAACAATTCCACAGAGAAGAACTTGAATCAGACAAACGAGAACATAAAATTGAAAGATTCCCTTATTTCCTTGTTTTCGCCTTCATTTTTCTTCTAATAGATACAATTCTAATTAATGGATGGGGTCAGGTCTACACTATTCATAAAAATAAAATATAAATCTGGTTTAAATAAGGGAATTTATTGTATAGTGGTTTAAATTTTTGTTACCTCTTTATAAGATAAAATTTTAAAAAAATTGTTTTTATATGCAAAAACCTATATATTAGGTTTTTCGAAAGTGAAAAGTGTAGACCTGACCCCTTTTTATCACTTCAATATTGATTGAATTAATTTGGCAAATTTAGGTTTTGCTGCGGCAGCTGCTGCAACAACTTCTTCGTGATTTGGAACAAAAAGTGCAGTGCCTGTATGTACATTGGTAATAAGTGAAACTCCAAATATATTTTCAATACCACAGTGTTTTGCGGCTATAACTTCAGGAACAGTTGACATTCCAACAGCGTCACCAAACATTCTATACATTCTCTGTTCGGCGGGTGTTTCGTAACAAGGACCGGTAAGGCCGATATAAGCACCTGAAACATAAGGTACATTATTATTTTCAGCCGTATTTTTGATAAAATCAACTTTATTGTATGAATTAGTCATTGCTGGGAATCTGGGGCCTGTTTTATCATCATTTGGTCCCATTAGAGGATTGTCGCCCATCATGTTGATATGATCGTTTATAATCATTAAATCGCCAACTTTAAAAGAGGGATTAAGTCCCCCAGCAGCATTTGTAACTATCAGATTATTAACGCCCAGTTTTTTAAAAATACGAACAGGCATTGCAATTTCTTTCATAGAATAACCTTCATAATAATGAAATCTTCCCTGCATAGCTATAACTTTTTTCCCGAATAACTCTCCAGCCACAAAGCGATTTTTATGTCCCTCAACTTTAGAAACAGGGAAATTTTCAATATCTTTATATTCAAGAATTTGCGGATTTTGTATTTTTTCAGCCATATCTCCTAAACCGCTGCCCAGTATAAGTGCATAGTCTGGTTTAATTGTTATATGTTTTTTAATAAATTCTACAGTTTTTTCAATCATTTTTTACTCCTGCCCCCTTTTTAATTATTTTCTATATATTCTAGTTGTTCATGTGTGTAGTTGTCTATTTTTATACCCAGTGACATCAGTTTTAGATTAGCGATACTTTCGTCGATATATTCAGGAACTTCATATATATTTGCCTGCAATGTGCCGTCATCCTGAAGAAAAAGCTCCAGTGCTAAAAGCTGAAGTGCAAATGAAATATCCATGACTGCAGCTGGATGGCCTTCTGCGGCAGTCATATTAACAATTCTACCTTCAGCTAAAAGATTTATTCTTTTTCCATTATTAAGAATATATTCTATAACATTTGCTCTTGCAAATTTAGAATCTTTTGAGACTTCTTCAAGTCCTTTCATATCAATTTCAATGTTATAATGACCAGCATTACATAAAATCACATTATCTTTCATCAGCTGTATGCTTTCTTTTGAAATTACATTTAAGTTACCTGTAAATGTACAGAATATATCGCCCTCTATAGCAGCTTCTTTAAAAGGTAAAACTCTATACCCGTCAAGTGCAGCTTCGAGTGCCCTTTGAGGATTAACCTCACATACAATTACATTTGCTCCCATACCTTCTATTTTCCTTGCAAAAGTAGCCCCACATTCACCATAACCAACAGTAACAACTGTTTTACCAGCCAGCATACTATTTGTTGCACGGATAATTCCATCAATTACTGATTGTGCAGTTCCGTGTTTATTATCAAATAAGTTATGACAGAAGGAAAAACTAGTGGCTATAACAGGAAGTTTAAGTAAATTATCATCTTCATATTTTAATAGTTTATAATAGCCGGTTGCTGTTTCTTCTGTGGCTCCTTTAAGCGAGGTATTCTGTAGTTCATTTGCTTTAATAACAAGTTCTGCACCATCATCCATAACATAGTCAGGATTCCATTTTATTATATCTGTAATTGAGTTTTGAATATCTTCGGCGTTCATTCCGCGAAATCCCAGCACTTTAACTTTATCCTGTTTTTTAAGGTATTCTACAATATCAGGCTGTGATGATAGTGGATTTGCTGCTGTGATCATTATTTCTGCTCCTGCTCTTGTAAGAATTTTACATAAGTAAGCAGTTTCTGGCGTAATGTGCAGACACATTCCGATTTTTTTCCCTTCAAAAATTTTTTCAGTAACAAATCTTTCTTCAATTTCTTCTAAAACAGGCATAAATTTTCTTGCCCATTTAACTTTACTTTCTGCTTGACTTAACATGTCCATGCTCCCAAACCCCCTATTATGTTTATGTCAATTTTAATTTTTCACTTTAGAAATTAAATAAAAACCAAATCCCAGAAATACAAAATTAGGAAGCCAGGCTGCAATAATTGGTGTAATCTGCCCGGCAACCCCGTATGATTTCAAAAAGGATAAAAATACATAATATATAAATATCATAATAACACTTAAACCTAAATTTGTGAACGTTCCAGTTCTTTTTGATGTAGTTCCCATAGCTGCACCTATTAGACCAAAAACCAGGCAGGAAAATGGCATTGCGGTTTTCTGATAAAGGGCCACGAGGTAATGATTTAGATTTAAAACACCATGGTTACTGAGTGTTTTAATTTTATCATAAAGTTCTTTCATGGTGAAGGCTTCAGGATCTTCACGGTCAAAATGTTCAATTTGGTCAAGACTATTGTTTAGAGTTATTGTTCTGCTGTTAAAATTTTCTACATTTTTTATTAATCCTTCTTTATTAAAATAGTTTATTGAGCCTTTTTTGAGGGTCCAGTTTTCATCACTGTCAATTTCTCCGGCTGGTGCTGCCATAGTTTTTACTAGCTTTTCGTCATCAAAATAATAAAGCATTAAATGTTCGAATTTTTTGACATAAAAATTAACTTTGCCAATAAAAAGAAATTTATCTTTATCCTCTCTTAGAAAAATATTTTCTTTTGTTACATATCTGGGAATATTTAAAATTTCATGTCTTTTATAGACTTCTTCCTGCTCAATTGCATGAGGGACTATTCTATCCATTACAAAAAAAGTTCCGATACTTGTTAGAAGTGAAAAGATTAAAACAGGTCTTATTAATCTCCAGAAACTGATTCCTCCTGCTTTCATCGCAACTATTTCGCTTTTTTTTGAATAATTACCCATTGTAATTAAAGTTGCAAGAAGCAGACTCATTGGAAAAACAAATATCAGCTCTTTTGATAGCATTTTATACATAAACCATTGTAATACAACATCAGTTTCCCTGCTTTGAGAAATAATATAATTCATTGCATCATATAAAGGATCAATAGACATTATTATAAAAAAGGAAAAAACACCGAATATAAAGGGAGGAATAAGAGATTTAAATATATATTTATCAATGATTTTTGTCATGGGGATATTTTACCTGAAATGAAAAATTAAAACAAGTTGACTAGTTTAATTAGTTGAGGTATTTTTGAATTATGATTCATGTAAATAATTTAAAGAAACAGTATGGTGATGACATATTATTTGATGAAGTTTCTATTCATATAAGAAAAAGGGATAGAATTGCCTTGGTTGGAGATAATGGAACCGGTAAATCAACTTTTTTAAAAATTCTTGCAGGAAAAGAATCAATTGATAATGGTCAGATAGCCTATACAGGTTCGGCTACAACAGGATATCTTCCTCAATTTTTATATTCTGATGAGGAATATGATAGAAATCTTTTTGAAGAACTTTCTGCTGTTTTTTCTACAATTAATAAAAAATCCCGTAAATTAACTGAGCTTGAAAATAAAATGGGAAAGCTGGAATACGATTCTGATGAATTTGAAAAAGTTATGGAAAAATATGGTAATTTACAGGAAGAACTTCAAAAAATGGGATATTATGAAATTGGAGCAAAAATTAAGTCAATATTATTTGGATTAGGTTTTTCTGAGGAGGATTTAGAAAAAAAGTGCTCTGAGTTTTCCGGTGGCTGGCAGATGCGTATTGCGCTGGCAAAAATACTGGTTGAGTATCCGGATGTTCTTTTGCTTGATGAGCCAACTAATCATCTGGATATTGAGGCAAGAAACTGGCTTGAGGATTTTATTAAAAGTTATCCAGGAGCGGTAATTTTAGTTTCACATGATAGATTTTTTCTTGATTCCACGGTTAAAAGAGTTATAGAAATTTATGCTTCGCAGATGTGGGTATATTCTGGAAATTATTCGAAATTTGAAATTTTGAGAGAAGAATTTATAGAGCAGGTTCACAAAGAGGCGCGGGAATATGAGGAAAAAGTATCAAAAACACAGAAATTTATTGATAAATTCCGCTATCAGGCAAATAAGGCAAGCCAAGTTCAATCAAGAGTGAAAATGCTTAATAAAATGTCTAAACCTGTAATTCCGCCCAAGAAGAAAAGAATATTTTTCCGTTTTCCAAAGGCACCCAATTCTGGGCATAAAGTGTTAAAAGTAGATGGAGTTTCCAAAGAATTTGATGATAATTTACTTTTTTTTGATGCTTCCTTTGAAGTTGAAAAAGGGGAGAGAATTGCACTTGTCGGGAAAAACGGTAAAGGAAAGACAACTTTAATGAAAATAATTGCCGGTATATTAGAGGCAGATACTGGCGAGGTTGAATTTGGTTATAAAGTTGTATATAACTATTATGCTCAGGAGCCGTCAGAACTTCTGGATTCAAAAAAAACAGTTTATGATGAGTTATATCAGGATGCAGATTCAACACAGGCAGCTCATCTGCGCAATGTTCTGGGGGCTTTTTTGTTTTCTGATGACGATGTTTATAAAAGGGTAAAAGTTTTGTCTGGTGGAGAACGTTCAAGACTTGCATTGGCAAAAATGCTTTTGAAAAAAGCTAATCTGTTAATTCTTGATGAACCAACAAATCATCTTGATTTAACCTCTAAAGATATTTTAATGGACGCCTTAAAGTACTTTGAAGGAACAATTATATTTGTTAGTCATGACAGGTATTTTGTTGATAATATCGCCAATCGTATTATTTATCTCCAGGACAAGGAAATAAAATCCTTCAATGGTGGTTATGAAGATTATTTAGCAAAAATTCCCACTGTTTAAAAAATACCCAAAGGGGTCAGGTCTACACTTTTCACTTTCGTATTTAAAACACTAAATTAATAAAACCTAAAAATATGATATTTTCTTTGTTTTATATGAATTAAACTAAATTTTAATTTCTAAATTTAATTAAAAAGTATGGTTTGGTGAAAAATGTAGACCTGACCCCCTCCTTTCGGAGGGGGGCTGGGTTATATTGATTTTTCAATTATTTTGTTCATTCTCTGAACATATTTTCTGAAATCAGTGTTTAATCCTGCAAGGATTACTGCGTTGTCATAAATTTGTTCTGTTAATTCTCTTGCAAACTCTTCGTTTGTGGCTCTTAAGCCTGCAAGTTTTTCAATTATTGGATGGTCGGGGTTGATTTCTAAATCATTCATTCCGGCGCCCATGTTTGCACCCATTCCCTGTTGTTTGTTCATCATACTCATAAATTTCTGCATTCCCTGAGTCATTCCTTCACTTGTTAATAATGCAGGGCTGTCAACTAGTCTTGAGGATAGTTTTACTTCTTTAATTTTGTCTTTAAGAACTTCGTCTTTTATCCATTTTGCAAGGGCTTCTATGTCTGCAACATTTTCTTTTTTTTCTTCATCTGCTATGTCTAATTTTGCCGAGTCAGCTGAAACAATTTTTGTCCCATTATATTCTGATAAATTCTGGAATACAAAATCATCAACTGGTTCGTAGGCAAATAAAACATCAACATCTTTTTTTCTGAACATTTCAACATATGGGCTGGCTTCTAATGCTTCATAGCTTGAGCCGGTCATGTAGTATATTTCTTTTTGATCTTCTTTTTTGTTTTTGATGTACTCATCAATTGATATATATTTTTTTTCTTTCATTGATTCGTATCTTAACAATTTTGAAATATCATCTTTTCTCTGAAAGTCCTGAACAATTCCTTCTTTTAAATATGCTGAAAATTCTTTGTAAAATTCAAGATATTTTTCTTCTTCTTTTTTAGCTTTTTCGCTGAATAATTTTAAAACTCTTTTTGTTAATATATTCCTTATTTTTGTGATTACCGCACTGTCTTGAAGTGCTTCGCGTGAAATATTTAATGGAAGGTCGGGGGAGTCAACAACACCTTTTACAAATCTGAGCCATTTTGGAAGTATATTTTTCACTTTTGAGTCAATCAGAATTTTTTTACAATAAAGGGATACTTCGGAATCTTCTAACTGCCTGAATCCCATTTTCTCAACATTTGTTTCTGGAATAAATAACAGAGCGTCTATTGCAAGTGGTGCGTCAGTTTTAAAATGTAATCTGAATTTTGGGTCTGACATATCGTTTGAAATAAATTTATAAAATTCATTGTACTGTTCATCTGTTATTTCAGATTTTGCTTTTGTCCATATTGCATCAATTGTGTTGATTCTTTCGTCTTTAACAAAAATAGGGAATGATATAAAATTAGAATGAGTTTTAATTGTTTCTTTTACTGTGTCTGCATTTGTAAATTCTTTACAATCCTCTTTTAAGAATATTTCTATTGTTGTTCCTCTTGGATGATTTTTTATTTCATCGATTGTAAAAGTGTTTTTGCCATCTGATTCCCATTTATATGATTTGCTGTTTTTTGCGTATGAGCTTGTTTTAACAACCACTTTTTCGGCAACCATGAATGCTGAATAGAAACCGACTCCAAATTGTCCTATTAACTGTAAATCCTCTTTTGTTTTTGCTTTTGAAATATATTCAAGTACTCCTGAATGTGCAACTGTTCCAAGGTCGGTTTTTAATTGATTTTTGGTCATTCCTACACCAGTGTCTTTAAATATTATTTTGTTTTCTTTTTCATCAAAATCAACATGAATTTCCAGCGGCGTTTCGCTGTCTTTATAATTTTTTTCTGTCAGCGAGATGTATCTTAGTTTTTCAAGCGCGTCTGATGAGTTTGAGATAAGCTCTCTTATAAAGATTGATTTGTCTGTGTAAAGTGAGTTAATTACAATATCCAGTACTTTTGATATTTCTGCCTGGAATTTAAATTCTTCATGATTTTTATTTTTTTCTTTTTCCATTTCCTGAGTCATAATATTCCTCCAGTTTTTTTATAGTTTGCCTTTTTATGCAAAATATGTTCCAATTTTTTTTCCTTTCTATTAGTAAGGGCTTTGATATTAAGTGGATTAATTTTTTTTAATTTTAAATCCTTTTTTAGTGTGTATATTTTACTCAAGTTTATGTGGAAAAAATAAAGGGCGGGGAAGATATCCCCGCCGTGAAATTTTAAATAAATTAGTTGTCTAAATTTGTAATTTCTATACCATTACTTGTTATACCAGTTATATTAATTGTATTACCTTCACTTACATTATAACCGGTTAAAATAGC
>JBNJGP010000037.1:0-26325 GCA_051747805.1 Candidatus Muiribacteriota bacterium
TACGGGCACTTACAAGGGCTTCTTTGCCTGCTTTTAAGTTAATTCCACAACGGTCATAAACTATATTACATATCTCAACAAAATCTGAATTTTTCATTTAATTTAATAGCTTTAGTAAAAGTGGTCAAGCATATACCTGGTCCACACTTACTTTATGCATACTCCATTTTAAGCTCATTTATCATAAAATCATATCAAATTTCAACTAAAAAGTAAACGTTTCAGCAATTCTCAATGTGATTTTTTCGTAATGATTTTGCTTTTGCTTTTGCATCTTGCTGTCACCCCGGTGATGTTTTATACCGGGGTCTAGCTCTTGCTCGGTCGCTAAGAGTTCTTCAGAACTCTGCTCACTAGGCGTTAGCCGGTCACCAGAAAAACCTTAAGTTTTTCTGCCATCTGCCCCTCTGAATTATACTCCTGCAAATTTAGACAATACTTCAACTATTTTATTTAACTCCTCTGCTTGAGCAGTTAACTCCTCAGAAGCAGCAGCAGTTTCTTCTGAATTTGCGGCATTTGTCTGGGTAATCTTCTGCATTTCTGAAACAGCATTATTTATTTCATCTATTCCCTTCTTCTGTTCACCTGAAGCAGAAGAAACTTCACCAATTAAAGTATTTACTTTCATAATAGAATCACTTATTTTGTTTAAAACTTCATTAACTTCATCCGCCACTCTTACACCATTTTGAGCATTTTCATTGGAATCTTTAATTAAAACAGACGTATTTTTTGCGGCTTCTGCTGAACGCTGGGCTAGATTTCTAACTTCCTCGGCAACAACAGCAAAACCTTTACCTGCCTCACCAGCACGAGCAGCCTCAACCGCCGCATTCAGGGCAAGAAGATTTGTCTGAAATGCTATTTCATCTATTGTTTTAATTATTTTTCCTGTTTCATCTGAGCTTTCTTTTATTTTTTCTATTGCCTCGCTCATTTTTTTATTTGTTTCCCCTGCATTATGGGCAAGCTTAGTTGCTTCTGCAACTTTATCAGCGGCAGTAAAAGTATTTTCTGTATTGTTTGCTGTCATAGACGCAAGTTCTTCAAGTGAAGAAGAACTTTCCTCTAAACTTGAGGCCTGTTCATTTGCGCCCTCGGCCAGACTCTGACTGGACTGACTTACCTGAGATGAAGCAGAACTAACTTCCTGAGCCCCATTTAGAAGTTTTGCCACAATATCTTTTATCATTATTAAAATAGACCTTATAAGAAAAACAGCTATAATAATTCCTGCTATAATTGTAATTACCGAAAAAGCCACAACCCCGTTTCTTGTATTATCAGCTGCCTGAAGAAGTGCCTCATCAGTCATAACATTTGCCTGGGTTATTTCAATAATCTGATTAAGAAGTTGTTGAACCCGCTCAAGATTTGGCTGAGTCTGCTCTATATAAATCCTGTCTGCCTCCTGCATACCTGAAACTAACTCTTCTGCCCGAATTTTCATATTTTCAAGAATTTCAAAAACTTCCTGTCGCGCGGTTAATGTCTGATTTTCTAAAACATTTAAAGCTTCTCTTGAATCTCCAGCTTCAATAAGTGATATAATTTCAGCCCCTGTATTATGAAGTTTTTCATGAGGGCCTTTTATCCTATTTATATATTCTCTCATTTTTGAATCTTCCTGGGCAAGCTGTCTTCCCTCATCCCCAAAAAGAAAAGTTCCAAGAAAACATCTTTTATGGTCAAGCTGACCTTCAAAAGTCTGATTATTTCCTGTAGCATACATTAATAAATCCGAATACCAGGCTGAATGCGCGGCCTCAACTTCTGCAAAATATCCAGGAAGTGTTATATCTGCACGATTAAAAACACTATTAATATCTGCAGCTGATTCATGAAGTAGATTATGCGGTGTTTCAATTTCGCTTAAAGGTTGCCTGAGCTCTGGTAGCATCTGTTCAGCCGCCTGACGTCCTTCACCATAGTACCATTTTCCAAAAGCACATTCTCTGGGATCAACTTCAACATCAAGTCTGTTTCCGGCTTCATCATCCATAAGAAAATGGGTTAAATCCCCAGCCCAGTTAAGATGGTCAATTTCTCTCTGTCCCATATCTCCTCTTAAAGAATTACCATCAATAACTTCCTCAGCATTATCAACAATCTGGGCAATACCGCTTATTGACCATATTCCCAGAATTGCTGTCAGAATTAAAACACCCGCAAACCCTGCTGTAATTTTCTGCCCAACTGTCATATTTTTCATAAAGCCCCCCTCATTCTTTAAAATCCGTGCTTATCATCATCATCTAGAGGTATAATACTTTCATTTAGCTGCTTTTTATTTTTATGCTCTTTAGATTTTTCAGGAGCATTTTTGGACTTTTTCTCAGTAAACTTTTTATGATTTTTAGTTTTTAACCCATTTTTATTGCTTTTTTTTGTTTCTTTTTTTTCAGAAGTAGAATTTTTTTCATAATTATCAAAAGATTTAACATCTCTTCCTTTTGCCCCATAAATTACTAAACTTAAAATATCAACAATCTCGCTTAAGTTCTCAGCCTGACCTGTTAATTCCTCGGCAGCAGCCGCAGCTTCTTCACTTGTTGCTGCATTTGATTGTGTAGCTTTTTCAAGCTGACTTATAGCAATATTAACCTGTTCAACACCTTTTGCTTGTTCATCTATGGAAGAATCAACCTCTGTTGCAATTTGACTTGTTTTTTCTATTGTCTCTGTAATTTTACTTAATATTTCACTTACTGATTCTGAAACTTTTACCCCATTTTCAGAATTATTTTTTGACTCTTCAATAAGACCCGATGTATTTTTGGCAGCCTCAGCCGAGCGCTGTGCAAGTTTTCTTACTTCCTCGGCAACAACAGCAAAACCTTTTCCTGCCTCACCAGCACGGGCGGCCTCAACCGCCGCATTCAGGGCAAGAAGATTTGTCTGAAATGCTATTTCATCTATTGTTTTAATTATTTTAGTTGTTTCATCTGAACTATCTTTAATTTTAAGAATAACTTCCATCATTTCTTTCATAGTTTTATTTGCATTCTGGGCCATTTTTTTAGCCTCATCACTCATTACATTAACCTGATGGATATTTTCAATATCATTTTTAATCATAGAAGTTACCTCTTCCATGCTCGCAGAAGATTCTTCTAAACTTGAAGCCTGTTCATTTGTGTTTTCAGCAAGTTCCTGACCAGATGAGCTGACCTGTGAAGAAGCAGAGTTAACTTCCTGACTTCCCGCCTGTAAATCATTAATAATTCTGCTGATTTTTTTTACAATTCCGCCTGAAATTAAATAAGCCAAAACAACACCAATTATTATAGATATTAAAACCATCCAGAAAATAAATCTGACATCACCTTCCAAATTGTCTGCAAGATTTCCAGCCCTGTCAGAAGCTGCCCCCGAAATCATAACAGAAAAATCACCAGCCGAATTTTTTACGTGATTGTAGAGTTGTACCCTTCTATCAGTCATCTCTGCTATATTATTTATATCCTGGGCAATATATTCACATGCTGCTGCAAAATCCTGTGCCGCCTGTTTAATTTCATTTAAACGTCGTATATTAACATCCTGCTGGGTTAAATCAAGAACAATTTCTAAATTTTCTTCAATTAAAGGCAAATTATCAGTAACTGCCTGATTTAAAAGGGCTGAATCTCGATTATAAAAAGCATCCCATGCTACTTCTGATAGAACATTACCATAATCAAGTACAAAATTTGAATGAATAATAATATCAAGAAGGTCTGATAATCGTTGACGTGAAACATCATCATCATCAACCTCTGCGCTGAATGCTCTATTTTGTTCCTGAATATAGTTATTTATATTATTAAAGAAATTTTCTCCTGCACTTTCTACTTCGCTAAGCCTGTTATTTACTTTTTCCCCCACCTCATGTATATCTGCAGAAATTTGCATATATTCTTCTATTTCATCTGCCACAACCCGCATTTCTTCTATTACACCACTATCATAATTAATATCTTCAAGAGTGTTTACAACAAATTCGGCAGATTCAAGTGCGTCTTCCATATGCGGCACAGCCTGATTGTAATCTTTGGAATCAAGAGTATTTGCATAATTTAAATTAAAATACCCTGCCTCAAGTATATAAGTAACAACATGTTCTGCCTCTCCAATAACCGGTAGAGAGATATCTGAAACAAAGCTGCTTATTTCTGACCCCTCAGTCATTTCAAGATAAGATACAACTCCAATAATTAAAGTCAGAATTAAAACAATAATAAAACCACCAAATATTTTTTGATACAAGCTTAAATTTTTCAAAAATCCTCCTTTTAATAAATCAAAATTTTTTTAGCATAATTCTTCTATTGCCGGTTAACTTTTTCACCTTTTTAACTATCAAACTTTTTACCAGTTACAATTTTTGAAACATCCAATAGAATTATGACCCTGTCCTCAACCTTGCCTACACCTTTTATAAAATCCATATCTATTTCTGTTCCAAAACTTGGCGACAACTCAACCTGACTTGCCTGTATGTCAATTACTTCTGAAACTTCGTCAACTAAAATACCTTCTCTTATGTTTTCTTCACCATTTTCCAGCTGAATAACAATAATACAGGTCTTTTCAGTATCTTCCATACGTGAAAACTCAAACTTCAGCCTAAGCTCAATTACAGGAATAACTTTACCTCTCAAATTTATTACACCTCGCACAAAATCCGGTGCTTTGGGAAAATGTGTAATTTTCTGCATCCCAATGATTTCCTGTACTTTTAATATCTCAATACCATAGGTTTCCTCACCGAGACCAAATGTAAGATATTTCCCGGCAAGTTCTTCATATTCCTGATTAATTTCATCTTTTTTACTTTTGTTATCTGACATACAAAAACCTCCTCAAAATAAGTGGTTCTATCTTTTATAAAATTAAGTTCTAAATCATTTTTATAACTTTAATTATAATCGTACCAATAATTATAACTTTTGTATATAACCCTTTGAGGGTATAAAACCTTGATAATCAATCATTACCATGTATTAATTTATTTAAAACCTGAACAACTTCTTTCAACTGTCCAGCCTGAGCGGTTAACTCTTCAGAAGAGGCCGCCGCCTCTTCACTTGTTGCTGCATTACCCTGAGTAGCTTTTTCCATTGAAGACATAGCTGTATTAATCTCTTCAATTCCTTTATTCTGTTCTTTTGAGGCCTCTGCAATTTCTTCAATTAATTGAGTTGTTTTATTTACTGAGGAAGATATTTCCTGAAGTAAATCTGAAACATCTTTTGAAATTTCAACCCCGTGCTGAGAATTTTCTTTTGATTCTTTTATTAAAAATGATGTATCTTTTGCTGCTTCCGCCGAACGCTGGGCCAGATTTCTGACTTCCTCGGCAACAACAGCAAAACCTTTTCCTGCCTCACCAGCACGAGCGGCCTCAACCGCCGCATTCAGGGCAAGTAGATTTGTCTGAAATGCTATTTCATCGATTGTTTTAATAATTTTTCCTGTCTTCTCAGCACTTTCATTAATTTTTTCCATTGAAATCAGCATTTTCTGCATAGTTTTTGTTCCATTCTGAACATTTTCATGGGCTTCTTTGCTCATAACATTTGCCTGATGTGTATTATCTGTATTCTGATTTGTCATAGAAGCCAGCTCTTCCAGGCTTGCAGAAGTTTCCTCAAGACTTGAAGCCTGCTCATTGGAATTCTGAGCAAGTTCACTGCTGGACTGACTAACCTGATTCGCAGCCGATGAAACTTCATCACTGCCACTTGTTAAATTTTTTATTATTTTATTTACAGGATTAGTGATACTTTTTATAATCGCCCAGGATAATACCCCCAGAATTATAAATAAAACTATAAATGAAATAATTACAGGATAGAAAATAGCCTTCAGATTTTCTTCAACATCATCTATATAAACACCAGTTCCTATAATCCAGTCCCATTCTTCAAACAACTTAACATAGGACATTTTCGGAGAATTTTCAGTTTCACCGGGTTTTGGCCATAAATAATCTACAAAACCCTCTCCGCCATCACGACACTCTTCCACAAAGGCCTGAAATAAATTCTGATTAACATCTCTGGCAACATTAAAGGATGGATCATTTAATATTTGACCATCAAGAGCTGGATTTGTGGAATGCATTATCATAGTAGGATAAGGAAGAGTATTATCATTTATCCAGAAATATTCCTGTCCTTCGTACCTTATGTTTTTTATTGCTTGCATAGCTGCATCCTGGGCTTCTACAAGCTCCATTTCACCCTCTTTATAAAGATTGTAATAATGTTGCAGGGTTGAATAACCTATATCTGTAGCAGCCTTTGCGGTATCATACCTTGTGGTGTATAAAGCATTACTTGCCTGATAACCGCTCCAGATAAAAAATAAAGCAAAAAGTAAAAATACTCCCCCAATTAATGCAAATATTTTGGTGGAAAATTTCATGTTTTTCATTTAAACCTCCATATAAGTTTTTGGTTCGGGATAATTTTATTTATCAAAGAACCAAAACAATTTTTTTGGGGAAAATAAAATTAATACTATATAAAACTAGGATGTAAGTATTTGAGAGCTTGTTAAAAAAACTAAATGCCGACTAAAATATGCCTCCGAAAATTATAAAAAACGGCTTCTTAATGTTTAATATTATTATTTTTAGTCCCCTCGTAAAAAAGTTTTTTCAACAGCTATTTAACATTGACATTCAAAAACCCTGTTTATTTAAATTTCCCCTTAAAAAAGCATGGTATTGTTCGAAACCATATCATTTTTCTTATTATTCTAACAGGATTTAATAATTTTGTAAATAATAGCTATAATTTAATAGTAATTTTTGATAGAAAAGCGGGAGGTTAGAGCAGCCTCCCGCTTAAAATCATTTTTTTGAAATAAGCTCTTTTTCTAATTCCTCTTTTGAAAAAGGTTTTGAAAGATAAGCATGAATATAACCTTTATCAAATTTTTCAACTATTTTTTTATTCATATCTGCAGACATTATAATTATTCCAGTCCCTTCTATCATTTTATTCTGGATTAATTTTTTCACCAGCTTTATACCATTCATATATGGCATTCTGATATCAGTTAAAACATAGTTTACTTTATACGTCTCAAGTATTTTATAAGCATCATTTCCATTACCTGCATGATATATTTTTCCAATTTCCATATCCATTTGCTTTAAGTATTCATCAATTATTTCTCTCTGAATTTCACAATCATCAACAATTAATATGTCGATTTTCATTATTAAAATCCATCGCCATCTTTTTCGTCAAGAGGAAGAACTTTTTCTTTATCTATTTTGTTTTTTTTATTCTTATTTTCAGACATGGAAGCAAAGGATTTATGCTTGGAATTAGAAGTTTTTTCTGCCTTTTTAACTGTATTTGCAGAATAATTTACTTTTACCTCGCGTCCGTGAACAAGTTTATTTAATTCAACAACAATTCCTTGTAACTCTTCTGCCTGGGCTGTAAGTTCTTCCGCCGCTGCCGCCGATTCTTCACTAGTAGCAGCATTTGACTGAGTAGATTTTTCAAACATTGACATTGTTTCATTTACCTGAGAAATACCCTTTGTCTGTTCTGACGAAGCGCTGGATATTTCTTCAATAAGCTGACTAACTTTAACAACAGATTCAGTTATCTGAGAAAGTAACTCAGATACATCTTCAGAAACTTTTACTCCTTCGTGAGAATTTGTTTTTGATTCCTCTATTAAAATAGCAGTATTTTTTGCAGCTTCTGCTGAACGCTGAGCCAGATTTCTGACTTCCTCGGCAACAACCGCAAAACCTTTTCCTGCCTCACCAGCACGGGCAGCCTCAACCGCCGCGTTCAAGGCAAGTAGATTTGTCTGAAATGCTATTTCATCTATTGTTTTTATTATTTTCCCAGTTTCTTCAGCACTTTCATTAATTTTGTTAATGGAATGAAGCATTTTTTTCATAGTTTCTGTACCTTTTTTAACTTTTTTCTGCGCTTCTGTACTCATTACATTTGCCTGATGTGTATTATCTGTATTTTGTTTTGTCATTGACGAAAGCTCTTCAAGGCTTGCTGATGTTTCTTCAATCCCCGAAGCCTGTTCATTTGAATTTTGAGCAAGCTCTTCACCAGACTGACTTACCTGACTTGAAGCTGCGGTTACTTCTTCACAACCAGCTGTAAGCTTCGAAATAATAGTATTTATTGGTTTTGTAATTCCACTTGTAATAAACCAGGCTATAACTAAAGCTATAATTACAGCTGCCAAACAGCCATATATTATAACATTTTGTATTTGGTTTACCGCCCTCTGTGTAACTCTTTCCTGAATTAAAAGAATTTCCTCTCCATGCTCTACAGCTTCACGGGCAGCAGCAAAAAGTTTAGGCTCTACCTCTTCAATCTGTTGAAAAACTTTAAAAAATTTCTCTCCCGTTTCATGATAATTATTGAAGTTTTCTAAAAGAGCTCTTACATATCTCTCAAGCTCTTCCTCATTATTTAATTCATTAATAAGATTCTGGGTATTATTTACAATTGTATTCAGGGCTCTATCAAGTTCATTCCAGAAATCCTCATTTTGACGCCATAAAAAATAAACAGTTGTTTCTCTTGCATTAAAATATGGGTCAAAAATACTAGTATAAAAATAATTATAAAGTTCATCTGTTTCAACATAACTGTTTAAATCCTGGTTATTTGCATATACTTCTTTTCTCTGAATAAAATGCTTTGCTATTTCATCTAAACTATTTTCAATATCATCTATTTCTCCGTTCCAGACATTTCTGATTGAGGCAGCCTCCTGCTCCAGACGCGGATATTCTTCTATAAACTGGGCATAATTATTTACTGAATCAACAAGAGCATTGTTTTCTTTTATAATATCCCGATTAACAGTTAAATCATCAAGTCTGCGGGCAACTTCATTTATATCTGAAATATACTCCCTTACCAATTCAATATACTGCATATCCTCGCGTAACATATAGTTTTTTTCTTCTTGTCTTGCCTCATTGAGTAATAAATTAACCTCATTTACTACTCCTAAAATCTCTTCTGCATTTAACAGAGTCTGTATACCATTATATGAAAACAATCCAATAATTATAAGAATTATTATCATTATGCCGAATCCACCAAACATTTTTGTGCTTAACTTTAAATCTTTCATGTTTCCCCCCTGATATTTTATTACCTTACGGTTTTAAAGTTAGTTCATTTGAAAGTTCAGAACATAAAAGTTTATCAACATCCAGAAGAATAATTACCTTATCATTTGTTTTTCCTACACCGGTAATAAACTCTTCCTGCTGTTGACTTCCAAAATCCGGCGGCTGTTCAATTTTAGTATTTTCTATATCCATCACCTCTGAAACCTCATCTACAATAATACCCTGCCGGATTCCACCAGAATCATCATTTAAAGAAAGAACTATAATGCAAGTTTTATCATCATCCTCAACTGATTGCACACAGAATTTCTTCCTAAGCTCAACTACCGGAATTACCTTTCCTCTTAAATTAATCACCCCCCTTACATAATCAGGTGCCTTTGGAAATTTGGTGATTTTCATCATACCAATAATTTCCTGAACCCTTAAAATAGGTAATCCATAAGTCTCTTTTTCAAGCTTAAATGTTAGGTATTTTGCAGAATCCATACTCTCCTCAAACTGCGCTTTTCTGTTTTCTACCATAAGACCTCCTTATAATAATTTATGACTCATCATTTTTACTTTTTTAAAAACAATTCTGAATTTTTAATTTTCATTTAAAATTGCTGCTTTTTTAATGACTGCAATTGCTTAATTATAGAATTAATAATTTTAATATTTTCAAAAGAACTATAGAACTAAAAAAAATATAATTGGATGAAATAATCATTTAATTTGACTTTATTTCAAAAAAAGATATAATAAAATATATAAATTATCTCTTTACTTTTTTGAGGTGTTTTTTATGAAAAAAGCCAGAACAGTTTGTTTTTCAACTCTTGTTAAATCAAAAACAGCATTTATTAACTCTCTAAATATAAATTCAAATTCCAAGTACACATATACAAGAAATTTAAAACAGTTTTTTATTTTTTTAAACGAGCACAAAAAGGAAGAAATTAACAGAAATTTAATTGTTATTTATATAGAATATCTACGAAACCTTGAACTTTCCGATTTTACAATCTCTAATTACTTAAACTGTCTGAAACAGTTTTTCAGATGGTGTGCAGATAACAATATATGTAAAAATATTTGCAGAAATATAAAGTTTAAAAATAATATTAAAGGGTTCAGAAAAAAAACACTTCAGCTTGAAGATGTTGCTAAACTGATGAAGATTTTACCACAAAATTCTGTTAAAGAAAAAAGAGATTTTGCCATTATTAATTTAATGCTTCGAACTGGATTAAGAGCAGTTGAAATAAATCGAACCCTTTACTCAGATATTCAGAAAATAGATAATAATCAGGTACTTTATGTTCATGGAAAAGGACGTTCTTCAAAAGATGAGTTTGTTTTACTTACTCAAAATACATTACGACCATTATTAAACTATATAATTGCTTATGAAAAAAAATTTAACTCGTTAAAAAGCACAGACCCGCTTTTCCCTTCTTTTTCAAATAAAAACTTACTTAAACCTCTTTCAACAAGGTCTATTTCAAGAATTGTAAAAACTGCATTTATAAAAGCAGGACTTGACAGCGATAAATATTCTGCCCACAGCCTGCGCCATACTGCGGTAACAATGTGTCTTTTAGGTGGTGCAACTATTCAGGAGGCCAGAATACTTGCAAGACATACAAACATTAATACTACTTTAATTTATGCCCAGAATATTAATAGACTCTCTGAGGCCCCCGAAAATTATATAGATAAATTTTTAAGTGACCTTAAATAAGCAGTGTCTATAATTAAGCAATTGCAGTCATTAATTTTTTAAAAATTTAAAAAGCTTATGAATAAAAGAGTTGAAGCATTAAAAGGAAACCGGTATTTTTTTCTTTAACAAATATAATAAAAGTGAGAGGTGAGAGCCGAGAAGAGCCGTGAGAAGTGAGAAGTGAGAGGTGAGAAGTAAGAAGTAAGAGGTGAGACGATAAGAGCAAGAGGTTAAAATATTTAGACCCCCGTGTGGTCTTTATGGAATAATTATTCCTTGTTTTATAGCGTATTTTATTAAATCGGCAGTTTTATGAACATTTAATTTTTTCATTATATTTTTTCTATGAATTTTCACAGTATTTAAGGCTATATTAAGTTTTTCTGAAATTTCCGGATTAGAAAAACCTTCTGAAATATGAAGTAGAACCTGCTGTTCCCTTTTAGTTAAAGGTTGTTTTTTTTTATGAGCATCATCTTTAATATTTAAATATAAATTAAGCACATACTGAGCAATTCTGGGAGAAAAATAAACATTTCCGGCAAGCACCTCCCGCACAGCATTTACAAGTTCCTTAGTTGCACCCCCTTTAAGCAGATAACCTTTCGCCCCGCTCTCTAAGGATTTTTCAACTAAATTAGGTTTATCATGCATACTTAAAAGAATAATTTTTGCCTCAGGATTTTTTTCAATTATTCTTTTTGTAGCCTCAATACCATTTATTTCCGGCATTTCAACATCAATTATATATAAATGGGGACTTAATTTTAACCCCTTCTCCAGAAGCTCTATTCCATTTTCTGCTTCACCACAAACCTTGATATTATCAGTTTGTGTCTCAAGTGTTATTTTTATACCTTCTCTTATAATATCGTGATCATCAGCAATAAAAATACTAATTGTCATAGTTTTATAAGCTTCTCCCAGTATTTTTGTGATTTTTTTCCAAGCAAAGAATTATTCTGCTGAATTTTATGTTCCATATCTTCTATTAAACCAGTTAACTTCTTTATTTCTTTATTTTGTTTATTCATTTTATTTTTTTTTCCAAATTTATTAAATTTTTCTTCTTTTTCAGAAAAACCAGTAATTTCATAAAAATCATAACTCCAGGTTAAATTGTTAGATAATAAAGCATTCAACAAATTTTCATATATGCGTAATCTTAAATTTAAATCCTCATAGTTATTTTGAATAAAAAATAGCATTTCCTCAATCTGATGTAAAATCGAGGCCTCTTTATTCAAACCTAAAAAAGCAGCCCCACCCTTTAAAGTATGAAAAGAAGAGCTGATTTTTATATCTATATCAGCATTTTTCGGATTATTTTCAATATATGATATTAGTTCATATAGCTTATTTTTAAACGAATGAAAAAATTTTATTATTAAATTCTGTTTTCTATACTTCATTAAAAAGTGTATTCCTGTGAGTTAAAAATATCAATTAACCTCTGAGGTATTTCATTTAAGGCAAGTTCCTGGCTGATACCTCCAATTTTTCTTGCCGCATTAGGCATACCATAAACAACACATGTTCTTTCGTTCTGACCAATTGTCCACGCATTATTATCCTTTAAATTTTTAATCCCTTCAGCACCATCACTTCCCATACCAGTCAGAATAACCCCAACCGCATTTTTTCCCGCCTCGGAGGCCACAGAATTAAACAAAACATCGCATGAGGGTCTTTGAAAATGTACCGGCGGATTCTGATTCAATCTGGTATAATAACGCGCTCCCTTTCTTTTAATTACCATATGATAATTCCCAGGCGCAATAAGAATTTTACCCATGGCAACCTGTTCTCCACCCTCTGCCTCTTTAACTTCCATCGCACATATTTCGTTTAAACGCTGGGCAAATGAATGAGTAAAACCAGCCGGCATATGCTGGGCAATTACAATACCAGGAAAATTATGAGGAAGATTTTCAACAACCTCTTTAATAGCTTCTGTGCCCCCTGTAGAGGCTCCAATAGCAACAAATTTTGAAGTTGTATCTATTTTTATTTTAGAGTTAACAGTATTTCTTTTGTTCTTTCTGGTAAAAGTGCTTAGATCAGCCCTAGCCGCCACTCTTATTTTAGCAATAAGCGAGTTAACAAGTTCACCTACCGTAAAAGAAGACCCTGGTTTTGATATAACATCTACAGCTCCAATTTCCATAGCCTTAATTGTCATATCTGTATTATTTCGGGTTAAAGAGCTTACAATAACGGTTGGAACCGGATAATATTTCATTAATTTAGAAAGGAATGTCAGACCATCCATTTTAGGCATTTCAATATCCAGAGTTAACACATCGGGTTGAAGATCGATTATCATATCACGCGCAATAAAGGGATCACGGGCACTTCCAACTACTTTAATATCAGAATAAGTTTTCAGTTCTTTTGTTAATATTTTTCTAACAACCGCCGAATCATCAACGATAAGCACTTTAATCATATTGTAATCTGCTCCATATCTGCTACGCAGATGTTAGTTTGTTTTCAACAAACAAGTAAAATCACCTATCGGTGATAGTAAGTGTGGGACTTTACTCGACCTATGGTCGTTTACTGTTGGTCTCAGCCAACTTTACTGGATTATTAAATCTTATTAACATCTATTATCAGACTGATTGTTCCATCACCCATAATAGCCGAACCGCTTATAAAATCATATTCTTGGAAGAAATTACTTAAATTTTTTATCACAACTTCCTGTTTACCCAGGATTTCATCTGCAAAAATCGCAATATCATTTTTATCAGTTTCAATAAGAATAACTATTCCCTCTGAAGGCTCAGTATTATCCGGGGTTAACTCGAGATAATCATACATTCTGACCATTCTGAATATTTCCCCGCGCACCTTAACAACCTCGCCTTTATTAGCCATATTGAAACAATCCTTTTTCTCTGGCTGAATTGCCTCCTGCACAACCTGGGCCGGAAGAATATATCTTTCGCTTCCAATCCTAATAACAACCCCGTCAAGTATTGCAAGAGTTAAAGGAAGTTTGATAAAAAAAGTTGACCCCTCACCAGGTTTTGACTCAATATCAACTTTCCCACCAAGCTCATTAATTGTGTTTTTCACAACATCCATTCCCACACCGCGACCGGATATTTCGCTTACTTTTTCAGCAGTGGAAAATCCTGGTGCAAAAATAAGATTATATATTTCATTGTCTGAAAGGGATTCATCTTCTGATATAACACCATTTTCAAGGGCTTTTTTTAAAATCTTTTCTTTAGAAAGTCCCTGACCATTATCTTTTATTTCTATTATAATGTTTCCGCCTTTATTATAGGCAGATAACCATATTGTTCCTGTTGGTTTTTTTCCTTTTTTTTCTCTTGCCTCAGGGCTTTCTATACCATGATCACAGGAATTTCTAATCATATGCATTAACGGGTCATAAAGTTTGTCAACCATATTTCTGTCAATTTCAGTATATTCACCTGATATCTCAAGCTTAATTAATTTTTTTAATCTTTTGGAGTTATCCCTGACAATTCTCATCATTTTCTGAAATGTGTTTCCTATTGGAACCATTCTCAGGGTCATTGATGAATTCTGAAGTCTTGAGCTTATTCTTTTAACCTGATTTAAAATATTCTGAGTTTTTTTACTGTTGATTTTTAATATTCTTTCATCCTGAAAAAGCATATTATTGGCCACTATTAATTCCCCAACATCATCAAGTAAAGTATCTACTTTATCTATATCAACTTTAATGGATTTAATAATTTTTTTATCAGGCTGTTTTGCATATTCTTTATTTTCTTCTGACTCAGAATCATCTTCCGGCAACTCTTCAACAGTTGTTTCTTCCTGTTTTTCCCCTGAGACAATTTTTTCAATTTTTTCTTTAGTAAAATCAATATTAATATCAAATTCAGGGAAATATCCTTTTTTTAAATTTTTTGAAAGTAAGTCAAAGTTCTTTTTTAAAATGTCCAGAACCTCAAACAAAAAATCTGTAACACTTTCTGTTACAGGAAGTTTTTCGTTTCTAAGGTCATCAAGAAGATTCTCTACCATATGAGAAAACGTATTTAATACGTCCAGCTCTAAAAAACCTGAACTTCCTTTTATTGTGTGGACAGTTCTGAATATATCATTGATAAGGTTTTTATCTTTGGTGTTTTCATACTCAAGAAGTTTCATTTCAAACTCGGATAAACCTTCTTTTGATTCAATAATAAAATCATTAACCAGTTCTGTATCCTCAATTTTTTTCCTTGCTTTTTGAACAGCTTTTTTAAAATTATATTTGCCCTCAATAACTTTTTTAATTGTTTTTTCAAAACCTTTTAACTTTTTTTCAAACTCATCAAAACCACAGAAAAACAGTTCATCTAAGGTGTTATTTAATAACTCCTGAAGCTCCTTGTTATTTTCAAACTCTGAAATAACATCTTTTATCTGAGTATAGGTTATTCCATCGCCATAAGTAAATTCTTTTAATAATTCAATTATTTTTTCTAAGTTTTTTTCCATATTTAAAATCCTATTCTCCCCATAAATCTTGAAATAATATTATTCCTGAAAACATAAAGAAGTGGAATATTTTTTCCTAAAAATCTTTTGCTTATATTATTAAATGCCTTAAACGAAATAGCAGAATGCATTTTCGCAACAGGTTTACCGTGATTAGCAGAATAAATAACGTATTTATCCTCAGGAATAATACCAAGCAGATTTAATCCCAGTATTTCATTTATTTCGGCCACATCCATAATAAGACCATTTTTTGCCAAATCGGGTTTATACCTGTTTATTATCATATCACCTATATGAATATTCTGATTCTCAAATATTCCTATAACCCGGTCTGCACCCATTACTGATGCCTTTTCCGGATTAACAACAACAACAGCACTGTCTGTAACAGAAGTCAGATTTTTAAGTCCCTGCCCTATACCGGCCGGAGCGTCAAGTAATATATAATTATATTCAGGCTTTAAAGCATCTATTATTCTATTGAATCCTTTTGTTTTAAGTGCACCTTTTTCATGAATCTGAGAAGCTGATAAAAAAACAAAATTCGGAACATCTTTATCAGGTATAAGTGCGTCAGAAAGCGAGCAGTTCCCTTCAATAACATCAATTACATTATAATAAATTCTATCACTGTATCCCAGCGAAATATCAAGATTACGCAAACCTATATCTGTATCAATAACAGCTACTTTTAATCCGTTCATAGCAAGAGTCAATCCAAGATTGGCACATACAGTTGTTTTTCCAACTCCACCCTTTCCGGAAACAACTGCAATTACTTTTGCAAGATCAGGGTTAGTTTTATATCCAACATCACTTTTTAATATTGAGTTTATATCTTTCATTTGGCGCCTCTCAAAGACCATTCTTTATATTCTTTAACGAAAACAGCATTATTGTTTAAATAAGCGACTACAGGAACTTCTTTTTTAATGTTTTTAAGCATTTCATCACTTTTTAATAAATAGGTATCATAAATTCTAAGCTGGGATGGTTCAAAATAGGAAGAAATAACATTTGCTCCCATATTTCCATCTTTACCAGACCATACATCGCCTCTTAGAACACCCATTACAAGGATATTCCCACCTGCAATAATTCTGGCACCAACATTAACATCACCAAGCACCACAACATTCCCTCTGTACTCAATTAACTGTCCGGAACGAACGCTTTTTTTTATCCATAAAGTATCTTCATTTAAAATATCATTAGAGAATTCAAGCTCGCTTTTTTCAAGAAAATCCTCGGCTTTGATCCCCCTCTTTTTAATATTTTCTTTAAGTTCAGGTACTCTTGTTATTATTCTAAGAATATTAAGTTTAAAATTATCCTCGGCAATTGAAAGAACCTCTTTTATATCACTATCTCTCATCTCTCTATTACCAAAGTTCAAAATAGAGTTCATATGATAAACAAAAGAATCCATATTCTGAAGTTTTTTATAAAAAATTTTTTTTAAATTATAAAACGGAATTTTATCATCAAGTATAATATAAAGTCCGCTTCTTACTTTCTGTAATGTAACAGCTCTTTCCTCATACATAACCTTCCCCTTTATTGAATATTAGCTAATTTTTCCATTGTTTCCTGATATAATCTCTCAGCAGATTTACTATCTGGATTAACCTCTAAAGCTTTCTGATAATGATACATTGCCTCACGGAAATTCTCTTTTTCATAAAAATAAATATCCCCAAGATTCATATATACATCAAAGTGATTATTATTAATTTCAAGGGATTTTTTATACATATTTATCGCCTCTGAAATGCGGGAGGCGTTCTGTAAAACTACTCCCAGCTTATAGTAGGGTTCAAAATTGTCAGGAGCAAGTTCAATACTCTTAATAAAAGCCTCATATGATGCATCAATAAGCCCTCTCTGAAAATAAACCCATCCAAGCCTGTAAAAAACAAACGAGTTATCTTCTTCAATTTCAGACAAATTCCGGTACACCTGAATCGCATCACCAAGCCTTCCCTGCGACTCATATATTCTGCCAAGGTCAAACATTGCTCTACCGTGTTCGGGATCATATTCAAGAGTTTTTTCAAGCATTTCCATACCCTTTTTCTGTCTGTTTGTCTGCATATAAAGAATACCCAGATTGTAAAATGACTCTTCGTAGGTATCATCAATTTCCAGCGCCTGTTTAAAAGAAATTTCTGCCTGGTCATTTTTTTCCTGAGCGGCATATACTAAACCCAGATTATTATAGGCATCAACATGATTTGGATCAAGCCTTACAGCTTTTCTAAGATTTTCCTCAGCGAGCTCATAACGTTCATTATGTCCTGCTACCGAGCCTATTCTATAGTACGCGTCGGCATCCTCTTTATACTCATCTTTTAACCTTATCTCGCTTTTCTTTGAGGAGCTTCCAGAGCTTCTACCAAAAGGAAAACACCCTGTCTGAAAAATCATACTTGAGCCAAGTAAACAAATTAATAAAAATTTCCCTGTTTTCTTCATAATGAAAAACCCTCTCTGTCTAAATAATTTTTTATTTTATCTGATAAACGTGGAGTTGATTTTATTTTTTCGCTAAAATAATCCAGTTTTTCAAAATCACCTCTTTTATCCGCACAATACCAACCATAAAAAAGCACTTTGTCAATATCTTTATAATGAGAAACTTCATAAAAATAATGAAGCGCCTCTTCAAAACGTCTCTGTTTATAATAAGAAAGTGCAATACTGTATAAATCCGCCTTTTTCGTGATTTTCAGGCTTAAATCATCAACATTTGCAAAAGCATCTGTTGTTTTAGAGTTAAAAATATAAATCTTTCTCTCATCACCTATATTTATTCCCATAGGATTTACAAAATCAATATCACGGTCTCCAAACTGACCATAAACAGATATAAAGTCCCCGGTAATATCAAAAATCTGCACCCGGCTTCTTGCATAATCATTTACAAAAATAAGCCCCTCGTTTGAAATAGCAAAGGTAAATCTACCTGTAAAAGTTCCCTCACCCGCACCGGGACGCCCAAATTCTGTGACAAATTCTCCGTTTTTATTAAATTTCTGTATTCTATTATTTCCAATATCAGCAACATAAAGGTTATCATTAAAATCTACCGTAATAAAGAATGGATTTCGAAACTCTCCTCTACCGCTTCCCGAATCTAATCTAAAGTCACCAACAGTATCTCTGTTTGTACCAAAACTTTTCTGCAAAGTTCCCTCGCTGTTATATTTTAAAACCCTGTGATTATATCTGTCCAGAATATAAATATTATTTTCTGAATCCAGGGTAAAATAATCAATTTTAACCTCAATATCAGGTGATTTTTCGGCAGAAATATCATAGTTTACATTTAACTTTCTACCATCCATTTCATTGTACTGCAACCTCATAGTATCTCTATTCACAAAAAGCATATGACCATTTTCATCAACTGCAATATTTGACGCTGTATTCTGACCTGATGGTACATTTGATAACATCTGTTCAATATCATATTTTATTACACGCTGCCCTTCGGGTGAAACAATAAAGAGACCGTCTCCACTATCCGCAATTATGCCAAAAGTATAGTCAAGATAATCTGATAAAATATTATATTTACGAATAAAATCTCCTGTATAAGTAAAAGTCTGCATCCTTGAACCATCATCATCAAGCACGAAAAGAAACCCAAGTTCGGGAAGTCCAAATATAAGCTCGGGCGAGTTCAATTCACCGTCATCTGAACCGTACTCACCGAATTTTCTGACAAAATTCCCATCTTTATCAAAAACCTGAACACGATGCCCGCTCTTTTCAAGCACAAATACAAGTCCAGTTTCATCTCCCCACACACTTACCGGCCTTACAAACTGCCCGTCGCCAGTTCCTTCAGCTCCGACAGCCTTAATTAATTCTCCATTCTCTGAATTAACAATCTGAAGCCTGTTATTATCATAATCTGCCAGATATATTCTTCCCTCAAGTAGAGTTATATCAAAAAAAGAACCCAGTCTTCCTTCCCCGCTTCCAGGCTTCCCGAATTCATACATCAAATCACCATTTCTCATATCAAAAACATACATTGTATGATTGTTTACGTCGGCGACAGCAAGAATTTTATCCTTATAATTAGCTTCTAATCTTATATCACCAGAAAAATCACCTCTGAACTCTCTTACTTTTCTAAACTCACTTGTAAACACCTCTATAATACCATCTTCATAATTTAAAATAAAAATATTTCCCCGGTGATCAATAGAAATTCTGTAATTTCCTTTTCTTTCTTCAATTGGTTTTCCCTCAAATATGCGACCTGTAATATCAAAATTTTTATCTGTTCTATAAATAATCTGCTGACGACTGTCTAATACAAAAAAAGACCCCTCCCTGTAATGAATTGCACTTGGCTGGGGAAGTCCTGTATTAAATTCATCAACTAATTCACCTGTTTGAGAATATTTTCTAATATTTCTTGAATTAGGGTCAATTAAATAAATATTTCCCCCTTCATCAACGGGAATATTAAGTGTTTCAAAATCTGTTCTGAAATCTTCTACTTTAAATTCCTCTATAAGCTCAAGTCCAATGTACTGCTCTTGTGAATTCTCATCAAGAAGTGGCAAATCTCGCCCTGTGAAGTCTGAAGGCTTCCTATCCTCTTTTTCTGTCTGTTGCTCTTTTTCCTCCCCGCAGCCAGCAAGTAAAAAAACAAGTACAATTAAAAGAAGTTTTATTTTTTTATCAGAAAACATAATCTGTCCTCTCAAAGCTAAAAAAATAAATTTTATTTTCATCTGGCGCAGAAATATATAGCTTATCACCCGAAAGATGAACATCCTCAGGCTTAAAAGGAAGTTTAACTCTGGCGGTGTATTTTTCATCTTTATCAGACATGAAAACTGCCTTATCCTTTTGTGAGGCAACAGCAACAAAATTTGAATCAACAGATATACCAACTGGTCTGTTTATATATTCACGTCCAAACCTTAAATATTTTACAAAACCGCCAAATCTATCAAAAACCTGCACCCTGTTATTACGATAGTCTGAAACATATATATGGTAATCAAGGTCAACTGCAATATACCGTGGCTTATTAAACTGTTTAATACCTCTACCAAAATTACCAAAAGATAAAACATAATTACCATTAGCATTAAACTTCTGCACTCTGTTATTCTCTGTATCAGCAACATAAATATTTCCGGAAAGGTCAAGAGCAAGACCGTGTGGATAATTAAATTCACCTCTATCCTGACCAGAACCACCCCATCCGGATAAATAGTTTCCATCAATATCAAATCTGGCTATTCGATGATTATCAGTATCAGCAACATAAATAAACCTGTTAACGGCAACTCCCACCGGTTTATTAAATTGTGCTCTCAGCTCCTGTATAGAGGAGGCCCAGCCAAACTTTCCGAATTCAAACCTGAAATTATGATTACGGTTAAAAGACTGCACCCTGTTATTCATTTTATCTGCGACAAATAATCTACCAAAATAATCTACAAATATACCACCCGGAGAGTTAAAAGCTCCCTGAGTAACACCGCCCTGCCCTATCGAATCAAAATCAGGTTCAGAATTAATATTTATAACTCTTAATCTCAGCCCTGAAAGATCCTCTTTTTCAACTTCATATTCAACTTCAGCACTATCATTAACAAAAGAAAGTATTTCACGATAATCTTTTGAAAGCAGAGAAATGAACATCCCATTTTCTTTTGCGTCAAAACTCAGTATCCGGTCTTCAAAAGAGATATTTTCTATCAAATTAGAAGCATAAACTGAGTTAATCTGTAAAAATATAAAAATAAAAATTAAAAATTTTTTTATCATAATTTTAACAATGATAATATATGTTAAATATATTATCAAGTTAATTTGTACAAACCCTTGTTTAGTCCCCTATCTTAAATAATTCCTCTTCACTATCCACGATAATATCATCATCTATAAGAAATATCTGAACAAGCTCTGGATTTAGCGGAGCAGATATTACCGGTCGTCTAAAATTAAATCTGTAGAAACCTGCTTTATTACGGTTAATTAAATTATAAAGTTCTTCAACACTTTTTTGAGTGGGGTTTATAAAAACACCACCACCCGTATAAAGGGCAAGTTCCTTTAATAAATCAACTCTAGCCTCCTCTGAAAAATTAACAGCATAAAAGGGAATTCCTCTGTTAACAAGTATTCCGCGTGCTTTTTTCAAATCATGTTTTGAAACAGGCTGAACATCTCCCTCATAACGCTGGTCAATACCATCTGTAAATGCAATAATACTTTTTTGACCCTTAACTTCGTGAAGCTTCATTGAAGAAAAAATAAGAGAATCATAAAAGGCTGTCGAGCCCCGGGGGCGAACTCTATCTCCGAAAAGATAAACATCTATATTTGAACCAAATTTTGAAAAAACATACGGCCTGGAATCAAAAGTAATAAGTGAAAAAGTATCATAATAATTCTTTTGGTTTACAAATTCTTTAAGAAAATTCAGAACTTCTTCCCATTGGCTTTGCATGGAACCCGATTTGTCAACAAGTATAAGATTACAGGAAGGGTCAAAAATAAACTCAAAATCAAAAGGAATAATTTCTGTTTTTATGCTTGCTCTTATATCATCTAGGTCGGGACCTTTAATATTTTCCCCGTTTTCATAGCCATATGCAGTAAAAGTAACAAGAGGATGTTTTGAAATAACTTCCTCAAGATTCACTTTAAAAGAGTCAAGGCGTGAATCTATTGTTTCAGGGAAAAATCTATCACTTTTTTTTATATTAATTGTTTCTTCAAGATTTAAAGTATCCCCCTTTCTATTGATACTGATTGTAACCTCGCGGGTTCTAGCATCAGTAAATAAAAAAGGGTCGTCCACAATAACTGAAAATCTGTCTCTTAAGTTTTTTGAAACAAACTCCTTCGCCTGCTCAATATTTTCAAAAATTTCTCCCTCGGTTTCAGAAGTTATTTTTGAAAGTGTATGCATATCAACTCTCTGATTTTGAGGAAGCAAAGCTAAAACTTTAATATTATCCTCTTTAAGTTTATTAATTACGTGTTCAAGCCCAAATTTACTCATTCGAGTTTCCTGCCCAATATTCACCTCATCGATTCCATCAGTTATTACAAAAACAAACTTTTTTTGAAGAGGAGAAGTTTGAAGTTCTTCAGCTGCATAATAAAGAGAATCATAAAAGGCAGTTGAACCTTTAAACTCAAGCTCTTCTATCAAATTATAGGTATCGGGTTCAGCATCTTCAATTGTTTTAAAAAAATTAATCCTGTTATTAAAATAGCAATAAACTCTATGTGAGTTCTCGGGTATTAAGCTTATGGCTTCAAAAAAAAGTTCTCTTGATTTTTCTTCATGACCTCTCAGACTTTTACTTCTATCAAGAATAACTGCCACTCCTGCCGGCTCTTTATCGTGAATTACTTCTGCGTCGGCAACAGCAGTATAAAATAATTTAAAATTATCCTGGTTGTAATTATTTAAAGTATTTCCATCATCAGTTAAAGCCCTTATATCCCATTCAAATTCAGGTTCTTTATAATTGAAATTATCTGTTCCAATTATAACAGCAAATAAATTTAAGCTCATAAGCATTATAATACAAAAAGGAAAGATTTTTTTTATCAAAGACATAATTATGATAATAATTAATTATAAGTTAAAAATCAAGAATTTCAGAGTAGCTCTTTAATTACGTTTTCCATACCTCTAATGGAAAAAGGTTTAGAAAGAAAACTATCAAACCCCTTTTTAATTAAATTATCTCTGTTATAATCTGCAGCATATGCGGTTAAAGCAATAACTTTTAATTTCAATTTAAACTTTTGTTTTAATTTTTGAAGCTTTTCAAATGTTTCTAAACCGTCCATTTGCGGCATCTGTATATCAAGTAAAATTAAATCAATATTTTTATTATTCTCAATAAATTCCAGAGCCTTCCTTCCAGAATCACATCCATAAGTTGTATATCCTTTCTCTTTCAAAAAAAGTTCAGAAACTTCAAGGCTTTCTTCATTATCATCAACCACCAGCACCTTAATATTTTTATTTTTTAAAGAAAAATCTTTTTTATCTAGATTCTCAGCAGGACTTAGAGGGCATTTTTCAGTGCTTTCAAGCTCAACAATAAAACATGAACCTTTATTTTTTTCAGATTCAAAGTCTATTTTTACTTTTAAAAAATCGGCAAGCTTTCGTGCAATAGATAATCCAATTCCCAACCCTTGATATCTTTTAGAATAAGTTTCTTCACCCTGAGTAAATCTTTTAAAAATAACTCTTTTATTTTTTTCATCTATTCCCTTGCCAGAATCTTTAACAAAGATTTTTATATTATTATTATTATCTCTAAAATATCCCAGCTTGACATAACCTTTATGTGTGAATTTAAAAGAGTTTGAAAGAAAATTAAAAATAATCTGTTTTAATCTTGCTTTATCAGTATAAACATAATTCTTCCCCCGCTCCCCTTTTTCATATATAAACTGAATATTTTTATTAATATACTGTACAGGAAAAGTTTTTTTAACCTCTTCTAAAATATCATATACATCATAAACTGCCAGTTCAATATTAGTATTATTTGACTCTATCCGAGAAATATCTATAAGGTCATTTAATAAATATAGAAGATGGTTAGAAGCAATTTTTATTCTATTTAAATAATTATTCTTCTCTTCTTTTGTATTAACACTTTCCATTATTTCTGTAAATCCCATAATTGCGGTCATCGGAGTTCTTAATTCATGGCTGATATTTGCCAGAAAAGCTGTTTTTAACTCATCGGCCCGCTGAGCCCTGTTTTTAGCCTCAACAATAGCTTTAAGCAGTTTTTTTCTTGTTGCTATATTAAAAATTAAAAAGCCAAGAAGTAAAATTAAAATAATAATAATAACCGTTATTATTATTATTATATTCTGATAATACTTATATGTAAAAACCTCTTTATTTATAACAGTACTGTTTCGGGGAAGCTCTGAAGATGAAATACCCCATCTTCTAAGTTCATATGCATCAAATTGATAATAATCCGGTTTCTCAAAAAAAACAGGTATTTCAGAAGCATTAATCCCGGAATTAATAATTTGAATTCCAATTTTTGCCGCCTCCCAACCCTGAATTCTTCCAGAATTCAAATTACCGCCAATAATTCCATAACCAAGCCAGGCGTCTGCAAGACCATATAAAGGTGCATTTGATTTATCAGAAAGTTCAGGATAAAATTTTTCAAAGGGTATATATTCTCCATTTTTGTCACGCTGCCACACTGTAATCAAAACAATACTATTATTTTTAACTTCACTGACTTTCTTTAAAAGCTCGTTATTTGAAAAATCATCTCCATTTAAATAAATAAAATTTAACTCAGGGAAATTATCTTCAACATCTTTTACACTATGCCGTTGTGCCATTCCCGTTGCAGTGCTGTCAGAAATGACATGTACTGTTTCGATATTAGAATGAAAGTTTAAGGCAGTTAAAATAATATCTTTCACATCAGCTTTTTGAACATATCCTGTAAAATTTGATTTATCTGCCAAATCCCCATTTTTAAAATCATTAACCCCGCAGAAAACAACAGGAACATCACCAAATATATTTGTTCTGTAATTAATTAAAAAATTAAGCGCATCATTATCCGAGGCAATAATTAAATCAAAATTATCTTTGGGATATTTTGTTTTAAGATACTTTTTAAAGTTAATTGAAAAATCTTCACTTTTAAAACGTTTTTTATCCATATATTCAATATAAATTTCAGAATTTTTTAAATTATTATTTAAAGTTTTAACAGCCGAATCTACTATGTTATCAGACCAGGCGTATCCATGATGAAAGGAATTTAAAAAAAGAATATTTTTATGGTTTGCTGAAGCAAAAATATTTATAAAAAATAAAAAGCAAATTATTAAAATATATAAATTTTTTTTCAAAATTTTTTAACCAAATTAATATTTTTTATACAAAACCAGCTACAAAGGCTTTTTAACAAAAATTTGCATCAAAGCTGTCAATTATAAATAATAAAGATTATAATCATAACAAAAATATTGAATATTTTTCAAACTTATGTTTAATTATTAAATATATGAGAAATAAAAAAACTTACATGATTTTTATTTTTATATTTTTTACATATACTATCTTTTCGTTACAGATAGCCCGACTACAGTATGACGGTGGGGGTGATTGGTATAATGACCCCGATGTAATTCCCAACCTCACCAGTTATTTTAATAAACACGCAGGAACAACCTTTAAAAACGAGGAAGCCGTAGTCACTTTAAGAGACCCGGAACTGGCAAAATATCCATTTTTATATATGACCGGACACGGTAATGTAAGTTTTTCTACAAGAGAGCTTGAAACCCTTAGAGCTTATTTAAAGGCAGGCGGTTTTATTTATATTGATGATGATTATGGGATGGATGAATATATACGACCAATCTTATTTGATTTATTTAAGAATAAAGAACTTCACAGAATTTATCCTGATCATGAAATTTACAGAAGTTTTTTTAATTTTGAAAAGCTTCCGAAAATTCACGAACATGACGGAAAACCGCCGGAAATGTGGGGAATTTTTATTGAGGATAGACTTGCACTTGTATATACTTATGAAACAAATATAAGCGACGGCTGGGCTGGACATGATGTTCATCAGACCCCGTCTGATATTAGAGAAGAAGCCTTGAAGTTCGGAATGAATATTTATTACTATGCAATAACTAATTAAGTTGAGTTTAGCAAAAAATAGAAATTTTAACCTGTAGACACTTAAACAACAGTTAAGTTGGCTTAAACCAACAGTAAACGACCGAAGGTCGAGTGAAGTCGATTATCATCGACAGTAAAGTCAGCTAAAGCTGACAGCAAAAGATTAAAACAAAAATACTGTAAATTTTAATTTACTTTACTGTTATCGTTAGATAACTTTACTATCACCTTTAGGTGATTTTACTAAGCTGAAAGCTTTTTACTTTTATGTTGGCCTGACCACTCGCTTTACCG
>JBNJGP010000038.1:0-26323 GCA_051747805.1 Candidatus Muiribacteriota bacterium
AATTTAAGCTTACAGAGGTCGGCCTGACCACTCGTTTTATTTTATTTCGTAATAAATTTTAACCTCTTGCTCTTATCGTCTCACCTCTTACTTCTCACCTCTCACGGCTCTAAATAACGCTAAAGCCAATTATATTTAAAACATAGAAGATAATAAAAGCAAAAGAACCAGCTGACAATGGAGTCAAAATCCAACCTGCCATTATTTGAAAAATTTTAGATAATCTTACTCCCTTTAACCCTTTAACAAGTCCGATACCGATAACAGCCCCAACAATAGCCTGAGATGAGGAAACTGGTATGCCTACCTGAGTATATATATGAATAATTATAGAGTGACTTACTGTTGCAATTAAAGCGCCAAGAGGGCCAATAACTGCAATTTTTTCCCCAACAGTAAGCATAACTTTCTTACTGTAGGTTAATGCTCCCACTGCTATCGCAACTCCGCCGATAAAAGCAGCTTGTAAGGCTGTCAACATACCAGTTGAAACATAAACCGCTGTTGCATTAGCAACATTGTTTGCCCCAAGGCCATATGCACCGTAACAACCTGCAATAAGTAATGAAATAGTTATAAATCTATCTAGTAAAATTAAATTTTCAATATATTTTTCAATAAATTTATCAACAACAAAGAAGAAAATAAAGGCTAATATACAGGCCCCAATTGGGGTTCCTACCCATGCTGAAAAAAACTTACCAAGCTGGGAAAAATTTGCTCCTGTTGATTCAAAGCCTGCAATAGTTTTAAAAACTTCAGTGCCAAGAATTGAACCAACAACTGCCTGTCCTGTGGAAATAGGTATTCCAAAGTAGGACATAATTAAAACGCATATGGAAGTTGATAATAAAACAATAAATGCCTCATTTTGTCCTGTAATATCACCAAGTTTACCAAGAGATTCCATGCATTTTGTTCCCTCTATTACAGCGCCTGATAAGGCAAATATAGCTATTAGGATTGTAGCTGTTCTGTATTTTATTATTTTTGCGGATACTCCTGGACCAAACAGGTTGGCAGCGTCATTGGCTCCTAAACCCCAGCCCATGAAAAATCCTGATAAAATTCGCCACATTTTAAAAAACCTCTTTTATTATTTACACATTAAGATTCATAGCAAGTATATTTATTATATCGGTTATGTTTTCTCCCTCATCAGAGATATTTGTTATATATAATATTAAGTCTCTAATCTGCAGTTTATGTGCCAAATCAATATCCAACTTGAACAGTCTTTTTAAAAGCCTGTGCTGTAGTCTGTCGATTTTACTCTCGCTCAGCATTACACATTTACAGGGTTCTTCAATTTTTTTTATATCTTTTTGAAGATACATAATAGCATTACTCATAGGTACAGCAATTGAGGCTGTTTCATCAATTATTTCAAGAAAAAGTTTTTGCATTTTAGGATTAAAAAAGCTTAAATCCGGTCTTTCTTCAGAAAATTTTCTTCCAACAATAACAGCATAACCAAAAATATGATCAAATTTTGTAACAAGTTGTGCAAAATCAGTTCTTAAAGTTTGATAAAAAGCACCATCTAGAAGTACCTTTCTAATTTCAAGTTTAATTTTATCTGCCTGATGTTCAAGTAAATGCATTTTTTTTGAGCTTTTCAGGAATTTATTGTTATATTCCATATACATATGTACAGTAGTTCGAAATTCCACCATAAGCTCTTCAAGAAGGCTCAAATGTTGCTGAAACAGATCAAACATATCTTTTTCTTTGCTTTTTCCAAAAATCATCGATAAACCCTCCGGTTCAGTATTAAAAATCTATTTTTCATTTTTTAAAAATCAATTTTTTTTCTTCTTACTGGCATTGTCATGCAGCGGCATCCCCCGCCACCACGTGCTAATTCGCTTCCTTCAATCGTTACAACACATTTTTTGTAGTTATCAGGATGTTTTACATCATTAATAATATCTTCTGCCTGAAGAACTTCAAAACCATGATTATTTAATTCATCAATGGTATAAGTATTTCTTCCATAACCCATAACTTTGCCTGGAGCAAAAGTGAAAAAATTCGCCCCGCTGTGCCATTGTTCTCTTTCCTGTATCCATAAATCATTGTTTCCGCCGCAAATTACTGGTTCCATATCCATTCCCAGTTTTTTCAATACACAAGGAATATTTTCTTCAGTTTTAATACTTTTTACTTCGCCATTATCAATAGTTATATGAACAGTCTGAAATCTATTTGGCTTTAAAATTAGAGGTTCAAATACCATATATTTATCATTATCAAGTAAAGTAAACACCATATCAAGATGTATAAATGATTCCGGTCTTTCGGGTAATTCCTGAACTATAATATGTTTTTTTTCATTTTTTTTCATAAATTTATCAACAATAAAATCAATTCCTTTTGATGAAGTTCTGGAGCCTATGCCGCAAAGAATTACATCTGAGCGGGCTATTTGAATATCCCCGCCTTCCATAGTAATACCATCACAGTTACTATTGGCAGGATTTACTGTTTTGGTGTCAAAGTAGGCAGAAGAGTCAAAAATAGCCTCCATTATAATAGCTTCTCTTTCTCTAACCTTACTTGCCATTTTAGAAATTAATACTTTATCATACATTGTAATAGCAGAATCTCTGGTGAAAAAATAATTATGAAGTGGTTTTAATGAAAACCTCTCGTTGTTTAAGAATTTCGTTAATGTATTTTTTTCCATAACCACACCTTCAATAAGCTGAGTGGCAAGTTTTTCTGCAGGTTGTGAAGAAAGCAGACTGGTAATTTCCGTATTTTTTTCATTTTTCAATATTTTTTCTACAAGGTTTTCCTTTAAAATTGTATTTGATAATATATCAATAAGCAGGTCTTTAATTTCAAATGTACGGCATATTTTTGAAAGAACCCCCTTTAATTGATTATATTCTTTCAGAGCAACTCTCAAATTTAATACATCACTGTAGAGAGCTCTTTCTGCGTTTTCAGGAGTCATATTTTCAAGTTCTTTACCTGGAGTATGTAGCAGAACTGCTTCAAGTGGTCCGATTTCCGAAAATACTTCAGTTTTAACTTTATTCATTTTTAATTCTCCTTCTCATTAACGAACTTGATTTTTAAATTTTTATAAAGCACACGTATAATAAGCATTGTTGGAATTGATAAAAACATACCTAATATACCAGCAATTGTTCCTCCTGTAAACAAAAAAAACATTATTAACACAGGAGATAAATTCAGTTTAGTTCCAAGTATTTTAGGTGAAAGAAAAAAGGCGTCAAGTGATTGGACTATTGTAACGAGAATTAAAATTTTTAGTAAAATAAAAAGAAACTCACTTGTAAATCCAAATTTTAAAAGAGAAAAAAGCAGGGCTATAGCAGTGCTCATAAAAGCACCAAAATAAGGAATCAAGTTGGCCAGTCCAGCAATAAAACCAAGAAGATGTGGAAAATCTACCTCAATAAGAAAGAACCCAAATCCCAGAAGTGAACCAACAATAAAGCAGATAATAAGCTGTCCTCTGAAGAATTTTGAAACATCTTTTTCTGTTTCATTAATAATATTTTTAATATTTTCATTTTTATTTCCAGTAAATAATTTTATTTTTTCTGAAATTATTGAAAAATCAAGCATAAAATAAAATGAGATAATTGGAATTGTAAAAATATATATAAAACTTGATATGACTTTATTTATATTATTTCTTAAAAAATTACCAGTGTAATTAAGAAAATTCCTGAAATTTCCAAGTAAAAAATCAATTATTGTTCTTTCTGTTATATCAAAAAATTGAAAGAATTTAAAAAAACGACCTGCAAAATAACTTAAAACACCTTCAGCACTTTCTGGATCCTGAGCTTCATATGCTTCGATTTTATCAGCAAAGGCATTTGTATATTCTCCAATTTTAGGACCGAGTTCTGCAATTTCTGCAAGAATTGAAAAAATCACAGGAATTACAATTAAAAATATTAGTAGAATTAAAAAAGACCAGATTAGAATTACAGAGTAAACTCTTTTTATTTTTTTCTTCTGCAGATATTTTATTGCGGGTTCAAATGTAAAAGCAATAAAATAAGATAAAATAAACATAAATAATATGCCTGAAAGATAAAAAACAGTAAAAATAGAAAACAAAATAATAAATAAAATAATTGCAAATTTTATGAATTTGTTTTTTACAGCTATTTTCAGCATAATATTAAAATTATTCCTTTAAACTAACTCCAGGTGCAAGAGGCAGCGGTTCTGGATAAACTTTTTTAATTTTTGCAGAAAGTTCCCTGAAAGTTTCATCGCTTCCCGGAATATCACCATCATTTTCTACAATATCTAAAGCCTTAGCATGACCGTTTACATCTAAAATTTCTATATTTTCTTTTCCTGAATATTCCAGATGTTTTTTTTCGCCATAAAAAGGTTCACCCTGAACCATAACTAAATTAACATGTTCTAAATCTATATGCATTAAATTTTCATATGGATCAGAATTAATTTTTTCAATTAACGTTATGTCAGCTTCTAAACCAGGTTGAACTGCTCCTATATATTCATCAAAACCAACAATTTCTGCCGCATTTAAGGTTATCATGTCAAAAATATCTTTATATGTAAAATAGTTGTCAAAAAATTTCTCATTCATCTCCCATGCAAACTGAAATTCATAAATCAAATTATCACTTCCGGTAATTGACCAGTCTGGCGAAAGGGCTATTTTAACCCCGTGTCTGTCTGCAACATCAACTCTGGTTGTTGTTTCATAAAGAACATAGTTGCTTTTGGGAGACCAGCTCAATGAAACACCACGATCGGCCATTAACTTAAATTCATCTACCCAGAAAGCCATACCATGTACAACAACAAGCCCTTCTCTTACAAGCCCAACTTTATCAAGTTCATAAAGTTCCTGCCTCGAGTCTTCGCAAGTTCCTTCCCCGAGATGAACAATGTGAAATTTAGTAGAACCTTCCCCGAAATTAGCTAAAATATCATCAGCCCTTTTTAATTCTCTAGGCTGCATAGGATGAACTGAAGTTTGTATATGATCATCTGTTGCAAGATTATAATGGTCAACATTTCTAATTAAACCAGAAATGGCCCTTCTTTTAAAAGCTCCCTGAATCATGGTTGTACCGGCTATTAAAGATTTTACTTCAGCGTATTTATCAAGAAGGTGAACGCGACTTCCATTACTTGTGAATTTTCTCCTTGGTTTAGTTAATTCTCGATAGTCTGAAGTCCTAGCCCATTCATATCTATTGGTGAAAACTTTTTCAGGTCGCCATTTTGGAAGAAAATTATATGAAGGATGATTATGAGTATCAATAAAACCAGGATAAATATAATCATCAGTATTAATCAATCTTGTGTTTTCGGCACGCATATGAGTCTGCGGTCCGGTCCATATAATCTCTTTACCCTGAATAACAACAGCGGCCTCTTTGATTACTTCATATGAATCAGCAATATCGCCTTTAATAACTAAAAAATCCTCGCCCGTAAAAATTGCAACCTGTACAGTTTCTGAAGGTACAAGTGACAAAATTAACATCAGTCCCAGAACAACAAAAAATAATATTTTTTTAATATCCATAATTTACAAATATAACAGATAATTTTGATTTTGTATATGAAAATAATAAAAAAAAAGGCGGGTTAAAAACCCGCCTTTTTATATTTTAAAACTTTATTATTAGTCGCCCAAGTTATGTTGCTGGCGCATTTCATGAATTTTTCTTTCAAGAACTCTAACATTAAGAATTCTTACAGGAATTCTGAAAGCAACCTCATTATCAGAATTATCTTTAATTCTAACATATAAGTGTTCATCAGGAGCATCTTCCCTTGTAGATTCTCTGAATATAAAGTAATCAGAAATCCTGCCACTTTCAGTTCTATCAGAAACTGTATGCCAGTTAATTCTAGGCGTATTGCCCGTGTCGTCCTCAGCATTTGTAATATACATAGCTGAGTTAACATTATTATTCAAGTAATTAACCATATCATCATTGTATTCACCCGCAAGTGTAAGGTTAAGTGATTCTTCATGATCTGACTTAGCCGGATTATTTACATTATCAACTGCTGCAAGTTCGATTCTAATACGCATATCTTCTTCAATAAACAATGTGTTTATATCGTGTTCGTCTTCAAAATCATAAAGCATAGAGTAAAAATCAGCTGAATCACTTATTCCGCCGGTTAATCCACCACCTGAGGCAAATCCCTCCCCAAACCATGGTCTAATATTACTTACCATATGTTCTGGAATCTCAGGATATCCGTGTGGAAGCTCGACTATTTCAGGGTCCTGATAAACTTCTGCATCACCGCCACCTACAGCAACAAATAAATTACCTCTGTCACTTTCATCAGAAAGGGCAAGCAATCCAGGAATATTTTCATCATATTCAGTTTCATCCCTGAAAGGATATCTCATTCTGTCATCATCGCCACTCACACCATCAACATGTTTTTCATTATAAAGGTAGTAGCCAATAGTTATATTTCTTTTTGGATTAGTAATTCGAAGATATACTTCGGGTGGATCATTATCTTCAACAATAATCTCACCTTCGTCCATACCGTAATAACCAGCTGTTGGAGGACCGCCAGCCTGTTTATAAACCTCAAACTCGCCCTCATCATCCTCAAATAAGGTGCCAGCATTCTGCCTTGGGTAAATAGTATTTAATTCAAGCTGTGAAATAAATGATTCTATATCAGCAGAGAGCATACCGGGTTCCCTCATAGTTTTAGGCACACCATAGGTTTGCCTTTCAATATAATCATCTTCCTCTTCAAAATGAACTACATTACTGAACTGTCTTTGGGCATTTGAATCACCCTGATACTGGAAGGTTGTAGTTGAGTAACCGCCATTTGTTCTAACAGGAATACTGTCTCTGTGATTTTCATAATAGTTTCTTGAGCCGTCTTCGGCAACAACTAAATATTTGAAACTACCATAATTATCATTGGTTACAGCATCAAAAGGCATAAGCAATTTTAAATCTTCTTCATCAATAGTTAAAACAACTTCATAAGAAGCGGTTTGTATACCTGGAGCCTCATAAGCTGTTAAAACATCAGTAACTTTAAGATAAGCATTTTCAGGGTCATCATTTAAATTAGGTCTTTCCCATTTCCATGCCTGATTATTTGAAGGAACCTGAATTCCCTCTTCAAAAATTTCCTCAAATTCAAACACATCTGCAGGAGTTCTTTCAGGATCAAGTCTTCTTGGGTAAAGTAAATGAGCTCTAGTTCCAGGAGGGATCATCGCAAAATCAGTATTGTTCGAAGTGCCTTTAAGGTCATTGTATTCAAGCTCACTTAACCCATCGAATGGGTTGTTATCTGTAATATAGGCACGAATTTCTCTTGGGAATGGATCGCCTGTAGTTCCGCCGTCTAGTATAGGAGTTTCTACTCTTACCTGAGGAAGTGTTGTATCTTTAACATAAACATCAACATAGAACTCAGATTTTTCAATTGATTCTTTACAGTCATAACCAATAACCTGACCATGTTCATCAGTTAATGGATAGGCAAAGTTACCTTCCTCATCAAAATAATCAATTCTTGTATAGTATAAAGTATAAGTTATTCTATAATGATTAGGAACAATTGGTTTATCAAAGTAAGTTTCAAAGTAAGAAGGTCTTCTGCTGCCGTCTTCACCATAAATAAAATCTTCATAACCCTCTTCCTGCACTCTTGAATATTCTGGCTGATAATGACTACCATTAATATTATGACCGTCAAGAGCAGGGTTATCAATAGCCATATTACCGCGTTTTGAATTATTGTAGTAATTATGACTGAATACCTGGTCATCTACTATAGTTTCAACCTCCCACTCATAATGCATCGCAGTTCCACCAGAGCTTTCAAAGGCTATACCGCTGAATTTATCGGCTAAATCAAGATTTTCCTCAGTATGGGCAGTATATGGATCATCTTCCATAATCTGATCTCTGATTTCCTGCTGACCTTCTCTGTTTGGAACAAACAGAATATCATCATTATCACTTACAATGTTTCCAAATCTATCTTTTTGAATAATTTTTGCTGTCCATTTATGCTCAAAATCCTCGTTTATTTCAACAACAGCACTGTCTGGAATTCCGTTTCCGTCATGGTCAAAGTACTGCCAGTTTGACATCATTTTATCTTCATCGTAATCAGGTGCGTCTGTAGTTTCGCCATCAATAACAACTTCTAATAAATTAGGTCTGTCCTCAGGTTCAAAAGCTCTTACAATAACTCTGGTTATATCTGGTTTCATAGGTGGAGCTTCTGCAATATAATCAGGCTCATCCCACCAGAATCGTAAATTACCGCCTTGAGCCTGGTCTCTCATAGCTTCCCAGTCAATATATCTATAACCGGATGCAAGCATTATTTCATAAACACCGCCATCATCAAATCTGTATCCTTCTGGCTGAAATCTGAAGCCTTCTGAAGTTTTTGCCTGATTAAGCATTGATTCATCAGGAACAAAGTCCATTCCAGTCTGCTGCATAATTTGTTTTGCATATTGATTATCGGTATAATCTCTTGCACCATGATTAATGATAGTCCATGGGGTTTCTGCGTTAACAAGCTCTTCGCCTTCAGGTTGATTAGGATTATAAATACCAAGTCTTCTCATAGACCATACATAATATCTGGAATCAACTAAAGGATTACCTCTTTCGTTTTCAGAATAATTCATATGTCTTCCTAAAACAACATGAGAAGGAAAACCACCGCCAGTAACAGCCCAGTCGAGATTGGCATATCTGTGAGATGGTGATTGAGCACCATCTGGATAGTTACCATCACCGTCAATGTCTTTGTTGATTTCTTCTACAACATTATATCTGAAATAATATTCATTTGGCTCAAAAATATATGGATTGTATTGATTAATTATACCAGCAGGTGCTGATCTTTTTCCGTCTGGGGCAGAAATTTCCCCAAGGAATTTATGACCCCATTCAACACCATCATAATTCTCAAAAACAACATTATTGGCTGGTGCAACTTCGCTGGATATAAGTCTATTTTCATCAATATCCATAAATAGTTCACCGGTAATTCCCAGCATCTGAAGCTTAGGTGAATCTGTCTGAGTCATTTCTATATCAACAAGAGGTGTACCAACAACTCTTGGAGGCATTGCATAACTGTTTGTTGCAAGGTCAGCATCAGCAGCAGCCTCATAAATAGGTCGATAATCAGACCATCCAATACCCCTGCAACCACATGATCCCGGAGGAATTGGTGAGCCAAGTCTGTAATAATAACTGTAACCAACATTAGGGAAAGTAAAAAGTTCTGTCTGATTATTATTACTGTCTAAACTGTAAAGAGTAAAGTTAGTTTCTCTTCTATAAAATTTGGTCATCTGGCCATGTCTTATAGTACTCTGGTTTTGACCAGTAACCTGACCGTCAGTACGCCAGTTTTCATAATCTTCAAAAGTTCTTCTAATAGTATATTTATTACCATAACCGTCTGCTGCAAAGTATTGTATATCTTCATATGGCACTTCGGTTACACAAACAGAGGCAATATTATAAAAAGCTGTTAACCCGAAGTTTGTAGGATCATTGAGTACAGGGTCTGGAACTTCAACTGTGTAATATTCCCAAGTCCACCATATGGGCCAGATTCTCCATTTACGCCTTCTTCTAGTTTCGGTAATGGTAGGAGTTGAACCAACATCAGTTATTATTAATAATTTTCCATCGCGGGTAATTCTATAATCCTCAGCCTCATCAGTAGTAAAGCGCATTTTTTCTTCCTGTGCGTCCCATTTATGCTCATGAGTCTGTCCGTTTGAACGCTCAAGAATAATTATTTCTTCACCATCAGTTATTTCAACACCCATATTTACTGTCATAGTAGCTCTTCTGCCCATAGCGGTATATGTATCTGGAGTATCACCAAGAGCAAAATTTGCAGATGTGTTAGCCGCGACGTCTGAGTAGGCAAAGTAATCCTCGCCAACAGCAAAATGCTGCAGGGTTGAACCGTAAACATCTTTGGTTGATAGGTTTACATAACCACCGTCTTCAGCTTCATTATTAAAAATATCGTACATATCTGTTGTTTTGTAAACAGTATTATCATATAATTCAAATCTTTCACTATCTTCAATATTTTCCTGTGGACCCCAGGTTTCAGCAATAGATAGACCATCGGCCATACCGTAATGAAGCCATTCTTCTTCGCGGTTTTTAGTTGAAACAGTCATATGCTCGGGACTGAAACCAAGTGATTTTTCTTCAAGCTCACCGGAATCTATATGATAAATGTATTGAGTAGTGCTTGGAGTATCAGAAGTTAAATAAACTCTGGTTCCCTGTGGGTTTACATCGAGATTTACATGAGGATGTAATTGGTCACCCACCGGATTATATGCGTTTGGACCGGTTTTTTGAAATTCCTCTTCACCAGCGACAATTTCAAAGAGTTTTTGACTACCATTTTTATAAACTTCAAGAATAAGTTCTCTTGCAAATTTATTATCCCCTAAATTACGCATTCTTCCTTTTTTTCTTAAAACATTATAAATATTATCGTTACCATCAACACCAATTTTTGGAAAAGCTCTTGGTATTTTTACCCCTTTCATTTCAATAACTTGAAGGTACATAGGAAGAGGTTTTGAGTTGTAGTTCCACCATAAAAATTTTTTAGTTGTGGCTTTACCATGGTTTTTTATAACAAGTTCCTTACCTCTAAGCTCTAAAATAATTTCCTGACCACCTCTACTGTTTTGATTGCTGAATGTGTGAGTTTGAATACCCTCTTTTGAAGGCTTTATTCTTTCAACAGTATCATAATAAACCCATTTAGAGCCTTTACCTTTACTCTTTTTTTCACGTCTTCTATATCTGAAGTAAATATTTAATTCCCGTGCATCATACGGGAAATAAGGCAGTTCATAAATAGCTGAACCCCCGTCGTCAATGGTGGCAACGTCATTAAAGTTACAGCCTAAACCGCCTTCAGGATTTGTAACCCTTACAGAATTGTAAACCCCTGTTGGGAACTGATCTTCAATATCATACAAATGTGAAAAATCAAGAATAGTATTTCCAGTCTGATCATAAACAACAGAATTCATAAATAAAAATGCTGTATTCTCGTTCTCAATATAATCTGCTATAGCATGGGGCAAAATCGTTAAAAAAAATAAGGTTACAAGGATTATAAAATACTTTTTACTCCACATAATAACCCCCCTTTTTCGTAATTAATATAGTTCTATTTTATCACTTAAAATCAAATCAATAATTTCAAGCGTTACCTCTTTTTCAAAATCTCTCACATTATATTTTTCAAAAAGTTTCAAAATAACTTCTCTTGTAATATCTTCCCTCATATCAAGTTTTGGACCGTAAATAGCAAATTCATCAATAACCGGAATATAAAAAATTCTTGCAATACTTTCAATATAATTAAATCTATGTTCATAAAAGGAGAAAATATCCTCTTCTTCGTTGCTATCAAGCAAATTATGAAGAGGTTTTTCGGGAGCATCAACAGTATCATCAAGATAACCAGGAGTTGGGGAAAAACCATATTCAAGTGGCACGTCAGTTTCACCGCGGAAAGCTTCCGCCAGAGAATCTTCACCTACAATTTTACCAATTGGAGAATAAAGTGAAGTATTGATAACAAGATCAAAGTTATGTTGTTTTATCACTTCATCAACAGCTTGCTGAATAGAATCAATAATTGATTGTGCCTTTACCATTGAAGCATCAAAACCTAAGAATAGTTCACTTTGATCCATTAACTGAGATGCCTGTTTCTGACGCCTAATCATAGGGTCGCTTTCAGAAGCTTTTTCGTGAAGAGCATCAATATCATCTCTTAAAGATACTATTTTATCCTCATATTCATTTTCCACTTCCTGTATTTTAGAGTCTCTTTCATTTTCAAGCTTGGCAACTTCGCCAAAATCAGCATTTTTCATTTTATCACGATATCTTGCGTTTATTTCAAACCTTTCCATGTTAAGCTCTGCATTAACTTCGGTAAGCTCTTCATTTTTTTCATTAATTTGTTTGTTTATTTTTTCAAACTCTCTTTCAAGTTCCTGATATTCAGATTCAGTTTCTTCTATACGTGCAATTCTTTGTTGAACACGTTCAATTTCTTCGCCCTCAAATTCAAAATCAGGAGAGGCAAATCTTTCATACTGAGGTAAATAATCCCTCATTTCGGGATGAAACATTAAAACAAAGGCTAAATTCAAGCGGCCTACAACCAGCCTTTCGGCAGGAATAATAACCGATATAAATATAAGTACAACAAGTAAAATCCTGAGTTTCATAAGAAACCTCCTGTTCATTCATTATTATTACTGTTATAATATTAAAAAGTTACAACTTTTTTATTTTTTATTAGAATATCTTCCTATTTTCAAGATTTGACCTATATTTGCTTTTTTATCTATAAACGGTTCAATAATACCTGAGCCATCATCAGACAAAATAGTTGCAATACCCGGACCATGACCAGATACTTTACAGTCACTGTGAATAACAACACCAATAGTAACAGCGCCTTTTCTGAAACATTTACCAAAACGATTATCATGATTGGCAATAGCCACGATATCACCAAATTTCATATCCAGTAGATTATGTTTTTTTAAATATTTTTCATCCATGGTCATCATGTCATAATCGCCAGAACCTGTTGATAGACTACCAACTCCGCTGCCCATAAGTTCGCCCGGTACTATGGCAGAAACACCCATTTGAATTTTTCTTTTAGTTTTAAGCTTTTTTTCTCTGATATTTAATTTTTTTAATAATTCAGGATCAATATTAAAAATTTTCACTTTTGGATAATCAATAAATTTTAACCCCTGACCAAAACCTTTTACAAGAATTTCATCTTTAAGAGTCATTTTTTGAAGCACTTTATCAGGGAAATCTATAATAACATGCTCAATACCACCATGATGACCTGTTACCACTCCAGTTTTCCCTTTGATTGAAGAATCTGAGGAGCTTATAATAACAGCCTCGTTTCCAATACAGGAATAAAAGTTATAACCAGTATTTTTAGCCCCGTTTCTTTCTTTTTCGTCGGCAGCTGATGAAACGGCCGGCTCAATGTGGTCGCCTTCCCAACCGTAAACAGAGTCACCAACTTTTACATTATAAACAATACCACCGGTTCCTGGAAGAGAAAACGGTTCGCCATTATGGTCAACAACATGGCCTGCTGAGCGTTTCATTGGATTTGCAACTTTGCCCTGGACTGACATTTGAATTAATTTTTTCTCATTTGTTTTTAACATAAAATACACCCCTTTTAAAAAAATTGAATTTATAAATCTGAGTCTGGTAAATTTTTATAAATGAAAACCCTCATTTATTAAAGTATAAAAGCTTTAAAAACGGGATTTTCTTTTTTTCAAACTCAATTTTTAAATATAATTAAAAAGATTATAACAGAAAAGTGTTTAGATGTGAAATTATAAATATTTCTTGTAAAATAGTTAAAAAAAGGGTAATATATTCTAAAATATATATAAAAGGAAATTAAAATGGTAAATTTTTTCATAATTTTTTTTATAATCTGGTTATTAGCTGGTATTTTTCAGGATAAAATCAAAAACGCCTTTAACATTAAAACCCGGAGTTATAAAGATATTTTTGCTTCAAGTACTGATGAAGATGAAGATATTGAAACCGAAACAACCGGTGTAGATGAAGACGGTAATGTTATTGTTGAACTAAAAAAAAATAAAAAAAATAAACCAAATTATAATTTGTGGATTATATGGGGGATAATTTTAGCTGTTTTATTTTTACCTGTTTTTTTAAGGTTGGCTTTATTTTTCCTTAGACTTGCAATATCTTTTCTTCCCTTTATAATTTTATTTTTTGTTTTCAGAGAACCAATCACGAAGTTTGTGAAAGAATTATTTAAATAATTCTTCTATAATTAAATCAGGTTCTTTTTCATATTCTTCTTTTATAAAATCGGGGTTATTCTCATATAAATTGTGAAAATATGGTATAAACTTGTTTATTTTATGCTGCTCAGCACTTTGCAAGGCACGGTTAATTAAGTCTGTTTCATGAATTTCATCAAAAACAATAAGGGCTGCAAACTCTGCAAGTCCTGAAGCAAGTGTATAATCAGGAGTTTTAATATACTGCTGGTACATTTTTGAAAGATTTCTTAAAAAACTCAGATGTATGTATTTTTTTCCATCCAGTCCAGCATATTCACCGTCAGAATTATGTACTTCATCTAAAATTTCGGGGGATAAAACGTTCATTATTGGATAGACGTCTCTTGAAATTTCAGGGTTAGAGGCGGCATATAAATATTTCTCGTTATAGAAGTTCCCATAGAGATTGTTTAATTTTTTAATATAATCATAAATTAACTCATGACTTAAATATTTTTCAATATTAGAAAAATACACAATATTTATGCTGGCATAATTTTTTAAAAAAGGTTTTTTATCGTCAAATAAAAATAAAATATTATTACTTATACTATGTTTGTTTTGATAAACAGACCCTGGTTCAATAATATTATAATCAGAATCATCGGGTATAACAAAAAAATTTTCACTGTCAAATTCTACAAAAGGCTTGAAAGTAATATTATCATTAACCGTTTTTAAATGTCTGGGATTAACAAATGGTAAAACAATTTTAGTTACCAGTGGATTTTGCGATACGACAGGATATTTTCCTGGAATTTCAATTTCAATAATATCGCCGGGTTCCACATTTCTATCAAAAATAATTTTATGTGAGTTATGCATAACTTCAACTATTTCTTTTACTTGCGCATCTGAATTCGGGGTTTTAACTTTAATAAAAGCGGGTTCTATAAAAGTTTGAAGAAATATTTTATCCGAGGAACTCAGGATTTCGATTTCCTTAAAAAATTTTCCCATATCAAAAAGATGAAATTCTACATTATTCTCATTATTTTCCACATCTTGTTTATCTATACCACCTTCAATAGAAATTTTATTTACTTTATAATTCACAGGTAAAACACTGAAAGGACTTTTATCAGAAGAGTTTTGCTTAATATTATCAGAATATTGGGGTGAGGGATTATAAAGAAATATTTTATTCTGACTTTTTTCAGGGTTGATTTTAGCATGAACTGCGGAAACTACCTTAAGATTTTTTGAAAAAAGAAATCCAAAGAAGGTGTCTTCTGCTTGATTTGAAGATGTTGGCTCAAAAATAAAATTATCTTTATAAAATTGGGAAAAAATATTATAAAAATCTGAATTTTCATCAAGATACTTATAAACAAAAGAAAAATTCCCGTTTAAAAAATTTTTTGAAAACTCCTCATTAAGGTTTTCTATATGTTTTGTAGGCGGAGTAAAAAAGTACTTATTAACAAAAGAAATAATAAGTAGTAAAACAACAATGATTACAAAATAATAAAGTATTCTTGATTTCATAAAATCTCCTTTAAAATCTCATGGTCAGGCTTATTCTTTTTCGGTTGACATTAAAATCAGTAACTTTTACCTTAACATGCTGTCCCGTTTTTAATACTTCGTCTGGATTCTTAATAAACTTACTGGTAATTTGCGAAATATGGATAAGTCCGTCCTGATGCACTCCAATATCACAAAAGGCCCCGAAATTAGTTATATTGGTAATTACACCGTTTAAAATCATATTTTTTTTCAAATCGGATATTTCATTAACATCCTCGCGAAATTCTATGTTTTCAAACTTTTCTCTAACATCCAGACCGGGAGCTTTAAGCTGAGAAAAAATATCTTTGAGTGTATATTCACCCGCAAAATCATCTGTAAATTCCTCAGGGTTTAATTTATCGAGTATTTCAGGATTTGCACAAATTTCAGAAACATTTTTATTTAACTTTCTACATATTTTATCAACAATATAATAATGTTCAGGATGAATACCTGTATTTTCAATCGGGTTTGTTTTTTTTACTCTAAAAAAACCGGCGCACTGAGTAAAACTTTTTTGGCCAATACCTGGAACTTTTTTAACTAAATCACGACTTTTAAATAACCCGTTTTTTTCACGGAATTCAACAATTTTATTGGCTGTTTTAGGAGTGATACCAGAAACATACTTTAAAAGAGGGATGCTTGCAGTATTTAAATTAACCCCAACTTTATTAACGCAAAACAGTATTGTTTCATCGAGTTCTTTTTTTAGCATCTTCTGATCAATATCGTGCTGGTACTGCCCCACCCCAATACTTTTAGGGTCTATTTTCACCAGTTCGGCAAGAGGATCCTGCAGTCGCCTTCCAATACTTACAGCACTTCTTAAAGTAAGGTCAAGCTGCGGGAATTCATCAGAGGCAATTTTAGAGGCCGAATAAATAGAAGCGCCTGACTCGTTGACAATAACAACATTGGTACCCTTAATATTATTGGACTTAAACAGGTTGCTGAGATATTTTTGTATTTCTCTGGAGCCAGTTCCATTTCCAAGTGCTATATACTCAATATTATATTTTTTTAAAAGGTTAAGTATTTTCTGCCCTTCTTTTTTATTGTTATCTTTCCAGTATAAAACCCCGCCTTCAATAAAATCCCCGCTTTCTGAGATTACGGCCAGTTTACCGCCAGTTCTTATACCTGGGTCAATACTTAAAACTTTTTTTTCACCAAGAGGCCCAACCATCAGGATATTTTTTATGTTCTGAGAAAAAACTTTAACAGAATCTGTATAGGCTTTTTCTTTTAAAGTTTTTTTCACTTCATTTATAATTGAAGGATTTAATAGTCTCTTAAAACCGTCTTTTATAGCCTCATGAATATAATATGAAAAAATTTTTGAATGTTTTGAGTATAATTTTTTAGCATAATTAATAACTTTTTCTGTATCAAAAATAAAGTTTATTTTTAATATATTTTCCTTATCACCCCTGAAAATAGCAAGAATACGATGCGAGGGTATAAAGCATACTCTTTCTTCATAATTAAAATAATCCTTGTATTTCAGTCCATCATCATCTTTGTTTTTTTTGTTTTCACTTTTAATTAAGCCGTTTTTATAAATTGTGTTTCTTAAATATTTTCTCAGCTCGGTATTATCTGAAATAATTTCAGCAATAATATCACACGCACCGTTAAGAGCCTCCTGAGGAGTGTTTACTTTTTTCTGGGGATTTACAAATTTCTGTGCATAATCCTCTGGAGTACCGGATTTTATTTTACAGTCAAACATCAAATCTGAAAGAGGTTCAAGACCTTTTTCCCGGGCAACCTGTCCTCTGGTAGAACGTTTTGGTTTATAGGGAGCATATAAATCTTCAAGCTCAGTTTTATCAAAAGTTCTGTCTATTTTATTTTTTAAGTCAGTAGAGAGCTTACCAAGTTCAGAAATTACTTTAAGCACCTTTTCTTTTCTTTCTTCTAATTCTTCATAGTAGCCAATCATGTCATTTATTTTTTTTATTTGAATTTCATCAAGGTTATCTGTTTTTTCTTTTCTATATCTGGCGATAAATGGAATAGTGTTTGCATCCATAAGCATTGTAACAGTAGCATCAACCTGCTTTGGAGAAATTCCTGTGTCCTTTGAAATTTTTTGAAGATATTTGTTTAGATTATTCATAAAACCTCTCTCATTAAGATTTTTCCCATATCCGGGATTTAAAAAGAAAAATGTCAACAATTATAAATATTGTCCCGGTTATTAACATTATAACACCAATTCCCCAGAATGGAAGGTTAAAATAGTGATGGGTAATATATAAAACCGGAAACTCAAAACCTAATACCATAGATATTGTAGCAAATAAGCGCGGAATATTCTTGCCTGCCCCGGTAAATACACTCTCTAAAAGCATACATGTAGATATTAAATAAGGCAGAACAGCAAAAAATCGTAAAAAAATACTACCTGACCTTATTGTTAAAGGTTCCTGTGAGAAGAATTTAATTATTTGAGGGGCAAAAATAAAAATTGGAATACAGAGAATTGAAAGCATTAAAATTGTAATAAAAATAAGGTTTTTCATCTGACTTCTTATTTCATTGAATTTTTTCGCTCCTATATACTGTCCGGCAGAAATTGAGGCACCAATGGAAAGACCAAACATTGTCATAAACATAATTCCTCTAATTTTTGCCGCAATTCCAAAACCATCACTTATAGCCACACCGTAATTTGCGGCTATTGAGGTAATAAAATTATTTTCAAAATTAAATATAAAGGCAATGGCTCCACCTGGAATTCCAATTGTCAGCATTTTAATTATAAGATTTTTATCAAATTTTACATACCTGGAACAAAATATTTTAATTTTTTCATTATTATTAAGCAAAAAATAAAAAGAAATTAATAAAACAGTGAATTGTGTCAAAACTGTAGCAAAAGCAGCACCCCTGATGCCCAGAGAGGGAAAATTAATAAAACCAAACAAAGGGTTGGAGCCGGCTCCAAGAAAAGCAACATCGGCTTTTTCAAAATAATTGCAGGCAATGGTTGCTTTCTCCCCCGCGCCAAAAATAAATAAAGGGTCAAGAACTAAGTTGATGCAGGTTGCAATCAAAGAAATAAAAAGTGTTTTTTTTGCCTCTCCTATTGAGCGAAGAGCAGTCTGCATTGTAGCATATGGCATAATGAACAAAAGAGAAATAAAGTGAATATTACCATATTTCTGAACAAGAGAAACAATTTCAGGATTTTTTGTATATAAAAAAATCAAATTATTTATAATAAAAAGAAAAAAAAGTGAAAAAATAATACCTATAAAAAATTTTAATAATATTCCCTGAAAAATAACATATCCAGTTTCAATTTTGTCCCCTCTGCCAAATGCTTTTGTAAAAAGAGGAATAGTTGAAATACCTATAATTTCATTAGCCGCCATCAGAAGAGAAAAAATTGCCCCAGAAATAATAATTGCAGTGGGGGCTCCTGGCCCCAGCTGAGCAACCCACCAGGCATCAACCAGCTGATAAGCATAATTAACAGCAAAGCCCAGCATTGTAGGAAGGGCAATATTAAGTGTTTTTTTTACATACATCATCAAAAATGAGCATACAATAAAATTTTAATGAAGTAAAATAAAAAAAAAGCGGGTAATTAACCCGCTTTTTTATTTGAAATTAAAATTTATGCCAGCTTATATTAGTTTAGAAATTAAAAATATCTTCGGCATCAAGAACTATTTCTGTTTCACCAGGAAACTCTTTATTTAAAAAACATGAACCGTCAACTTCCCAGTTATCAGGATTGTTTTTAGGTGCTCTTAAAACTTCAAATTCAACTCTTCGATTTTCATATAATCTTATGGTATCTGTTTCAACAGTTTCGACAGTTGAGATTTCAGTTTCAGCAAATTCTTCAACTTTACCATTTACCTCAAAATGTGCTGAACCTGTGATATTAAAAATACCACCCTGAGCACCACCACCAATTTCAGCACCCATTTCAGCCGCAATTTCCATTTTAACATAAAATCTGTATTTATTATTACTTTGTAAAACTCTATGTTCTCTTTTCCAGTAGGAATGAACTAGTTCAGAATCGATTTCACTACCAAGTTGATAAACATAATCACTTTGCTGATATCCATAACCAGGTAAATAAGCTGGAAGACCATTATTACGGGAATACTCGTTTAATTTTGATATTATTTCGCTGTAAATAAAATTTTGTGAATGAGTATCAAGTTCAGCATACTCTTCTTTTAAGGTTTCTATTACTTCTGTACGGTCATTTTCAACAGCCTCAATTAAATAATCTGTAAATTGCTCTGTTTCGGATTCAAGTTTATTTACCAGTTCAAGATTATAATTATCCTCATGAAGTTGATTTGTAACTTCCCAGTTTAAGCTTACTAAGGAATGAAGCTCAAGTTGAAGGGCATTTTTGCCATCTTCAGCAAAAATAAGATTACCTAAAAAAATCATCACAAGTAGAATTGTTATCGTTCTTTTTAACATTTGTTTCCTCCCGAATTTTAATTTGTTACCTTAAGTTTAAAAGATAATTCCAAATTTGTGAAGTGTTTTTTTTTGAAGGAAATTTCATAAAAGAAAGATAACAGATTGTAAAACACCGATTAGAAGCCCGATAAACCCGCCAATTAACTCAATAAACCTGAATTCTTTCGACATTATTGCAAAAAGAATTTCCTCAAGTTTTTCCATTGAAAAGGCTTCAACCTTCTCTCTTACAACTTCACTGAAATCAAGTTCTTTTTCAATTTCTCGTGTGAGTTTATTTATAATTTCAGGAAGAATTCTATCTATTTCAGGGTCCATTAAAACTTTGATTTTATTAATGATTTCGTCATTTAAAAACATGGCAAGCATAGGATTAATATCACCGGCTTTTGTTGAAATAAAATTAATAAAATGCTCCTTTATATCCTCTTTTAGTTTACTTTTTAGATTTGGGTCTTCAATAATAATATTTACATCATGATGAGAAATAAGCTCTTTTTCAATAACATCACCCAGACTCACAGCCAGTTCTTTCTGTCTTTTTGGAAAAATGCCCTGAATTTTTATACCAAGAAAGTTAATCTGCTTTCTGGGATGAAAAAGCATTTTTACAGCAATATAATTAGTAGAATAACCAATAAATGCTCCGGCTATCGGTGCGATTAAATATCTTAACCATTCCATATCTCACTCCTTTATTTTTGAATATCAGGTAATTCTTTTATCAACAATTTTTTTTATTTTACCAGTTCTCTCAACTCTTTCAATAGAGCCAGAAGGAACAATTTCAATATTTACATCAAGCCAGCCTGATTCATAGGTTGATTTAATATTTTTAGAATGTTTTTTTAGCACTTCAAAAACATCCTCTTTTTTAATGGGGCCCGAATTATTTCTTTTTTCTATTTTCCAGGTAACTTTATCTTTTGAGTTTTCAGTTGTAATAATAATCTGCCATATAGAAGATAAACCTTCAAATTCACTGATAGTTTCTTCAAAAGAAATAAACTCTAAATTAGTACTACCTGCAATAACTACATCATCACATCGGCCAAGCAGTTCAAAAGTAACCCCTCTGAAACCACATGGACATTCGGTTTTTATAAATCTGCCGGCATCCCCTGATTTAAACCGGATAACTGGCATTTTGAAACGATTAATATTTGTAATAATCATTTCTCCAGTTTTATCGTATTCTGTAATAAAATTCCCCTCATCATCAATAATTTCAAGATGAACATAATTATCACATAAATGATGTACACCGCCAGTCTGATATTTACACTGATAACCGACAGGACCAGTATCAACGAGAGCATATCCGGCAGAGGCAATTCTTTTAACCCCCCATACTTTTTTTAAATATTCTCTGGCGCTTTTATAGAAATGTTCCCCGCCATAGAGGATTTTATCAATTTTAATGTCTAAATTATTTTCTTCGCATATTTCTGCCATTTTAATAATAATCGATGGAAGTCCAACTATAGCATTGATTTTGAATCTCTCCAGATATAAATCTATTACTTCAAAATCCGAATTTCCAGCTATAGGGTAGTTAGTACATCCAATTTTTCTTAAAGCTTCGTTGGCAACCAAAAAGGAAGTCCATAAATTCCCGGCAATAAAAATATTTGCTACCCGGTCATTTTCATTAATACCAGCCTCTCTGTAAATTTTTTCTAAAATATCGGTCATTATTTCATAATCTTCTCTGGAGTAAAGTGCATATTTAGGTTTCCCGGTTGTACCTCCTGAAGAAAAAATAAACCCATTAAAATCATCACCAGTAATCATACTTTTTGAAAAAGGAGGAGAGTTTTCAAAACATTCTTTCCGGGTTAATAAAGCATTCTGTTCTCTATTTTTATAGAATTCAGTATTATCTTTTGCAAATTCAACAATTTCAGAAAAAGGGTCCAGTCCAAGATTTTCAATTGAAATAAATTCCCCCAGCTTTCTCAGTGGAAATTCCCCGTCATGTGGTGCACCATTTTTCCCCTGAAACATATAACCAGGAGCTGTAAATTTATAAGCTCCAAATTTTGAAAGGGTTGAGCTCAGCTTGAAAAATTTATCTCTGTCCGCCCATATACCAACAGTTTGAACAAAACGTCCAATATTTTCTACATTTTTGATAATTTCTTCTTCTTTTTCAAAAGCTTTAACAAAAACATTTCTATTCATGCAGGTATTTTCAAAACATGGAGTATCCTTTACTATTACAGAATGATTATCAGAGTTTAGAATTTCACCATTTTCAAAAGCACAGGCAGTTTCTTCAAGTTTTTGGAATTTAATAACCTCAGTTTGTTCGTTAAAGTCAAGTTCTGGTTTAGGATAAGTTTTATTTAATTTTTCCAGATTCATATGAAGTAAATGTGCAAAATTTTTATAAAATTTTTTATTTACGAAAATTACATGGGGGGACGAACATGCCATTTGCTCCCACATTATAACGTCCCTGGCAGAGTTTAAAGCAACTTTTTCAAGTTCTTTATCCCGGCATATTATTGAAAAGCTGTATTTTGGTCCATATTCAATTAACCTAGTATGCAGAGAAATTCCCTTTCGGTAGGACTCAATAGCCTCTTCCCCGCCCCATACAACAATTCCCTGGGCTTTCTGTTTAATGACAGATTCAGCTTCCTTTGTTTTAGAGCGAAAATCCCACAGCTGAATTGAGTTTGTAATAACCCCTTTTTCATCAGCTTTTTTTAAGGATTCCAGAAATAAAACAGGAAAAAATTTATCTCCCCGAGGCATTTTTAATATATTTGCATTTTTGGTTACAATTCCACTTATTAAACTGTCAACACATGAAATAAAAACATTTGAAGCAGAAATATGTGCAACAACACCAAGAGGCCGAAATTTTGAATAAATCGCCTTATCATAGGAATAAACAAAATCATCAATTAAGGCTTTGTTTCCAATTGATTTTTCAATAAGGAATAAAATATTTTCTTTTTTTAAAAGATTTATTATTACTTCTAATCCGTCTTTTGTCATTGCATTTGAATAGCCTGTAATTTGGGGTAATTTTTTAATAGCTTTTTTATAATATTCGCCATTTTTATCAGCCCACAATTTAGAAAGTTTATCAAAAACGTTTAATATATAATCAATAGATAAATTCTCTAAGTCTGCCCGGGATTTTTGTAATATATCAAAATTTTTTTCAAAATCTTTTTTAACTATCAAGCTGCCTCCTGAGTTTATCAATAGCGGCGATAGCACAACCCTTATGCTGTTTTATACCTGCCCTCCCCTTTAAATCAAGCCATGGACCTCTGCCGCATTTGCAGTCTTTTCTTACGATGGCCCTGTCACTTGAAAGCAGGGCGATTGAAGGATAAGAATTTATATAAGGAGTATATAAAGTCAACAAACCTTCTTTATCAAATTTATTTATTTCATTTTTGTAAATATCATAAGTGTGCAGTCGTGAGTATGATGGAACATGCATATGACCGTATTCGCAGTCAACGTATGGAATACCATGCTCTACCATACCATAATGATCTCGAATATTTTCAACTGAAATTCCAAGTTTTTCAGAAAGCATTTTCTTAAACTCATTTTTTGGAATTTCTTTTCCTGAATGGTTTTTCCAGCCACCACCTGTAATTACAAAAGAATTTTTAGGAAGCGAAAGCTTTCTTTTAAATTTTTTTTCAAAATGACAGAGGGCAAAATAAAGATGAGCAGGAAAACCAAGAATTCTAAGGGGATTTTTTTGTTGTTCGAATTTTTCAAAAACTTTAATTGTCTGGTTTAAATCAAGTTCAAAATCGTTAATATTTTTATTGAATTTCATTGTATAAAAAACTTCACCTTTACCAGTAAGTCCCGTAAGCATTTTATCTGAAAAAGCAGTTCCAACATCGTGGGCTACTTCAGGATCATAGGTAAAACAGATATAGTTGTTTTTTTGATTGGTTACCATTCCCATATTATCAAAAATACTTCTTACAATATGTTCTATTCTGTAAAGGGATTTTCCGTCCAAAAAAATACGGGATTTCTGTCCGCCCGTGCCGGAAGATGAAAGAGTAATTTCAACGTTTTTTTTACTTCCGGTTATAAACTCCCACTTTTTCAGGGCAGATACAAATATTTCTGGAATTTCTGTATATTGGTTAATTTTATCCGGAGAAATCTTTTTAAATTTACATAATTTTTTATACAAAGATGAATTTTGATAATGATGTTTAAAACTCTCAACCATAACCTTATTAAAATATTCTTCGTTTTTATGATCGAAATCAAAAGGTTTTGACTCGAGAATATATTTATCTATTAAATTCAATTTAACCACCTGTTATTGTTATTTCAAAAAACCTTACTCAAGTTAATCTATTCAGCAAATCTGAATTTAATCAAAGTATAAGTGGTTTTTTTATTAAATTCAATAGTAGTTGAATTATTTTTTTTCTTAATATTATGATCAGGAGTTTCAGGATAAAAAGAAACATCTTCAATATTTATTTCAGAAGGAATTGTAAGTTGCCAGGAATCGTCATCTAAACGGGAAGGGTTAACAATATGAACAGTGTGAATGTTTTTGCTGTGTTTATAAGAAAAAATTCTGCCATAATCCAGGTCTGTTGAGTAAAGTGGAGTGTAATTCTGCAGTTTTTCTTTAACAGGTGTAATATGAGCTTCCTTTTTATTATAACAGTATTTGAAAATACTTTCCTCAAACTCAGACGTATCAATGATAATATCATATTTATCTTTATCAACACTTTCAATATTTTCATTAAAACAGAAATCAAAATCTAAATTATTATCCAGCAGATAATAGGCAACAGCCCAGTATTGTTTAAAAAACCTATTTTTTAAAAAAGCATTTTCAGGGGCTGTTACAAGAATATTATTATTAGTTTTCCTTTTTTGAAAAAATTCAATATTATCTTTTTTAAATTTCAGAAAATCTTTAATATTATCCTGACAGAAATTTCCATACTGTTTATACGCTACTCGATTTGAATAAGGGAAAACAAATTCTGCGCCAGAAGCAAATGCTTCAGAGGCAAAAATATTTAAAAATAAGTTTTTTTTGTTTTGAAAATCCTTAAGTACCCTTTCGTACGGATAGGTATCAAGAAAAGTAAGTATTCTTTCCTCTGAAAGATGCTGTGCAACTTTAATAATAGGAATCCAGCTTGTATATGGAGGACCAAAATATTCATCAGATGGTTCCCAAATCCACGGGGTTCTAAAGTCACCCGCAACATTTACATAATCATAAAACTTTACACCCGGTATATACTCGCCTGCCAGCGCCCAGGAGTTTCCAAAAAAATTAACATCAGGATAGTTTTTATTAAACCAGTTGGCAATATCCTGAATATTTGAAGTATCTCTTTGAATTTGATACAGCCAATAATCCTGACCAAGCGGGGAGTACATTTCACGGTCCCCTTCGTTAATATGCAGCATTCTTCGACTTCCAAGATAATGAAGATAATTAAAATTTGGCGACCTGAGTTTATCTCTTTCTTTTAAATAATCATTAAAACCCTCTATACAAATATCACAGTAACATTGTCCGCGCCAATGCTCCTGGGCAGGTTGATCAAGCTCTAAAAAATCAAAATCAGCAGAAAGCACAAGGTCAAAAATTTCAACAAGTCGCTGACGCCATTCTGAACGGTTATAACAACCATGATATGTTTTGTCATCTATGGCAATAAGGTCTCCCAGGGGATTTCTGACCCCAGCTTTTTCTTTAAATTCATCTGGTTCCTCGGAACTCATACTAATTCCACCAATCATTGCAGAAACTTTTTTATCATGTTCTTTTAAAAATTTAATATGTTTAAGTGCATCTTCTTTAAAAGTTTCAGCATCCTCCATAGTATTACCCCAGACATTTAAAACCCTGAAGGCAACGTCAGCCTCCAGCTCTAGAAACTCTTCAGCATCTTTATTATAAAAATCATAAGCCGCCCAGGTTCTTGAATTTTGGATTTCGTAAGAATAAGTATAAATGGAAATAAAACAGATTAAAAATAATAAAATAAACTTTTTTTTCATAATAACCCCATTAAAAAACTGCAATTGATTTTTTAGATATATTGGTTTAATTATAACATATTTAAGAAAAATACTCAAAAAGCGGTAAGAAAAAGAGCGGTGAGGAGCCGAGAAGAGCCGTGAGAAGTGAGAGGTGAGAAGTAAGACGATAGAGGCAGATAGGAGCCGAGAAGAGCCGTGAGAAGTGAGAGGTGAGAAGTAAGACGATAGAGGCAGATAGGAGCCGTGAGAGGTGAAAGGTGCAGATAGGAGCTGGAGGTTAAAATTTATTACGAAACAAAATAAAGCGAGTGGTCAGGCCGACCTCTGTAAGCTTAAATTCAGGCTCGGCACAGACCCCGTTCTGTTTCTAAA